>NZ_CP151792.1:2137683-2443067 GCF_038446525.1 Methanolobus sp. ZRKC5
ATACGTGAGGAACATCTGTTGAGTTATAGGTAGCCAGTCCGATAGTGGGTTTTCCAGGTTTTCCAAGTTCGATCCAGATAAACACGTCCATCTCTTTGATAGCATCAACAGTTATCGAACTTACAAGTGTCTGATATTCTATAGTCTGATTAAGGGTCTTGAAAGAATCCAATACCGCGTAGTGGTCGAAAACATAGGGATGGGATAGCATCACAACTGTCTGGGGTGAAGTCCAGATATCATAAGCGGTATAGAACCTGTCATAGTCCGATTCCTGCATCTTTGCCAGATCATCCGGTGAGGAGCTATTCAGGATGCCGTAGCTTATATTGCCTGCAGTATTGTTCTCAAGACCTGGTCTTCCAACGATCAGGATGTACGGTTTGCTTGAATAATTGGCTAGTTCTTCAGGCTGGAAAATTGTGACATTGCTGTATTTATTAAGATTTTCTATGAACTTCTCGGTATCTTCATCCGTGTCATAGGTCATCCAGATCTCTTCCACGTTGGGAGCCAGTGAATAGGGGTCTTTTGAATCGTTGATACCATTACCCCTCGTATCGCCGAATACCGGGTTCGTACCGTTCAGAAGTTCGGAATAATCATCGAGACCGTCGCCATCCGTGTCGTTGTTCAGGGGGTCCATCCAGTTTTCAATTTCCTCATTGTCACCAACACCGTCACCATCTGTATCATTAAGCAGCAAATTGGTATTATACAGGCTCTCATTGCCATCGTCCAAGCCGTCCCCGTCGGTATCAGGATTTCGGGGGTCGCTACTCTGGTTATATTCCTCCCCGTCAGGCAGCATATCCCCGTCAGAATCCGGATTAAGCATGCTCGAGTTAAATGCAAGCTCTTCGGAGTCATTGAGCCCGTCGCCATCCGTGTCGTCATCTCTTGGATTGGAGTAATTCAGGTACTCATAATAATCCGAGACTCCATCTCCATCGGTATCATATAGCCAGGGGTCGGTTCCAAATATCATTTCAAGGTTATCATCCAGACCATCGACATCACTATCATAACCTTTAATGTTCGTCCCGAGCACCCATTCAACGTAATCTGTCAGCCCATCATCGTCTGTATCCACATCTCTGGGATTTGTAAAGAAGTTGAACTCCTGATAATCAGTGAGTCCATCATAATCGGTGTCATTGATCAAAGGCTCACTCGTCACGTTTACATAGAAGACACCGGTTGAATTTACAAAGGACACAGCCCAGCCGTTCATCTCCTCAATATTCCTCAGACCTTCCCCATCTGTGTCACTATCGGGATCAAATATATCCGGAGGGTAGTAGACCTGTGTTTCATTGAACTTCTGGATGATATTATTCTCCTCATCTGCAACATAGACACAACCATCCGGACTGACACCAATTCCCCACGGCCTTTCAAATTGCCCATCGGATGAACCTTCACTACCCCATGCCAATTCATGCAAACCATTGGTGTCAAATCTTAAAATCCGATGATTATCACGGTCCGATACAAAAACATTTCCTTCAGAATCCGCATTCATTCCATATGGGGTGGAAAAAGTCCATGGGGGATATCCGGGGATGGACCTGATAAAAGTACCACTGCCACTGAACTTCTGAATGCGATTGTTACCCATGTCGGCAACATATACATATCCATTGGAATCTGTTGCAATCCCACTCGGATGATCGAATTTTCCAGCCACGGTTCCCAAACCTCCCCATTGTGTGCCAGTGTAGACACAGTTAATATTGTACTTTTTCACTAAATGGTTCACACTATCAGTGAGATATAAATAGCCATTTTGATCGGTTGCAACGTCGTATATTGGAGTAGCAAAACTAGCAGTGTTCGATAGTTGGTTACCATTCAGATCGTACACAATAACTCCGTTATATGCGCCATACGGGTCGGCCATGGCAACAGCAACGACGTTATAGATATCATCTGCAATTCCATACCCATAATAAGGTATTGACCAGCTTGTTATAAAGGTTCCACCGGAATCGAATTTTTGAACACGATTTCTGTCAAGGACATACACGTTTCCGTTTTGGTCAACTCCAACGTCACGGCAGTAATCAAATTCTCCATTCCCTGTTCCTTCACTGCCCCATTTTGTAACAAACTCCATGGCAGGAACAAGTTTTGGATTTGCCACATCGTTATTTCCATCACCGTTAGTATCCTTTGACCGTGGGTTTAGATTGCTGTAGTATTCCGTCTGGTCATCCAGGCCATCGCCGTCCGTATCGTTCAAAAGTGGATTTGAGCGCACCGGTATGTTTATCGTCTTGCCATCAAAGTTGAAGGTGATCGCCCATCCGGTTTGTTCCATGTAGTCTGACAGTCCATCGTCATCGGAATCCCAGTTCAAGGTATTGGTGCCGTAGAAAAGCTCCATTTTGTCATTCAATCCGTCCTGGTCAGCATCCCAATTATTTGGATCTGTCCCGATGTCCAGTTCGTATTTATCGCTCAACCCGTCCCCGTCGGTATCCCATTTCATCATGTTGGTGACCGTTTCTTCCGAGTCGTTCAACCCGTCGCCATCACTATCCACAGGATACGGGTTGGGAGGCATATCCATGGTAAAACACCAGTCTTCATTACCAAGTATACAGACCTTATAGATCATATGAGCCCAGTCCTTGAAATCTTCAATATTTTCGGGCAACACGTCAAAATAAACAGTAGGGATATTAAGGATCTGGAAACCTGTTTTTTCCCTGTCGTATGTATGCCATCTCATATCCCATTCTATTTTTTCTTCGATGTAATAGTATTTGTAGTCAACTTTAAAGAAGGCTCCCTGCCCGAAATTGATGGTCGGTCTAACAGGCTCCAGCCATGCCTTGGCAGCGTAGGTTGTATTTGTTGAGTTCGGATACTTCGAATCGTATGCGACAATATCAGTAGACTCATTGTATGAAGCGAAATACGAATTCTTCCACAGTAACGTGTATGACGGGATAACATAACTCTTCTCAACGTGTCTGTACCAGTCGCCATATTCTGTTTTTGTTACCGTGGAATTCACGAGGCTTTCAAATTCCACACGATCCCCCACGTCCAGCCCGTTATCGTCATAATCCAGAATGTTTATTGAGTTCTCCAATATTTGCATATCGACTGTAGTTGCCTGATGTACTTCCATGAACTGCCCCACAAGCCAACCTATCAGATCTGCAAAACCAGATCCAAATATGCTGGCTATAGCATCAGCTATCATTATTATGGCAGCAATTACCTCTCCTATGGGTCCTGATAGCAAAAGAAGTGCAAGGATCACAAGATAGATGGTCATTGCAGTAAGATATACGGTTGCCTGTAAGGTTGAACCACTATCCAGAAATATTATGAAACCAACAACAGCAAAAGCGGCTTCAAGTGCAATTGCTGCAAAAGTAATGACCTTTCCTGCAACTTTCAGGACTTTTATTGCTTTAGTGGCTGCCTGTGCGGCTGCTTTTACACTAATTCCAATTGTAACTTTGATAGCACCCCATAGAGCTTTTCCAAATCCGACCAACTTGATCGAGGTGAACAAATATACGCCAAAAATGGCGAGTTTTATCGTGGGTGTAAGATACCTGAATCCATCTGCTTTAATTTGAGCTTTCACATCCATTGCATTCTGGAAACTAGTGTATACCCCGTTTAGTCTGGTCACCGCTGATTCACCGAAATTCCATAAAAGCGCCATGCTCATCATGGAATTAATTGTGTTTTCATCAAGCCCGTTGATCTGTCCCCAATTATCCACTTCAGTTAAAAAGGACTCCACATCAACACTTTCGTCTGTGGTTGTGTCATACCAGCTCATCTTGATGGTTTTCATGACAATGGCAGGAGATGGGGAGGTAGTCAGGTCGAAATCAAATGCATTTCCGTTGACGCACACGTCGCCAGAAACAAGATCATCGATGCCCTCACTGGTAAAGCTGAATTGATATGCGGCAATTAGTGGAAGTATCTTGTTTTCAGGCAATGATCCGAGTGCTTGCTCTTTCATTTCGGACGTTGTGTTAAACACTGCCATATCCCGATGCGAGACCGATCCGATCTCAGAATTGATGGTCAAATTCGCATCTATAAGCTCGTCAGGCATATCATATAATGTCGTCTGGTTATCCCTGAGATACGAAAAGGCCATTAAAAAACCTGCCAGCAATGTCTGGTTCACACTGTCACCGTAGAACATGCCAACATCAGTACCATAGTTCTCTTCAACGTCAAATCCAGTGAGCATGAACCCTTCTTTATATTTGGCAAGAGTGACGATTTCAGATTCTATTTCCCCGGCGTTCTCATTATCGGTCTTTCCTTGCACCAACCAGACCAGACTTGTGTTAATAGAAATATCCAAAGGACTTGATGCTGGGAAGAACATCCTGCCCCCAAAAGCAACGTTGGTACCATAATCCTTCACGACAGTCAGGGGAATGTACAGCCTGTCAGAGGAAACCACAATACCATATTCCAGCAGGTCAGACTGGTCAGGGATCACGTTTGATTTTAATTCGAGCATGGGAATGAGCTTGATATCATCAGTTGAATTATCTAGGTCCTTCATCTGGCCCTTTTCGTCATACGGCCAATCCCAATTCTGCAATGCTAACCTCAAATTGTCAGGATTCTGAGGCTTTATCTGGAATGTGAGATATGTCGGGTTTCCATTTGTTCTTATATCAAAAAGGAAGTTGTCATTAAGACTGGAATGTGAGTAGGGGGACAGGTCTATTGAATCCATCACTCCATCATCATCGTTGTCAAGGTCCCATATATTTGGAAAACCGTCACCATCAGCATCAAGGGACTCGATGTCTGTCACTTCAAAGTAATCCGACAGCCCGTCATGATTTGAATCCGGTTCAAGCGGGTCCGACTTATAGAAAATCGATTCATTATAGTCGTCCAGCATGTCAAAATCAGAATCTGTGTTATTAAAATCAGTTCCAAGAACCGCCTCAACAGAATCGGGCAGTCCGTCGCTATCCGTATCCGTTATGTTTGTTGAAGCGTCTATAAGTCCGACCACGTCCATATTGGTGTTGATCTGGTTCTGAGAACTGAGTTGAGACATCATTTCCAGAGCAGCAGCAGTACCTGTTGAAATGTAAGAAGGTTCTTGAAGTGATTCCTGTCTGCTTGATGCAGCTGCTGGGTAGAACTGGGCAGCTAATAAGATAACAATAATCATCAACTTACAAGTTCCACTAATTTGCAAAACTATACCACCGAACTCTAATAAATTAGAAAATGTTAATGTATAATAAAGTTGTCATTTGTTCGTAACAAAGTTGTTTTAGAAATCAATATTCTGCGAAGTTTTACACCCTTTGCTCACTGGTGCTGGATTAGAAAATGGCTCAGGACATCGATGAATGAGTACAAGGATATTTATATAAATATCTATGGAAGTCCACATTCATCCCTGCATATATTTTATCAAATAAATTACATTCTAAGTTATCACCATGTGGCATCTAAATTTTGAATGAATGATTCATAAACATGTATGTTTTCCCAAAAAAAAGCGCAGGACTGCCAATCGGTCATAGATGAATAATCTTCAATAAAAACGCTGGAATTTGTATCCATTTTGACTCTCACTATAGTATGCAGACTTTAGTTAACTCTTAACATAAGTTGGATATGCAACTACTAAGTTATAGTATAAATAAAATACTTTTTAATCCCAAATGAAAATTACTTTCACCCTACTCACAATCTCTTTAATACTCAAAAAAGTCAATAAGTCCAAAGTACGTACAATGGGAGATGCGTGCACGGTTTGGAACAAGCACCTAGGATGACGAATCCAGGATGTGAGAAAATCGTACCAAAAGTATGTGTTACAGCACATACTACCGCACCTCATGTCGTTCTTAATCAATATACTATTTAATCTTTCGCTTATTTACAGATTTATCGTGATCAAGTAGAAATTCTTATATAGTATTTGCAATATACAACAAATTTAGCTATGTTACAGCATGGCTAAAAAATAAATGGAACAAGTATCATGACGAGTAAAAGCGACGACAGGATAGCTTCGGCTATTTCCAGAAGCGACCTTGCAATAGTCAAGGTAGCCAGTAAAGACCATGAAAAGATATCTAACGTACTCAACGAGCTGCAATCTGTTTTTATGCAAAAATGTAACTCTTTAGGAGTACCTATAAAACGAGGCAGGTCTAACAACCTGCCCACCATCTCACATGCCGTGAATTTCCTCATAGGTCACGCAAGTTTCAATCCCACAGACGTTGAAGCTTACACCGAGACCCTGGCAAAGGAGGCAACAGCATGACCGAGGTCTCCCTGCAATCCCGACAGAAAGCCCGTGAGATCTACGAGGAGCACAAAGAGCTCATAGAAGCCGACATAGCCTTTGGTGCCCCCCTTCACATGAGAATAGCCCGTACAGTCAAAGAAGTCGCAGGACTCTAAAGGGTGATCTCATTGAATCACAAAATTATCAGCGACAGTTCTAACTCTGCTCAACAGCAGTCTCATCCCATTTCTAAGAACGGACGCTGTCCTTCATACATCCTCTCATCAGATGATGAGTTTACAGCTACAATTGCAGAAATCAATCTGCAGGCTGTAAACCTGAATGCATACTTTTCTATCCTTCAATCTCGCTTAGATGCAGTACTTCACAATGAAACGGCGGACCCTTCTTTAATAACCCCCACTCGTACCACAATCACCACGGGGTCCGCTCTTATACCTCCTCTGATTACTCGTGGAGAGGTCGAGGATTTCAAAAGAACAGAACTTGCAAAACTCGGCCTTGATTACATCCCTCGGGTATTGGCAGAGTTTCAGGAGGGAGAGTAAATGAAACTCACTCCTGACGTGCGTGTTCGCTGGGTAATTGCAGACCCAGACAATGAGACTGGTTCTAATATTATCCCAGGTTTACATCCTGACCAGATATCCAACGCCAACCTTCGCACAGATGATGACTGTGTACATGTTTCCTGGCTGGAGATTGTTCCCGGGTGGAAAGCAGAATTATATGGCTATTCAAAGGCTGCTGTCCGTGGTGGGATAATTATTTTATCTATTTTGTACTTTTGGACATTTGGTGCAGTTGTATTTCAATCACTAGGAGTGATCTGAATGACCTCTGATCAACCCTGTCCTGATTGTGCTGAGATCTTCCCTGATCTTACTCCTGTAATCACAATGGAAGCACGCATTGTAAGCAAGCTTACAGGCATACCTGCAGAGAAGCTGCAGGAGATCAAGGATGCACCAAAGCCAAAAGATGGGCCACTCACTTCTGAGATTGTTAACTATCGTGAAGCTTATCATTTTTTGATTGGTGCTGTTTCCGGATCAGTTCTCGCAATAGGATATGTGTTCTATTTTCCCTTTGGTATGGCCATGCAGATCTACACAGGATTCATGCTGCTGCTCCTATTATTTGCATTGCTGGCAGGATGGAAGGCCACACGTGCCAGGTACATAGAACACTACAGCACATATCTTGCTCCAGAACACTCTGAGGGAGGTGATGAGTAATGTGCTGCTGGCAGAGATTCATAGAGATCTATTCACGTGAGAATTTCAAGGATCCAGATAATAGCCAGGATAAAGAAGCAGACGAGGCGGTGTACTGATGTCTGGCTTCGAGCTTACTCAACAAGAGATGATCAACTGGAAAAGGTTCCAGAAGATCACAAAAAGAAAACCTGCAGAACCACTCAAAAATATACCTGTTAAGCGCAGAGAGGAGGCTGTGGATCTGTACCTTGAAAGCAAGTCTTTAGGACATGTGTGTAGCCAGTTGAAGATGGCCAGAGGAACACTGACCAAAATACTAGACCTTTATGAGGTGGTGTACTGATGGCAGCTCCTAATATTCCTATCTGTGCTCGTTGTGGCTTCACTACAAAGAACGCACGTATGACTGACGAGGGTCTGCTTTGCTCTCGTTGTTATTCTTCTTATTGCGAAGAGCGGGCAGAATACTTAGCATATGATGTGTGGTGTTACTAATGTCTGACATACTAAATCCTGCAGACATTGGGATGAACGTTAAAGAAGACCAATCTTTACACCAAGCTGCTAAAGCTCACCGTAGGAAGATCAGAAGGGTCAAGCATCGAGGATTTAAGAGTCACATTCAAGCCTGTTCTACCTGTGGTCACTACATCTGCAGATGCCAGGATATCAAACGAAGAGAAGAGATCAAGGGGGTGATGCAATGACAGGACCGCTAAAAGGATCACATCCTGCAACAGGTCTCTGCAGGAAAGTAAAATGCAAACATCTTCTACCTGAAGATATTGACACCGTAAGAGGTCCTCGTATCAGCTGGTACTGTGGCCTTACCGATAAAATCCCTGGAAACATGGTAGAATGTCCTTTGGATGCTCCGGAGGAAGTCATGAAGGTCCTTGCAGTACGTCAACCATGGGCTTCCCTTATTGCCATGGGAATTAAGGTATTGGATATCCGGTCCACAAACTGCTACTATAGAGGACCAGTGGCAATCTATGCAACCCGGGGAAATGTTCGAAGGAAGGATCGCAAATACTTCGAAGAAGTCCTGGGAAGGAAGATCTCCACACTTCCCCATGGAAAGATTCTGTGTGTGGTGGATATATCCGGAACGATTCCTTTTAAGAACCCGGAGAAGTTTGCTGCATATTCAGAGTGTCACTATCTAAGTCCATTCTTTTTTGAGAAGGATATGCGTGTATATGGCTGGATCTTCCAGAACGTAAGGCCTGTTAAGCCAGTTGTGGGCTTCAAGATGCCAAAGGGCTGTATAAACTGGTCGAAGATAAGGGCCAATGTGATTGAGTCATATCTGCCTATAGTCCAGGAAGTGACAGCATGATAGTCTTGGATATTTTTTATGATTATTTCCAGAAAGATCTCCTAGGTTTCCACTGGAATGCTTCAACTAAGATAGGAGTGTGATTTTCGAGAATTTGAATACGAATACGTACCCATACGTACGCCAAAAATCTCCGGACCTCTAACACGTATCGCTATGCTGCGGTGTAGCCTAAGAGGTAACTGAGCCGGGGCTCTGTTGCCTTGGCATGCGTACGTACCCATACGTACGTATGCGGCTCTCGGTTTTTTCCGGGTATTAATCAATTTGAAAATCGACACGAAATGTAGGAGGTGGCATTATATGAAAATCAAAACTACAACTTCTATTGATCCTTATTTAAAATCATCATTTGAATCAACTCAATCACTCCATAACAAAAGCTTCTCGGAAGTTTTGGAAGCAGGAATCCAGCAGGTACTGAAAGATGTATCTCCGCTAGAATATGTACAGCTTACTATTTCCCAGAGGGAGCAGGAATTATCTGAGCTCAGATCAAAGCTTGCTGAGCTTGAAGTTCTGGATAGGCAGAGGAAGACAAGCAAAAAACCGGAATCCACATATAATCCACAAGTCCAGGAATATCTCGAAGAGTTTCGGCAGGAAAAATTTGAGAAAACAAAGGCAAGTAATATTCGTTTATGGAAGATGGGCCAGGTTAACTGGAAGAATGTTATTAGTAGCTATCAGTTTACTGATAAGAAAGAAGCTCAGGAATGGTTTGCTCAAAGGATTGCTCAAGAGAAATATGCAGTTTCAGTTTGACATTTTAAAATTCATAGAACCTTATATGAGCTAAGAACAACCAGGTCAATCTAGCACATCCTTAACCAAAGGAATAAACAAAATAAGAACAGTAATCGCTTTTAAAGCTCTAATATCTATAATTGTGGAGGTAAATTATCATGTTTTTAAAAAACAAATGATAATTTTAGTGCATTTTAATAGAGATATTTCTCATATTTGTTCATATTTGGATTATTTTAGGAAGGTACAAATATTATTTGGTGGTAGTTTTATTCATGCGATGTAAGGTAAGCATACAAAAAATAACAAATGTTTCAATTCATTATGATTACCAGTACGGTCTTGCTTCTATGTTGTACAAGCGCCTCGCCAATGCAAACATTACCCTTGCAAATGAGCTGCACAGCCATCAGGGATTTAAATTCTATACATTTTCCAACCTTATAATCGAAGACTGGATACCGGATAAACATGGGTTGAACTTTACAAAGGCCCACTTTTTCATATCTTCACCTGATTCTGAGTTTATCCGTAGTTTCACAGAAGGATTGCTTCTTCAACCAGAGTTTTTCCTTGGAAGAGAGAAAAAAGTAAATTTCATAATTGAAAGTATCGAAATACTGCCACAAACTGAGTTTACAGATACCTGTACATTCACGACGCTCTCACCATTATATGTGAAGACAATGAGAAAAAAAGATGAAAAACTTGTTGAGATTGACCTGTATCCGAAGGATGCTAAATTCTATGAGAATCTCCATACGAACCTCACAGCCAGATATGAGGAATATCACGGACACAAGATTGAGCACGATTTTTTTGATATACTGGATGTGAATAACTTTAAACCAAAACGAGTGTCTATAGGTAACAGTTTCAGACGATGTAGTTTGCTGACGATGACACTTGAAGCTAGTCCAGAATTTGTGAAGTTTGCCTATGATGCAGGATTCGGAGAGAAGAATGCAATGGGATTCGGGTGTTTGGGCGTGGTGGAGTGAATAGTTTTATTGTGGATGGCTCGTTAGAGGGTTCTTTAGAAAACAATGGCAAATTTGAGCTCAATTTCAAGGATACAGGAAATTATTGGTTAGACTCTGGTATTGTTGCACTATTCAATGCATTTGACAAGCATAAGAAATTAGCAACAAATCTTGGAGTTACGGTCAAAGGGCGTAGATTTGCAGTAGAAGGTCCAGATCAGCAAACAGTTGTTCAATTTATCAGTCAGGTAATTGATAATCTTGTTAATATGAATTATATCACGCCTACACAAAACAAGGATATCTGGTACGATGAAGCTGATGGAGAGTTCAAACTTTATCAGAAGACAAATTTCACTCCATTTCATTCTGCTCTTATCTCGGGAGTTGTTCCTTCCATAAATAATAAGTTGCTAATAAAAGATATGAATGCAGACCTAAATGAGAAGTTTGAAGCAGCGTTGGATTCTTTTAATGAAGGTACAGAGCAGAAGGCGAAGATTGGACCAAAGCAGGCAAGTAATGTCGACAAGGCATATGTGCCAATGGATGTCCCTAAGCTCTCTCTAAAGACTGCTCTGGACTTTGAAACAGGGAAAAACAACTGTTCTTTCTGTGGTCATTCAATCAAAAAAGGAGCAAATCCGACCGGTGTGAACTATCCATGGCTTACATCTAGTAATAAACTTAAAAATTTTAATCCCATGCATAAAGGAAAACTTGTCATGTGTGGATATTGTGAAGCAGCGTCAATTGCAGTTTATGATCTCTTGCGCTATCACATCAATGGTGATCGCCTATTTGTAGCTCTTCCACATGCTGAAAGCCTCGATGAACTCAGAAGTGTTTGGAATGACATTAAATCATATGCTCCAACAGAAGGAAATGAAAGCGTTTACTGTAACTTCACTGAACAGAAGATTCCTACTTTTCATCTGAGTGAGAACTTCGTGTATCTTGCAATAGCCATGTATCAGTCAATAAAGGATTACATATCTCTAGGTGACAGAGAGGACAAAGATGCATGGCAGCGTTTCACTTCAAAGAGATGGTATGCCACTTTAGGTGTCAAGACACAAAGTTTGCAGTTCAGGAGAAACTTTGAATTTGCAAGATTCGGAGATATGTTTCTATTTTTTGATCAAGTGACTGAAGGAGAGGATGGAGTAGATTTGTTCCAGTTATTCAGTGATCTGTTCGTTGAAAAGAAACGTGGTATCAGCATTGCTAATGTGATTCATCGAGAAAAGATCTGTGAAAAAATGCTCAGTTTTGATGACATCTCGAGTGAGGTGGAGAGATTCACTTTTGAAAAAGGCAGGCCAGTAAGAGGCCTCCATCATTTTGTGAAAATATACATGATAATAAGTGTAAAGGAGGGTTCCCGTGTGGATGAGAATATAGTAGAGATATGTGAAAGTATCGGTGACAGAATTGGAAAATATAGTTACTTTACCAAAGATAAAGGTGTTCTTTTTGGACTGAGAAATTCCAAGAACCTGACCGAATTCTTGGAGAATCTTAATAGTGCACAATTCAAAATGCCAAATGAGAAGTATTCAGGTCGTCTTAGAATACCAAAAGAGTTACTATTAAGTATCAATGAAAAGAACTGGAGGCAATATAAATCATTGATAACTATTTTTGCTAAGAATCCTCCATTGAAGAAAGAGGAGAAAATTGAGGGTGAAGAAGTTCCGGACGAGACTGGAGAAGTCAAGGAGGAATGAAGATGGAATCAAATTGCTTAAACATCAGTTATCTGTTCAAAATGAGTATAGGAAATGCAAACAGTGGATTTAACGAAGATAATGTTTCTACGCTTAAAAAGATTACACTACCAGATGGTTCAACACTACCATATATATCAGGTCAGTCGATTCGTCGCAATATAAGGAACAAGTTTATGGAGTTGGGGTGCGATGTTTCCCCATTACAGGATCCTCGTAGTGATGAAGAGAAGACAAGTGAATCGAAAACCAAAAGTCCTGACTTTACAGAATGTGACCCTGTAAGCTATATTGACGATGATCTTTTTGGTTTCATGAGAGCAGTAACTGGTGATACCCGAAAACGTACCTCTCCTGTGCGGGTAAGTTCTGCAATTGGAATGTACTCCTTCCAGAATGACCGTGATCTTGGAACAAGAAGTAGTGAACAGACACGTGGGAAGGCCGATGCTGGCGGATCAATGTTCGAAACTGAAATCACGCACAATTATTTTGCAGTCAACATACTCATCGAACTTGATCGCATAGGAAAGTTTAGTGGAATGGAACTCAACAAGGACGAAGGCTTCGAAATTGATGCAGAAGCAAAAGTTGAAAGACTGAACTCACTGATTACAGCAATAGAATACCTATGGGGAGGTGGAAAACAGAGTAGGCTCCTTTCGGACATGTCGCCGAAGTTTGTAGTCTACACACGTCAATCTTCAAAACTACCTCTCTTCATTGAAACTTTGCGCACGAACCCCGATGATATTGGTTCTGTGGATGTGAACTTATTGAACAGTACACTTGTAGCGAGTAAAAGCATAATACAAAATGAATGTATTGGATATCTACCAGGTTTTTTCAGAAATGATAATGAAATCAAAGAAACATTCAAGATTGTCAACCTCAATGAATGTTTTGACCAGATACGAGATGATATAAAGAACGTTTACATCGGGTGAGATTGTGGATGCTATCCGACTTCATGTGCGAGGACTTCTAAACTCTTTCAGAGACCCGAATACACATAAAATCCATCGCACATTTCCTTTTCCTCCACGTACAACATTGATAGGACTTGCCGGAGCTGCACTTGGACTTCCTGAAGACACTATATGGCAGGAGTGCAATGACCTTAAAGTTGCAGTTGTAGACATATCCAAGAAGTCTGATATTGGTGGAATGGGAAAGGCTGAAGATCTTATAAAGTACAAGAAGTATAAGGACAGTAACATCGAAACAAGTATTTTTGTGCGTGAACTGCTTTATAAACCCGAATATCTGATATATTATACATCTGATGATGAAAATCATATAGATGAGCTTTATGGTTCTTTTCTGAATCCTGCATATGCCTTAAGTTTAGGGCGTGATGATGAAATAATCTCAATAAAGTCTGTTGAGAAAATAGATTTAAGCCCCGTAGATTCAGGTGAGTTTGGGGAAACGATCCTGCCTTTCAATCCAAAGGATGAGGGGTTTAAAATTGACATAACTAATCAAAAATACTTTGAACCATATAGTCTGGCAACGTTACCTTCTACATTTATTGTTAAGAATAATGTCAGACAACCTTCGGAGTTTAAGGTTTATGCATTTCTCAAGAACTTGAAAATACATCTTAGTAAACAAGGAGGGTTTACGGATGGCAGATATAACTTCTTCCTACTCTGATCTTAAAAATAATGAAGTGCTTGCCAAACTGAACCCTCAGCAATCTCTTCAGGAACATATTTCGGACTGTCTTTGTATCTTTAACAGATTCATAGCACATCGAAAGGAGGATGGTATAGAACTTGCAAAAAAAGCCCAGATAAGTGAAGAGCGACTTCTTAAAGGCTTATTTTATTGCGTTGCGTATCATGACCATGGGAAAGCAACACTACCTTTTCAGATGAAAATCAGGGGTAACAGTAATTCAAATTGTTCCCATTCTCTTGATTCTTTACCATTCATTGAATCACAGGTTAAAAATAATCCATTGTATGAAGAGATCCCCAAACTTCAACTGGAAACTTTGGTAGTAGCAAGTCATCATTCTCGTTTACATCCAGATAAGTTTTCTAAATGGCGTGCTAAAATGCCACCAAAGTATTATGATGACTGCTTGTCTGGTGTAGAAGGGTTCATCTGTGAGTCTTATTCTGCCACCTTTAATGAAGAAAAAACTGCAATTTTCTATCCTAAGCTCGATAAACCGAATTATTATATAGTAAATAAACAATTTTCACTTTTCAAAGATTTATTCCCTGATGATGGTGTGGTCCGTGATATCTTTTCATTTCTGAAAGCGGGAATGCATTACTGTGATTGGTGGGGCTCTGGCGTTCATCTCGATAAGAAATTCTATATTGATAATATCAAAGATCCTTTAAAGCAATCAACGCTTAAGAGGGTTCAGGACAAAGATAGTAAAAGTGGTTTTCTTCCTCGAAAGCAAATAATTTGGCATAATTTTCAAAAAAAATCTGGTTGTTTGAAAGGGGATGCATTTTTGGTAGCTCCTACTGGTTCAGGCAAAACAGAAGCAAGTTTATTGTGGGCACAAAATAATCTTGAAAATCACAGGCTTTTGTATCTACTTCCTACCATGACCACAACAAACAAAATGTGGGAGCGAATGGTCAACATTTTTGGATATGATAATGTTGCTCTTGTTCATGGAACTTCCAGATTCCTTTTGCATGGAGAACTGGATGATGATTACATAAACTTCAACTATAAAATGAAAGAGATGAGCTCTTTTCTTTATCCTGTCAATGTTTCCACGGTTGATCAGATGCTGTTCAGTCTATTCCATTCAAGCCAGTGGGAAACGAGGAATGATGCACTTCAAAACAGCCTGACCATCCTAGACGAAATCCATGCTTATGATCCCTATACTTTGGGATTGATAATAGAAGCCATGAAAAGAGCAGGACAAAGAAGCAAGTTTTGTGTAATCAGTGCAACACTTCCTGATATTATAAGGGAAACAATAGAAGTCGAAACTGGGAGAAAATTCTCTCATGTAGAGGATAAGCAATACAATAACAGAGTTAAGCTCTCCATTAACATTGAAGATGCAAAGATAGATGATTGTATTGAACAGGTCCTGTCCTCATTTAACAACGGGAAAAAGGTACTTGTTATTGCAAATACTGTTTCAAAAAGTAGTGCCATTTATAATAAGATTGTTGAAATGCTTGACGAATCACCTTTGTTTGTTGGGGAAAAAGAAACTCTTGATCAGGTACTTCTTTTTCA
The DNA here is from genome assembly GCF_038446525.1 of Methanolobus sp. ZRKC5. Taxonomy (GTDB): domain Archaea; phylum Halobacteriota; class Methanosarcinia; order Methanosarcinales; family Methanosarcinaceae; genus Methanolobus. The sequence continues at coordinate 2,153,223 of NZ_CP151792.1, forward strand.
TTCTCAGTTCATCTTCAATCATAGAAGAATCAGAGAAAACAAGTTAGAAAATCTGCCTGATGGTTCATTCATTGCAGTTACAACCCAGGTTGTCGAAGTAAGTCTTGACATTGATTTCGATGAGCTACATACCGAAGCTGCACCAATTGATTCACTAATTCAAAGGTTTGGTCGTGTTAATCGTAATAGACCAGAAGGCGTAATCTGTCCTGCGTATGTTTATGAAGTTGATTCTCCAAGGCCTTATACTGATATTGACATAATAAAGTTCAGTCTTGCGTTACTTGAAAGTGCAGGTCAGGAACCAAGTGAAGTGGTTTTAAGGGATTTAGTTAATCAATTGTATGACGATAGTTATTATTCAAAGATTGAGATGGGCTTACAGAAGGCAGAGTCTAAAGTCTACGATGTAATTTCTCAAAGACGTTATCTTTATACAGGTAAACTGTTTGATGACGATATTGCTGCTTACACGAGAGAATCCGATTACCCAACAGAAACGTGCATTCCCATTGAGTATCAAAAAGAAGTCGAGGAACTTGTTCCCCTTGAACGCATCGGATACCACATTCGTATTCCGAAATGGATGTATGATAAGAATAAGTATGAAACGAATGGTGAAATTCGATATATTTCTTTGCACTATGATTCATTAAAAGGTATTACACACAATACGCCTTTCTTATGTATTTAATTTACAAATTTCAGTAAACTCACTATAATAATTTTAAATATTAATCTCAAAAGCTCTGCACTCATGACAAACAACAATCCCACCACACCAAATACTACAAAAGCACCCAAAGATGAATATTCAACAACAGATCACCCTCTTTCCCCCACCATGAAAATAACCGGTGTCAAGATCAACTACTACCACATCTGCCACACCAAGCTCTGGCTTTTTTCCCACAATATCACTCTTGAACATGAACACGAAAATGTCAATATCGGCAAGGTGCTCCATGAAGAAAGATACAGCAAAAACAAAAAGGACGTTACTATTGACAACACGATCAGCATCGATTTTGTGAAGCAGCGTAATGGCATCATAGAATTACATGAGGTGAAAAAGACAAAAAAGATGGAGGATGCCCATCTACGGCAGATGCTCTACTACCTTTATTACCTCAAACGGAGAGGAATTGATGCGCAGGGTGTCATGAATTATCCTTTGCTGAACCAGACCAAAGAAGTGATATTGACATCGGATGCAGAGAAGAATATTGAAGAGGACATCAGGGGCATTGAAAGGATAGTCACTGGTAGAATGCCACATCCTAAACGCATACGAATATGCCAGAAATGTGCCTATTCCGAGTTCTGCTTTTGTGGTGATGGCGATTGATAAGATTTTGTCATTAAGATAATGGAGAAGATGGACACTATGCGAGCCGATTATTATATCCTGCAGGATGGTATTTTAAAGCGAAAGGAAAACACAGTTTACTTTGAAAACAAAGGCGAGAGACGCGTTTTACCTATAAACAAGATATATTCCATTTATGCATACGGAAAATTATCATTTTCATCGGGTGTTGTGTCATATCTTTCAAAGAACGGAATCCCCATACATTTTTTCAATTACTATGGTTTCTACGAAGGCAGCATGTATCCACGGGAGACGCTAATTAGTGGTGATCTTGTGATACAACAGGCAGCTCAGTATCTTGATGACGATAAGCGGATGCAGCTTGCAGGAAAGTTCATCGAAGGTGCATGTGGAAATATTCTTAAAAACTTGAAATATTATTCAAGGAGCAGAGAGGATATTCAGAAAAACATAGATTCATACATAAGTTCGATTGAATCGGAGATTCTTCGCCTTCCAGATGCCCATTCAATAGCAGGCATGATGAATGTAGAAGGACGAATACGCAATATATATTACAGTGCCCTGGATGAGATATTTCCTGAAGAATACAGGATTGTAACACGGACACGTCGCCCGCCAGGAAATAAGATGAATACGCTTATCAGTTTTGGCAATTCCCTGATGTATACAACAGTTCTTTCTGAAATCTACAATACTCAGCTTAATCCAACCATTTCATATCTACATGAACCTTTTGAGCGTCGTTTTTCACTTGCACTTGATGTTAGTGAGATCTTCAAACCTATCATCATTGACAGGATTATATTAAAACTTGTGAATAAAAATATGCTGGATGACAACTGCTTTAGAGGAGAGATTGGGGATATGCTGCTGAGTGATAAAGGGAAGAAGATATTTTTAAAAGAGTACAATGACAAATTAGGCACTACTATCAAGCATAAAGGTTTGAAGCGTAATGTATCGTATAAGCGTCTCATTAGGCTGGAGCTTTACAAGTTATCAAAGCATGTGCTTGGTGATGAAGTGTATAAGCCACTTGTGATGTGGTGGTGAAATGTATGTAATTGTTGTCTATGATATCGGTGTGGAGCGTTTAAACAAAGTGCGAACTTTTCTAAAACAGTATCTAAACTGGGTTCAGAATAGTGTTCTTGAAGGTGAATTAACAAAAGCAGAGTACATGAAAGTCTATTCTTATCTGAAACAGATAATCAACGAAGATGAAGATAGCATTTTCTTTTACCGTGTGAGAGATAAAATGTATCTAGGTTTTGACGAACTAGGTAGTCGGCCAGCAGAAATTGATACCATAATATGAGATCATTCGTGGATATATATAAAGGGAGGGACAGATAAACGAACCACGAAAATATGTGTGATTAATTTAGTTGTAGTAAATGGTTTTTAATAGTAGCTAGTTAATTGTTAGTTATTAAAAACACCATCAATATAGATGCAAGTTGATTTTCAATAGACAGTAACTGGTGGTTGAAATATGGACAAATCGGCTTGGTTAAAATCAGACCTTAGAGGGATTGAAACGAAGACAACACCACTTATTATTTGGGATATACAAATGGTTAAAATCAGACCTTAGAGGGATTGAAACTTGGAATGCGCAGGGACATCACCACAAAGCCGTTCGTTAAAATCAGACCTTAGAGGGATTGAAACGATTTTGATACGGAAAGGATCACATTCCATCTTGAGTTAAAATCAGACCTTAGAGGGATTGAAACGAAGATAGCAGCAGATAAAAAGAACTTGCTTGATATGTTAAAATCAGACCTTAGAGGGATTGAAACATTTACAGGGACCATTGCAGACATTCACATTGACACCGTTAAAATCAGACCTTAGAGGGATTGAAACCGACGATTGGATATATAGTCAGATGTCCGCAGCAGGGTTAAAATCAGACCTTAGAGGGATTGAAACCCTGTTATGTTGGAGCCACCGACACCCACCTTGAAACGGTTAAAATCAGACCTTAGAGGGATTGAAACACCGTTCAGGAAGAGGAAGAAGAAACAGATACAGAAGGTTAAAATCAGACCTTAGAGGGATTGAAACGACAATCTCCGGCTAGGCTCAGATTCGCGCTGTAATGTTAAAATCAGACCTTAGAGGGATTGAAACACTTCTACATTTATTGTATATGGGGCTACTGAAATATCGTTAAAATCAGACCTTAGAGGGATTGAAACTTATCAATTATAATATAATTTTCAAACCGGATATCAGTTAAAATCAGACCTTAGAGGGATTGAAACATTATTCTAGTATTATCAGCAAAATCAACAGTGCCATGTTAAAATCAGACCTTAGAGGGATTGAAACTAGAATCAGCAATGGCACTCGGTGGAACGATGCTTCGTTAAAATCAGACCTTAGAGGGATTGAAACTACTCATCAGCATGGTAGACATCATTAATCCACAATGTTAAAATCAGACCTTAGAGGGATTGAAACATTCGTGTGAAGTGTACCGTCGGCGGTGCTTGCAATATGTTAAAATCAGACCTTAGAGGGATTGAAACATTGAATTATTAATATACCCTTCTTTGCTTGCATGGGTTAAAATCAGACCTTAGAGGGATTGAAACCACGGATGCCCGGGTCCATTTGCTTAAGGTCGTTCAGGTTAAAATCAGACCTTAGAGGGATTGAAACGATTGAACACAAAGATATTGATTATCCTGGTCTTATGGTTAAAATCAGACCTTAGAGGGATTGAAACTATCTAACAACTTCCTGGTTGGCGGTGTCATTAATGGTTAAAATCAGACCTTAGAGGGATTGAAACTTTTATAAAATTAATAATGTGTTCTCCGTTCGTCTGTTAAAATCAGACCTTAGAGGGATTGAAATGAATAAGATACCACTATAGGATAATTGTAATCCTCAGTTAAAATCAGACCTTAGAGGGATTGAAATGCATACAAATGTCAGTGATGTTCTGATTGAAAACAATGTTAAAATCAGACCTTAGAGGGATTGAAACAACGATGTGCCTTCGTTTTGCCTCCCCTAGATGATATATTATCCTTTGATTCTTTCTCTAGGAATCCAATTGTTCTTACTATTTAAACAACATAAAAAATATCTGTCATTAAAAAAACATACATTTTCCATGCCTAAAAGGAGAAGGAAATCTAAAAAGGATGTGTCACTGGATAGTGTAATGTTTAAGCATTCCATGAGGTCACCAAAGTCTAAAGAAATGGATCTGTCTTTGACCGCTGTAAATACGTTTAGTCCTGATAATGAAGATGGACTAAATAAATGGTATGCACAACCAAACAGATATGATATCATAGGAATTGATGACAATCCTAAAAGAAAGTCCCATCCATCAAAGAAGGCAAAAAAATCTCTGAAACAAAAAGTATCATCTACTATCCATAAATCCACACCATTAAAGAAAAAAGAACCTGGTAATGATTGGAGTGTAGTATCTCCTAACCGTAAATTGCCAAAAGAACTGAATAATGCATCCGATAATTTCAGTCCCTATGAGCACAATATTCTACGAGATAAAGTGACATATGGAGTAGAAACTAAAAGAGGAGCAGCAGGTTTTCACATATATGATGCGCGTACAAATACCAGTCAAATCAGGATTTCAGGTAGATCTTTGCGGGATAAACACGAAGCAAACGATGTTCTAACTCATGAGATGGTCCATGCTCTAAGAGCAATGGATACGCGCAGAAAGGGGATGTTGCAGCGATATCAGTACATAGGGGCAGACATTGATTTAGAGGAAGCAGCAACTCACAGTGAAACGACAGCCAGACTCAAAAAAGATACAATTCCGCTTGTAAAAAATCCAGCTTATTATGCTGCTGTCAGAGATCCAAAATACCCACAAAGCAGAATTGAAGACAAAAAAACATTAACAGGCAATAAACAGCATGTAATTGGAGAACCTGTCTTTAAAGTAATGGACGATAACTTCTGGGACACTCATTTAAGCAAGATGGCTAATCGCTGGCGTGGTCATGGATTTAGAGGCAGAGAAGAGCTTGTAGATCAATACTTTAAAGTCCAGGATAAGAAAACAAAGAGAATACAATATGTCCATGCATATAACCCCGATATGAGTATGTCTGAAAGACAAACAGCTCAAGAAGTTGAGCAATTGGACGGAGTAAAAGGGGATGATACTGTTTGGGCATACAACGATGGTAAAATAAAGAAGGTGATAAAATGAATAGAGTTTGTACTACCTGCAGTCACATTGTTGATCAGGAATGGGTTGAAAAATGCCCCAAATGTGGTGGAATATTAGAACCATACAATCCTGATGTACATGTCAATTATGCTGAAATTGATATAGATCCAGACTATGAAACTGCGAAATCATGGAGATCAGATTAAAATTCATAATTGTACTATCTATTAGTTCCACCCTGCCAATCTTCTCCGGATCTCCATCTTCTCACCATCCGTGAAAGGCAAGCCCTGGTAATGCATCATTGATGTCAAACAATCATGTTCCTAGCGTAGACAGATTACATTAAGTGTGATAATTCCTACAACCCATAATAAAGGAAGAAGTTGAACATAAAAAAGATTTAAATGTAGGCATATATAATATATTATTGCTATGGAAAAGAAGATACGAAAATATAACTACTACCCAATCACCTCAATTGATTATTATTCTAGTTTATCAATATCTTTAACCATAGTTTTGTGGGCATTTTATATTGTTTTTTATTATGTAGAATTTGGACCGCAAGAATTTCTGTGGAGGTGGAGAATGGGCTCAATCTCTGTAAGCATTATTACAATTATCTTTCTGATTTGGAGATGGCATTTCTTCCATGCTCTATGTACACGAAGCGTTGATGTCATTGGATATATTTATTCAGCAAATGCATTCGTGAGTGGTGGTTCAAGAGTTGAGTACAAGTATGAATTTCAGGGTGTGAAGTACTTGAGAGGAAATGCATTAACACAGAAGGTATTTTTTAATCATGAATTTCATGAAGGCGATGAAGTAGTCCTCCGAGTTGATCCAAAGAATCCCAAAAGAGCAGTAATAAAAGAACTCTATTTTTGATTTGTTATTTCAGTACAATTCATAATATGACAGAGTTTCCCAAACCGCCAAGTAAAGGAATAATGTGAATAAACCATAATCAAGAAAAGTGGTCACAACATAACATTATTTAATTTTTTCCCATAAATTAAAATGAGAAACTATTAATATTAGAGTAACTTGTGAGAGAGTGAGGCATGTGAGCTATTTATGTATTTAATACGTACCACTCCCCCAATAACCCCATACTACATGCCTCTAATAACGTCTTTTCTTGTTTTATTATCTAATCAGGAATAAATCATATTAATTTCGGCTTTTCTGTCTATGAAAACACTGTGCAATAAAAAATAAATGGTAACTATTCAGCCTACCACAATTAGCCTATTGATACTGATTTAATCAAAACGGAGATGTTTGCTCACTAACAACCTAAGAATCAAAAAAGCAATCAATGGCAACAATCAAAATTAATGATCCTAATAAAATGTAGGTCTCAACTTTTTGTCAAGATTGCTATTGATAGTGTTTTTATCAGGCTGAATAGTTACAAGAAATGATTATATGCAAGGAGTGTAAACAATTGATATGGGTTAGGGAGTGACTCATCAGGTTTAGAGAAGAGGGATCAATGAGGGTGAGAAATAAGATGTCTCTTCCCTAAACTACTTTTTCTTTTCCGTGTAATGAGTCGTCGCTCAGTCGTGGCTTCATTCTAAGCATGTCAGTCCAAAGGTAACTAGCACTTTGTGAAAAAGCGATTTCACTTCAGGCCGAATTTGCCAAGTAAAGGAAGCTATTTTCCTTGCAATTGAAATTCCTAAACCGCCAAGAATAGGAAGTAAGTGGTGAGGATAAGCATAAACAACATCAGGCGGCACTTACCGTTCACACATATTGAGACAGGTATTGCACTGTAGGTGACAGGTGTTGTTGCCTAATTCCCATAATTAGGGAAACATTTCCATTAGCATTTCAAAAAACGTTTTTTCCTTTTTAAGCACATTCATCCAAAATATTTTATTATCCAGGTTTGTGTTATTGAAAAGATGAGAATATGATAATAGATAAAACATGAATTTAACAAAAAAAGTAAAAAAAGAACCTTGATCTTCACTTAATCTCTTCTGCGTTGGAACATAAATGCCAGTCCGAGTACTGCAATTACTGGAAGTGCAATTGTTGGGAACTCTGGGATATCTCCACCTTCTGGAATCCAAGTTTTGGATACTGTTGTACTACCTATAAGTGCTCCACTTGAATCTGCTACACTTACTAAAATAGTATCTTCTCCAACGGCTGTTCCAGTGTAGCTAAACGCGACTACCTTAGTTGAATCGGCGACTTTAACAGCACCATCTGTGTTTGCACCTTGTACATCAAACGTCACGATGTTGCCCGGATCAACATCCTTCACTGTAATCGTATGCACAGTGTTCACAGGATTTATGTCGCTTAGCGGTTCTACTACAGGAACATACTGTGGTGGTGCAATTGCAGTACCCCCTGCGAACATTAGCATAAATATCAAAAATATTCCAATACAAATTATCGAATTATGTTTACTCATTTAGATTCCCCACAGATTCATACAAAATCTGAGTTTATATATGTGGTTTATATTTGCTTTATAATGCAATATGCTCTTTGTGAAACTATAATTCTAAACATTGCTACTTACAAAGTTGCCACTTTTAGCTATTGCCCATTGAATAAACTACAGATATTCATCTATCATTTTGTATGAAATCCTATTGAAATTAACACCATAATAATGGCTAATTTTTGCTGGGTTTCCAGCTACGCCAATTAAAGGAAATCGTGATTAAAAGGCACTGGTTTTCTTTTATTCTAGACATGGGTGGTCACCTACATTTCCAATTCTTTAAACATGTGGGTGCTTCCTCTGTCCCATAATAAAGGAAGGTGTAAACGATGGAATTTGAAGAAATTAAAACGGATGATATTAAACTGAAAATGACACTCTCATCATCTGAACTGAGAGAAATTCAAAATTGGAGGGATGAGCTTATGGAATCAATTCCTCCTGAAAATAAGTTCGGCGGACTAGTAAATATGCTGACTAATATATTGATTGCAACTGATGCAGAGTGACTAAACCCCATAATAAAGGAAATGTAAGTATGGTAGTTCTGGATCCCAAATCCAAGTGTGGGTATAGATTAACAGAAAGAGATCTCCGCAAATGCTCCACATGTGGTAGGCTGAGATATTGGTATATCACGGTTGATAATTGGGATCCATTCTCCTATCATTATGATAAGTGCATGGAATGTGGATCCCATTACAAAGCTGTAGTAGCACAATCTATGCTTTTGCAGTTTGCCTAGATCCCATAATAAAGGAAGTTGTGAGAAGTGGAAATAATAGAAGAAGCTACATAAAATTGAAATCTTGTTGTGCTTATTGGAATAATTATGATTTAAAAGGGGACAGACACCGATAACCATTGTCGGTGCCTGGTGGTACAGTATCCTAAGCTAGTTAAGAATACATTTAATTCTTTTTTGTTCATGGCTTATAGAATATGCGAAACATTGTTTCTTAGAAATCATTAGAAGTAAAAAGGATAACACCAACTAAAGTGTGGTAGATTGAATAAATAATCCGACTTAGTATGCTACTATTTGCATTTTTGAGTGAGGCTTGTTTTGCTCATATTTCCAAGTTCAATACTTCGTTAAATTTAACTTCATAAGACCACCAAATCAGAAAGAAGAAAATTATGATCTCAGCAGATGGCCTCCAAATACATGATTCATTTCCGAGTAGTTTATTTATATACTATTACGCATATATATATAGCATGTGCATTTTCCACACATTACTAAACAAGGTTTTAAGCCCAACACATTTCCTGTCGGAGTAGTTGTATGGATAATAATATCAATTCACATATAGGCCTATTTGAAGAGGTAATATCGCATAGTCCTTCTGTTCTTTTTTTGTGGAGAGCTGAAGAGGGGTAGCCTATCGAATTTGTTTTGGATAATGTCTCTATGTTTGGATATTCTGCGGATGATTTTCTCACAGGGAATGTGAGATATGCAGATATTATACATCCTGGTGACCTGGAGCGTGTTTCACAAGAGGTTGAACTTAATTCCGAAAAAGGACTGGACAATTTTAACCAAGAATATAGGATAATATCTGATAACGGTGATATCACATGGATAACAATATATCGATAGTGAAGCGAAATACCGATGGCGAAATAACTCATTATCAAGGTATCATTCCGGACATATCTGATAGGAAAAAAATGGAGAAATTATTGAGTGACTCTGAGCAAAGGTATCATTCAATGCTCGAGAACATCAATGATGGTGTAGTGGTTATTCAGGATGGGACCGTTATAATTGTGAATCCTCAGTTTGCAGGAATGATTGGATATAAGGCTGACGAGGTGATTGGAATGTTCTACCTTGATCTGGTCGCTCCTTCCCATATGGAGCTTGTGCGCAGCAGACACAACAAACGTCTGGAAAAAAATACAACGTGTCCTTCCAGTTATAAACTGGTTTTGATAAGTAAACATGGTGATGAAGTACCTGTTGATATAAATGCTTCATATATTGAACATGCGGGCAAGTCTGCTACCATCAGTATAATAAGAGATATTACCCAGAGAAAAAGGGATGAAGAAAAGATAAATCGTAGTCTTGAGATCCAAAAGGCACTTGCTTTGGTCTCATCTACGCTTTTAACCTCATCAGATATTGAAAAGGCAATAAATATCTCTCTTTCCTGCATCGGCAATTTATGTGGTGCAAGTCGAGCATACATTTTTTTATACGATGAAAATGGCAAGCACATGTCAAACACCCATGAATGGTGTGCCGATGGTGTAGTTCCCCATAAGGTCGATCTTCAGGAATTGCCAATGCATACCTTTCCATGGTGGATGCAACAACTTTCCAGCGGGGAAATGATACATATCACCAATGTCGATGATATGCCTCTTGAAGCATCTGCAGAAAAAGAGATCCTTGAAATGCAGAATATCAGTTCTTTATTGGTACTTCCTCTTTTAATTGGCAAAAGAACAAGCGGTTTCATTGGTCTGGACAATATCATAAATGTCGGTTCCTGGAGTCGGGAGGATATAGCTATCATGGGCACTGTTTCCCATTTGTTATCTAATTCCATTGAGAATGATATGAAAGAGGTCCAGCTTGCTGAAAATGCTCGCGAACTATGGAACGCAAATGTGGAGCTAAAGAGGACAGCAAAGGTGAAAGATGCATTTTTAGCTAACATGAGTCATGAACTGAGAACACCTTTAAATTCGATTATAGGTTTTTCAAGTGTACTTCTATCCGGAATTGCCGGAGTGATGAATGATAAAGAGGTTCGCTATCTCAATCATATATCCAATTCTGGCAAACACCTACTTGAGATCATTAATGATATTCTTGACATATCAAAGGTTGAATCTGGAAAAATGGAACTCATTTATGAGAAGGTATTTGTTTCAGACATTATTGGATCGGTAATTAATATTGTATCCCCTATGGCGGATAAAAAACAGATAAATTTAAATTGCGACATCAACCCGATTGGAATATCGGTCGAAGCTGATCATGTTCGTTTTAAGCAGATCGTTTCTAATCTGGTAATCAATGCTATTAAATTTTCCGATGAAAGAAACGATGTATCAATTATTGCGAAAAGGGAAGGAGACCTGCTCAATATTTCGGTAGCTGACACTGGCATCGGAATTACTCAGGAGGACCAGCCTAAACTTTTCAAGCCATTCCAGCAACTGGACTCTTCAAACTCCCGCAAATATGAGGGCACGGGCCTTGGTCTTGCACTTGTTAAGGATCTTGTGGAATCACATGGCGGGCATATATGGGTTGAAAGTGAACCGGGCAAAGGAAGTATCTTCACTTTCAGTATTCCCATAAAGAGGAAGTGTGATGCATAGTAGCTCCTGATATACGTTAGTTTTTGAGCCATTTATATATCAATAGTATTATGATTGCGATAAAAAGAAATCCACTACTCGCTGCCATTACAACTTTAATTATGTAATCTGGATTATTTAGTGCCATGCTTTGCCAAGTCATAATTTGCAGATGGTTGTATACTTTTTTAAGGGAATCGTGTCTTTAACCTAAACTGCCAAGTAAAGGAAATGAGTGTCGTGTGGTGCAAAATCTTAGGCCATAAATGGATTAAGCAACCTAATAATGATGATGCATATTATAGATGTGTAAGATGTGGAAAAGGGATTTTATAGAGCCATGGAAGTCCTGAACTGTTAAGTTATGCAATTAGTAACACTTTTGCGATTTCCAAGGACATACTGCAAAAGTGCTATTTTCCTTTTATACTATCTCGGTTTTTGTGTTATCTGTAAGAGGTGCGGAAAAATATTTCCTATTAGTTTGACTAATCGGAAGGTAACTATTCAGCCTGATAAAAACGCTATCAATAACAATCTTGACAAAAAGTTGAAACGTAAATTTCATTAGGATCATTTATTTTGATTGTTGCTATTGATTGCTTTTTTGATTGTTAGATTGTTAGTGAGCAGACATCTCTATTTCGATGAAATCAGTACCAATAGGCAAATCGTGCCAGGCTGAATAGTTACATCGGAAGCTTAATTCCACCCTGCTAACCGTCTCTTTATTTCCACCTTCTCACCATTCGTGAAAGGTAAGCCCTGGTAATGAAGCATAGATGTCAAACTATCATGTCCCTGACGTAGACAGATTACGTTAATTGGAATCTCTGCAGTGATCATCCAGGACTCTATACTTTTCCTGGTGGTTTTGCTACTCAACCCTAACGAGTTCAGTCCGGATTTATCAGCCCATCTCAAAAGGTTCTCATTCCAGGCAGATCTTGAAGGAGGTTTTTTATTCTTGAAGAAATAGTCCAGGACATTCTCCAGCTGGCCAGGGATGGGATGCACATACCTTTCAAGCTGTTTTCGTTTGGCCTTCTTCTGGGCTTCCTCTGGAAGATGGATTGTCTTGCGGATTTTCCACCACCACTCAGGATGATTGTGCAACCTCTGGACTTCCACGTATCTCATTCCAGACCAGAAGCAGACATCAAAGATAGTTTTAAGATACATCTGAGGGATATTATCCCTTAGTTGATCTATCTCATAAGGTCCTAGGACTCTTACACCATTGACCAGGATAGGTTCTGTTTTTATCATGCTGTTTTATTAAAACAACAAGATTCTATTAATTTTTATGGTTCTAACCGGGGAGATATCTCTGGATCCTGCAGTAAAATCTTGTCGTTATAGGATAAAATAGCAAGGTAAAAGATGATTGTCTGAAGTTTTTAATTCCCATAATAAAGGAAATGGTGCCGTGATTGATTGGGCTAAAGCAAATTATTATGATAAAGATTGTTATCCATATTGTGATAATTTTCCTGTAGAGTCACACCGAAAGTTGCCTAATTTCCACAGTAATAGACAAAAGGCGATGTTTAAAACTGCGCTCTTTCTTCTTCGACAATTTCAGTAGTTCGCTAGTTTTCCCTCCCTATTGCTTTTATCGCAATCATTCTACCTCAAACACTGCACAACTAACTGAATCTTCAACTTTCTTCTAAGCCATTCCTCAACAAACAGGATAAACCTATCAAACCTAAATTTGTCCTCATCAATAGTTATTGGACCTGGTTTTACTATAGTGAAATGCTTTTTCTGAAGGCAGAGCCATGCATTTCTGAGCAGGAACGATATTAACGCAAAGAAGTACCTGAAAGTAACGTTTCTTGTTGACGTTTTTGGTTTTACGATATTTCGCATCCTGTACGATGATTCGATAGCAAACCGTCTTCTGTAGACTGTGCTAACCTTTCTGGGATCCCACTTAATACCATAAACTACAAAACCAAGGTCCTCACATCTATTTTTGCCTCTTTTACCTTTCAGATACTTGACGTCAATAACAATATCTAACCGAACTTTTTTCTTCTGAGCATTCTTCATAACATATTCAGCATATCTCGCCTTTCTCCCGATCAGTAATTGCTTGATCTCTTTTCCCTTTCGTACTACAGGTGTGATATGAGGAATTTCGTTGTTCTGTAAGAATTCAAACACATCAACTGAATAGAACTCTCTATCTAAACAAAGGACTTTGATGTTGAAGTTTAGATACCTGATTATATCTGTGAAATAGGTGAGATAATCGACTTTTGTTTTGTTCTTTTCAACAGGAAGGATAGCGATAGTGTATCTTTCGTTCTTGTTTATGATAGACAGGGAAACATACGAATAAAAAGAGTTTGTTGACTTTTTGGCCTGACTGCGTATCACATAGTTTTCATTGGACGAGTCTATTGTTCCGTAATAAGGATCATTGGTAAAATCAATAGCGAATTCATACTTTTTCTCAGGTCTCAGATTACTTATTGGACCTTGAAGTAGGATACTTTCATTTACCCGGATAAGCTCTTCAAGATTTATTTTTTTAAGATGATGTCTTAAAGATGTTTCACAAGGAATCTCTTGGTAGTGTTTTGATGCGGAATGAACTGAACTATTATCCACTGCCATGCATATGGCAGTGTAAAACAGGTCTTTACGGTCAAGTGAACCATTGATCTTGATGTTGATATGATCAGCAAGAGGTTTTAGAACAGTTTCAATACATTGTTTTGGTCTTAATTCAACTCCAGAATTGGTCCTTGAATTGGATGGTAGAAATGACATAGGGCGGCGTTTTCGCCGCATATAAAACTATCGCAGAGCATTGGTGAGGTTTAGTAGTAAAAATTAGCGAACTACTGAATTTGGCTTCAATCACTATACAAAAGATACTACCTACCGGGATTAAAGTATTGTACTAAAAAGTCATTTTCCAGAAAATATGTAAGAGCCATCACCACAATTCACAAACCCTAATTTTTCCCAGAAACCAATGGCCTTTGGTCTTACTCTGTCAGCAATGATGATGTTAAAATTATTTTTGAATACCTCTATCGTTTTTCTTCCATAGTGATTACCTTCAAACTCCGGAAATATTGTTATTGAGTGAATAGTCAGAACATCATTATTGACACTACCCCGGACCTTTCCCACTCTAATCCCTTTGCGATCGATGTTCAACCAACTGTGTTTAGAGCCTCTAACAGGTGGAAGCAAATTAAATGAAAGGTCATCAGGCATCATTAAACATCCTTTCAATTACTGGCTTCACTGAACTTTGCGATACAATTGTGCGTTAGCAACAACTGGTTCGAAATAGTCCTGAAGCTCAGTTGGTATCTTCTGAGTTTGTTCAGTTGCTAAATAACCCTCATCTAAAGAATCGTAGAACATCTTAAGAACGTCCATCCTCTCCTTTTCGTTGAAATGCAAAAGAACATTCTTACACAAAATAAGATTGAGGCTAGTTCTTATAGGTTTCAGGTCCAGAAGGTCATTTTTGGTGAATTCCACACTTTTTCTGATCTCTTCTGAAATTATGAAATGATCTGGTTCATCTGACGGTGAAAAATATTTGTTGAATAAAGGTTCGGGTATTCTCTGCACCATTTCCCTGGGATATATTCCTTTTTTAATTATATCTCCAAAAAGATTACTATTATCTATATCTGTGGCGTGTATCCTGACATTTCTGAAGATTATACCCATATTCTCTCTCAATATGATTGCCAGGGAATAGGGCTCCGGACCCATGGCACAGCCTGCATCCCATATATGTATGTATCTTCTGCTCCTGAGTTCTGGAATTACATAATCTTTTACCATTTCTAGTGTTTGCATATCCCTGAAAAAGTAAGTAAAAGCCATGATTTCATCTCCTATAAATAAACATAATATATCGGCTCTGTAGAAAACCTAATTAAATCGACATCAATCGAGCAAAAACCTGTCGTTATAGAATAAAATAACACTCCTTTCTTGGAAGCTTTTGTTAAGATTATACGTGTGTGCTTGTTTAGACTGTCTTCAATAATCAACACATGTATCATGATCCCCATTATTATATACCGTTTTTTATAATTCACTCATTCATCACATTTTTGATTCGGAATACTAAATGTAAAAGTACTTCCTTTTCCTTCTTCACTTTCCACCTTAATCTTTCCACCGTGCATTTTCACAAATTCATTTGCAAGTGTGATTCCCACACCTATACCCCTGTATTTTCTTTTATTCGATGCATCAAGCTGTTTAAAAAGAGTAAATATCTCTTCTTGTTTATTTTTAGGAATTCCAATTCCTGTATCTGAAACTGATACTTGAAAAACATTACCAATCTGTTCGGTAACAACTGAGACATTGCCATTATCGGGAGTAAACTTTATGGCATTGCTGAGTAATTTACACATGATTTGTTTGAACTTTGACCTATCAGCAAATATTACCCCATCATGTATCTTTATATTAAGATTAATGTTTTTCTCGATTGCCCGTGGAAACATCAATGTTTGGATTTCATCAAATATTTCCAGAATGAGCAATTCTTCACAGTCAAGTTCCATTTTGCCGGCTTCAACTTGTGATATATCCAAAAGATCATCAATCAGTTTGCAAAGCTGGTTGCCACTTTTGTTGATGTAGTTGACAAATTCAAGCTGCTTTTCGCTCAATCCGTCGGACATCTCCATGCTCAATAAATCTGAAAAACCGATTACGGCTGTAAGAGGAGTATGCAGTTCATGGCTCATATTTGCTAAGAACTCTGATTTAGTGCGAATTGCTTCATCAACAAAGATTTTGGCTTGAACAATAGCCATTTCAGCCTCCCTGCGCTCGGTGATGTTGGTCAAATTCCATATAAGTCCAATAATTTCACCGGAGTGACTCGTGTAAGGAACGGAATTCACTATGCAGGAGATTTCTAATCCATCATCCAATTTTTTATCTATCGTATATTCATATTTGTACTGCGGCTTGCCTTTGATAACCAGAGCCATAGGGCAGTTGGGTGTACGGCAGAAAGGCCCCTTACATATGTCGTAGCACTTCTTGCCTATCAAATTTTCCATTTCCATGTGGATGTAATCACAAAATATGTCGTTAACCATAAGTATGTTGTAATCTTTGTCACACATGCACAATGGCGCAGTAGCATTGAATATCTGCTTGAAATCAGCGCGTGCTTCGCGAAGCGCTTTCTCTAAACTATCCTGCGTGGAAATGTCTCTGAATTCTGCAACCCTTACTTTATTTCCCATGTATGTCATCTGTTTTGCTCCTACTATGAGTGGATGTTCTGTGCCATTTTTGTGAAGTCCATTTACTTTATAAGATTTTTCATAACCGGAGCGTATGTTTTGTATTACTATATTACGGTACTCTTCTGCTATCAGCAACATTACATCCATTCCGATTAATTCTTCAATCGTATACCCCGATATTTTGGAAAGAGCTTGATTGCAGTCCACAATAATTCCCTTGTCGTGAATAACAATTCCGTTCGAAAATGCAATATTGAATGCTTTAAATCGATCATCTTTCTCTTTCAGCATCTTTACCATCTGCTGGCGAAGAATTGTTTCACCAATAGCATCAGCTACAACCCTGAGAAGATCGATATCCTTCTTAAACCATTGCCGAACTTCTACACAATCATCAAACCCTATAAAACCCCAAAGAGATGACCCACAGAAAATTGGCAGGATCATGGTCGAAAGAATACTCTGCTCTGCCAAAATCATTCTATCTTGATCATCGAGCTCCGATGTAGCATGTGCATAATGCTGTCTTGACTGTAAAGTAGGAAGAAGTGTTGTCAATCCGTGACTATAAGGTAGATGTTTCAGAACAGGGTTATCTATTTGCGGCATGATTCCTTCAGTAACGACTTCACATATCTGTGACATGCAAATACCCAATCTATTGTCTTCTTCGTTTTGAAAAATATACGACCTGCTATTCCCCATAGCATGATGCATTATCTCCAGAAGCTCGGGGAAAATTGCATCTATGTTCGTGGACTCAAGTAAAATACGCATACATTGTATTGTCGTTAGCTCATACTCTTCCCTTCTTATTTTAGCACACTGATGATCGGTGGTATTGTGACTAATACTCCCCAATGCAACATGATTCCCAACTTCACCACAAATCGGGTAATTTCTTTGTAGCATATTTATCAACTCATTTTGAATAAGTAAATATGTAAATAGCAAATGATTTTTTGAACAATTTCGATGTCATACCAAGTTTAAATACTAAAAAAAAGGCTCTGTAGAAATCTTCAATATCGGATACTAATTCAATGAAATATACTATGGGATGCGTTATTCAACATTGAAATCTAATCTCAGTTTCAATCTACACATGTTGATTTTGATAAGTCTTCGACATCGTCACAAAAAATAAGATTATGCAGGAACTGATCCCGCATTTTCTAAATGACTAATTTGTACTTTTTGTTCTTCAGTGAATACTTTATTAATGTCAAGCAATATTAACAATCTTTCATCGAGTTTGCCAACACCATCTATGTATTTTTCACTAATCATTGATGTGATTATTTCCGGTGCAGGTTCGATGTTCGCAGTAGAAATCCTCAACACTTCAGTCACAGCATCTACTACTATCCCGGTGACGATATCTCCAATTTCTACAACTACTACACGAGATTGATTATTGATTTCTTCATGTGAAAGATT
Source organism: Methanolobus sp. ZRKC5 (assembly GCF_038446525.1). Lineage (GTDB taxonomy): Archaea > Halobacteriota > Methanosarcinia > Methanosarcinales > Methanosarcinaceae > Methanolobus. The sequence continues at coordinate 2,171,240 of NZ_CP151792.1, forward strand.
GAATCTGGTTGCAAGATTAATTACCGGAAGTACATTACTTCGGAGATTTATGATACCTTCTACATAATCAGGTGCCCGAGGGATTTTGATAATATTTGGTATTCGAATAATTTCCTTGACATTTGATATAGGTATACCATATTCTTCTTTTGAAAGTTGACAAATAACAAGTTGAAGCAGCTCTCCTGTAGAGCTGCCGCCATTTATTGTTGATTCTGACATTTAGAAACCTCATTCAATTATACAAGTAATTTATTCAAATCACCGAAATAAACATCCTCGTTTTCATTACCCTGCTTTCTTTTTATGTCATTTCCTCCTTCTTGATCAAGTTTGAATTTAACAACTACAGATTGCATATCGGCTGCAACACGCGATAATTCTTGCGAAGACGTTGCAAGCTCCTGCATTGCTGCGGTCTGTTCTTCCACTGTTGCTGAAGCCTCCTGAGTTCCTGCTGCCGATTGCTCGGAGATTGAAGATACTTCTTCGACAGATGAAGTAACCTCTTCAATGGAAGCTGACTGCTCTTCAGCTGCCGCAGCAATATCCTGGACCATTTTCACAACCTCACTATTAGCTTCTACAACTTTATTGATTGAATCGACTGCTTCTTCCAAGGATTTAGCACCAATTGCAACATCTCCTGTAGCTTGATCCATGGAGGTAACTGCGTTATTCGTGCCTGCCTGCATTGTATGTATGAGTCCAGCAATCTGTTTAGCAGCATTGCCAGAATCCTCTGCAAGCTTTCTCACCTCATCTGCAACGACTGCAAATCCACGTCCGTGTTCACCTGCACGGGCAGCTTCAATTGCTGCATTCAGTGCAAGAAGGTTGGTCTGGTCTGCAATGTTTGTAATCAGATTCACAATTTCACCAATCTGACTAGATTTTTCAGCCAAGTCATTAATATGTTGAGCAGAATCACCAGCTGCATTTTTTATATTATCCATTTTAAGCGTAAGATCCTGAGTAACATCACTCAAGTCTCGAACAACATCATTGGAATTGATTGCGTTTTCTGCAGTTTTTTGTGAATTGGTTGCAACTTCCTGGACCGACAGTGTCATATCAATCATTGCTTTTGAAACCTCTTCCGTCTTGGAAGATTGCATCTGGGCACCTTTAGCGATCTCATTTATAGTAGTAGTTATCTGGTCAGCCGATGATGTTATTTCTTCAGATGAAACTGACATCTCCTCTGCAGTCGCAGCAATATTATCTGCATCATTGCGAACAATTGAAACGATTTCATTCAAAGAATAGCGACAGTTCTCTATACCATCAGTAAGCTCTTTGAACTCACCAACACCTTCAATCTCCACATGACGAGTTAAGTCGTTGTTAGAGAGGGAGGAAAGTACTGCATTTGAATCGGCAATCATTGCCTGTAGTTCTTGACCAAAATTATCAAGAACATTTGAAAGTTTCTTAAAATCACCACGTGTTTCAAAGTTAACTCTGGTATCAAGATGTCCTGAAGCATAAGCTTCAATTATTCTTGATGCTTCTTCAATAGGTGTTACAATAGCATCAAGACAACCATTAATGCCTTCAACTATCCTTCTGAAATCACCAGCATGCTTATTGGCATCTGCTCTTGTGTCAAGTTTCCCATCTATACCAGCTTGGGCGAGTGATAAAGAATCATCAACAAGCGAATTTACTGCATCAATACATTGATTCAGGTTGTTCTTGATTTCGTTGAAATCACCCTTGTATTCATCATTTATCTTTTCAGGAACATCACCTTTGGAGATGCGATCAATGTATTCGGCAGCGACATTTAAAGGTCCTATAACTGCATCAAGACAACCATTAACGCCTTCAACTATCCTTCTGAAATCACCAGCATGCTTATTGGCATCTGCTCTTGTGTCAAGTTTCCCATCTATACCAGCTTGGGCGAGTGATAAAGAATCATCAACAAGCGAATTTACTGCATCAATACATTGATTCAGGTTGTTCTTGATTTCGTTGAAATCACCCTTGTATTCATCATTTATCTTTTCAGGAACATCACCTTTGGAGATGCGATCAATGTATTCGGCAGCGACATTTAAAGGTCCTATAACTGCATCAAGACAACCATTAACGCCTTCAACTATCCTTCTGAAATCACCAGCATGCTTATTGGCATCTGCTCTTGTGTCAAGTTTCCCATCTATACCAGCTTGGGCGAGTGATAAAGAATCATCAACAAGCGAATTTACTGCATCAATACATTGATTCAGGTTGTTCTTGATTTCGTTGAAATCACCCTTGTATTCATCATTTATCTTTTCAGGAACATCACCTTTGGAGATGCGATCAATGTATTCGGCAGCGACATTTAAAGGTCCTATAACTGCATCAAGACAACCATTAACGCCTTCAACTATCCTTCTGAAATCACCAGCATGCTTATTGGCATCTGCTCTTGTGTCAAGTTTCCCATCTATACCAGCTTGGGCGAGTGATAAAGAATCATCAACAAGCGAATTTACTGCATCAATACATTGATTCAGGTTGTTCTTGATTTCGTTGAAATCACCCTTGTATTCATCATTTATCTTTTCAGGAACATCACCTTTGGAGATGCGATCAATGTATTCGGCAGCGACATTTAAAGGTCCTATAACTGCATCAAGACAACCATTAACGCCTTCAACTATCCTTCTGAAATCACCAGCATGCTTATTGGCATCTGCTCTTGTGTCAAGTTTCCCATCTATACCAGCTTGGGCGAGTGATAAAGAATCATCAACAAGCGAATTTACTGCATCAATACATTGATTCAGGTTGTTCTTGATCTCGTTGAAATCACCCTTGTATTCATCATTTATCTTTTCAGGAACATCACCTTTGGAGATGCGATCAATGTATTCGGCAGCGACATTTAAAGGTCCTATAACTGCATCAAGTGTATTGTTGATGCCGCCGGTTATCTGACTCCAACCTCCTTCAAATTTAGATGTATCACTGCGACTATCAAGTTTCCCATTTATGGCTGCAGAAGTTAGTTTGGCAGTTTCATCTAATAAATCATGCACAACATCAATACATTGATTAATATTTATTTTTACTTTACTAAATTCCCCGTTATAGTCATCAGTTATTTTTTCTAAATTCCTTCCATGTGCTACATCATCAACGAATTGTACAGTTACATTGAGCGGGGTAACGACAGCATCAAGTAGTTCATTGATTTTCTGAACAAGTTCTTGATCATCACCTGTGAAATTTTCAGGATTTACACGGCTATCAAGTTTGCCATCTATTATCTTTTGTGTTAGGTTGAGTAATTCTGTGTTTATCACAGAACCTTTTAACTCATTTTCTGTATCTGCAAAAATATGATCCAACATCGCATTTATAGCAGTTACAACTTCTTTATTTGTTCCTGTGAACTTGCTACTTACTCTGGAGCTAATACTTCCATTTTTAACAGCATTAGCTACGTTAATTATCTCTTCTTTCAATTTGTTATTACAACTAAACAAACCATTCATTTTATCACTTCTTTATTATTTAGCAATGTATAATCAAATAAACAATACATAGCCACAAATATATATACATATCTAATTATTTTTTTGAAGTAGATATTAATTTTTGTTTGACTGCAAAAATAAAAAAACATGTTACAATATAAAACGAAGTTAAAAGATAATATGAAGTGAAAATACAAACAAAAAGTAATTTATTCTATAAGAATGACATAAAAAAGGTGGCTCTGTAGAAAACCTATTGAAATTAGCATTTGTTGATTCAAGTTGACAAATTATGTCAGTAATAATCAGTACATTTTTATTAATTATGTATTATTGTTTGCCCCATAATTCAGAGGATTTCTACAAAACCTAAAAAATCCAGATTTCAAAACAATAGTGTAGTACTAGAAGATAGGAGTGGTTAATTGCATTTAATTTTGTATGAGGTAGTATGCTTTTCGAAAAGAAGAAGAGATTTGCTTTTACTTCTTAATGAAGGGGAAAAAGATATTGATGAAATAAAGAGAGTTATGGCTGTAACTTCAACTTCAATTTTACCGCAAATTAAAATAATGAAAAAAGCCGGGCTTATAGATCAGCAAGCCGACAAACATTACGTTTTATCAAAGATAGGTACATTAGTTGTTGCAAAGTTAAAATATTTGTGCGATATATGCTCTCTATTTGATACTGATACACAATACTGGATGAAACATGATTTAAGCTTAATTCCGGAAGAGTTACTTTATAACATTGGCGAAATTTGTGAATGTAGTATACTTCAATCAAATCCAATAAGTCCTTTTGAGCCATGTGAGGAATGCATAGATTGTCTAAATAAATCAAAAGTTATAAATTCGGTACTGATGTTTGTTCACCCTACTTATCCATCTATTTTCGCAAAACATGCACAAAATGGGAGGGAAATCACTTTAATAGTTGGCGAGCAGGTTTTTGATTTCTATAAAAAGAATTATAAAGAGGAATTTGATGCCTTGATCGACGGAAAGAATTCACGTCTTTTTTTAGTCAAAGAAAACAGTAAACCGTTTTTATTTATTAATACTGATGCCTTTATGTCACTAAGCCTGCCAGATGAGGGTGGAGTTTATGATCTTAAACCGATTTGCAGTTATAGCCCAAGATCATTAAAATGGGGTGAAGATCTGTTTAATCATTATCTGCAAATATATGATCTGGAATCCATTTTGACTTTGTAGAAATCCTCAATATTCAGGCGGCAATAAAAGTCGTAACTATTCAGCCTGATAAAAACACTATCAATAGCAATCTTGACAAAAAGTTGAGACCTACATTTTATTAGGATCATTAATTTTGATTGTTGCCATTGATTGCTTTTTTGATTCTTAGGTTGTTAGTGAGCAAACATCTCCGTTTTGATTAAATCAGTATCAATAGGCTAATTGTGGTAGGCTGAATAGTTACGAGAATTCTTGCATCAGACAGGCCTTCAGCGTATAATACGTTCACGAATGAAAAAATAGTATCCTTGTTTTTCTGTGAGTAAGTTGCTTCAATTATTCTCTTTTCAGCAGCTGCAATATCCTTTTTATAATTATATAGTCCCATACTCAATACTTCCTCATTTTCGCATATATTTCAAAGGTATGCTTAGTGAAAGTATTAGGCGTAGAACTGTATTTTTTACGCCGAGGTTGGGATTTGAACCCAAGCACTCCTCCCGGAGAAACCGGTCTCGAGCCGGTCGCGTATGGACTCCGCAGCTATTGCTGACGGATTAGTCCGCTCTGCCACCTCGGCACATGGCACTTTGAGCTTGAAGGTCTTAATCTCTTAAAAAGGTAACGAGGTAATGTTTAGAAGTCAAAGAGGGAACTCTGATTCTTCTTTTGGGTGGCAGGCTCTTCCTCCTTTATGTTCTGTGGAATTTCTATATGGCCGTACTGGCCACCGCCACCGGGGTGGATTATCAGTTTCTTTTCTCTGAAGGCAAGTATTGCATTTGCCACACGTTTATCCAGAAAATCCATTTCGCTGACCTCTGCTTTCAGGAGAACATTCAATTCATTATCATATCTTTCCATCAGTCCGTTCCAGGCAGTCTGCACTCCTTTGGTGTTTATGCTTGCATGTCCAATGGCTGTCATTATTATCTCCGAAAGGGGCATCAGGTGTACATAAGGTGGTCTGTGTGGTGGATGCTTTGGTTCATCGAAATTCGCAAGCTCATTTACCCTGTCTTTAACACCTTTTTTGACCAGACCATTGCATTTGGTGCATTTCCAGTTGCTTGCCAGACATTCTTCAAAGCTGTAATGTGTAAAGCATTTGATGCATGCGGATTCATTGTACTTTCCTTCCTGGGGGTAGAATCCTGCATTATAAGTCACTCCATATCCATCTTCTCTCATTATCGCTTTTTGCAGTCCTTCAAAGGAAACTTCAGGGACATTGATCTGGTTGAATTCCCGTGCAAGTTTGTTGGACCAGGGGGAGTGTGCATCTGAGTTTGAAAGGAAAGTCAGCCTGTGAAGCTCTTCTATTTTGTCCGCATAGTCGCTGTCTGCACTCAAGCCAAGTTCAAGAAATGAAATGTAGTCTGTCATATCGCCATAGCAGCTTTCGAGTGAATCGTGGTAAGCATACAATGCGGTCCATGGTGTGAATGCATGGCAGGGACCTATCATTGCATTTATGTCCTTTGCTATCTCGGCAATATCGTGTCCATTTAGCCTGACCGTGGGTCTTCCGTCAGCCATAAGGTTGCAGTGTTTGCTTAATCGCTCGGCAAGCTCTTCAGCTTTTGATATAGATGGTAAAATTAGTAAATGGTGTACACGACTGTTGTCTTCCACTTCAGTAGTGATTATAAAATTAGTTTTTCCGATGGTTATAGTCTCATCATCAATTGCTGCTTTTTTGATTTCTTTTAACCATTCGGGATGTGTGCAGTCCCCGGTTGCAACCAAGTCTACACCTTTTTTCGCCGCTTCTTCCGCCATTACTGGCAGTTCCATTTTATTCGAACAAGCCATCGAATATTTGGAATGAAGGTGAAGGTCAGCATTAATTAACATTTTATTTTAGCCAATATATCTGAGGTCCTCATCATTGACAGTACTCATTTCCGGCATTCCTTTCTGTTGCTGTTCTACTTCCTTAAGCCTTGCAACGATCTTTTCCATTTCCTTGGCACGCTCTTCAAGAGGTCCCACGTCAATGTTGAGCTCGAATATCTTGCAGATGACCTTTAGTAGTGACTGTGCACTTTTCGGATCAACAAGATAACCGGAAGTGAGCCCCATAAGGCATGCTGCATCTATCTTTTCTAATTTGCTCATGCCAAGCAAAAGTCCGGAAGCACCAACAATTCCTCCACCCGGCTCGTTTTCCTTGAAATTCACTCCGTACTCCTTGAGTTCTTCGATCATTTCCGGGTTGTTTACTGCACCGAGTACCTCCTCAGAATAGGTCAGTTGTCCGGTGGGGAATCCTCCAAGTGTGTATATTCTCTGTACTCCGAACTCACGGGCAATGTCAAGGTAAAGTGTACAGAGCTTGTAATGTCCTTCTGTGGAAGAACTCTGGTGATCCCCTATAAGTGCAAGAATGTCATGCTTTTCTGTTTTGCATACATACATCTCATTATTGACCAAGTGGGTCTCACTGTTCTCATCAACAAGAACCTGAGGTGGAAAATGCTGGGAATAGATTTCCAGTATCTTTTCTGCGTTGAGTTCTTCTACCAGGTGCTCCGCAACAAGTTTACCAACATGGCCGACTCCGGGAAGTCCTACGATAAATACCGGATTATTTAGCTGAACGTCTTCTTTGATACGAATTACTTCAATTTCCTGCATAGATCTCCCTCTTTTCTCGCTAATCTACGATATTTGCCATAAGGATCTTTTGGGGAAAATCTTGCAGGTTGTGGCCTAACAGCTTTCAAACCACATGTAGGGCAAATAGTTTCAAGGGTATATCTGCCACATTTCTGACATCTGAAGATTTTTTGTCCCAAAGGTATCTCACGCCTTTACAGTATTATTGTGTCTGTGGAATTCGCCTTTTCCACCAAGCTTTTCAATAGTGCTGATGGCTGCTGTTGCAGACTTCTTCAATACTGCTTCTGCTTTCTTATAGTCAGGAGCTATCACTTTTATGCGATATCTTGGAGCACCTGTATAACTGATCTCAACTCTGACTTCTTCTTCATCGTTCTCATTTCCAGCATCTAGTGCTTGCTTAATGATTTCGATTCCATCAGGGAGATAGCAATTGAGGTCTACAAATCCTGCAATGTCTACAAAAGGCAATTTGATGTTATTCTGAGCGACAGTGACAATGCTTGTAACAAGCTTCTTCTCCATCTTTACTTCGTTAAAAGCATCCTCTGCATTGATGGCTACTTCTTCAAATACGGAGTAAAGGCTGCCAAAGCTTTCCAGTAATTTGAGCTTTAATGTATCCATCTCATCTTCACTGGTACCAGTCTCTTCTGCAACGAACTGAAGCCATTTGAATGCCTTCTGCTCGTTCTTCCAGTCCTGTATCTTTGCACGCTTCTGATGCTCGTTGACATCCTTTAGGGATAGGTCTATGTGACGGCGTGAAGAATCTACATTAAGTACTTTACATACTATTTTCTGTCCTTCACGTACGTAGTCTCTTACATATTTGACCCATCCGGCCTTGATCTCCGATATGTGGATAAATCCTTCCTTTCCACCGAATTCTTCAAGGGAAGTGTATGCACCAAAATCCGTAACGTTTGTTACTGCGCAAACTACAAAATCCCCGCTTTCGGGCCAAATGTTCTCATCCATTATAAATCACTTTTTTTTACTCGAGTACTTCGAGTATGTGTGTTGTGATCGTTGACTTTCCGCCGGTAGGCTCAGCCAGTGTTCTTCCGCATACAAGGCATGTTACCTTGCGGCTTGCACTGCCGAATATTACCTGCTCGTTCTCACAATCATTGCATTTTACGCGTAAGAATCTGCTCTTTGGTTGGTTCATTCTAAATCACTCCGAAAAATCGAATTTCTTTGCTCTGAAACATGGCCTCTGATGTGCTTTATTGCATTCTGAGCATCTGTATCTGAGCCATACTCTCTTTGTTGGTTTGTCTCCACCAGGCACCTTTGAGAATTTACCACTGTTTCCAATTCCAGTCTGGCGTTTCTTCTGTCTCTCGATGTGCGTCAATGATGATGCTTTTCCCTTCTTTACTCTTTCTGCGACATGCTCTGTGTGCTTTTTGCAGGAAGGGCAATGTGTTCTGAATCTCTTTGGAATCTTCATTATCTTCACCTTGATAAGTTAGATATTTTTTATATGATAATTTGTGCCACATTACGTTTTATCAGCCCTTTTACATTCAGGGCAGGTAACACGATAACGTCTTCGGCATGTAATGTGTAATTGCGATTATCCATAGCCTTGAAAGTAGGCAGGTCCTCCAGTATTCGCACAACAACGAATTCCTTATTTATATTACTTTTGCCTATTCCCTCTTTATTGCTTCGGTCATTCTTTGGAATTGTAGCGACCAGCTGGCCATCATCATGCAGGTCAGTTTGCACCTCTTCCATTTCCTGTGAATTGATATTATCTCTTTCTGAGCTTGTCTTCACTCTGCTTTTGATTGCCTGAGGGTCGAGTATTGGTTCGATCAGTTCCTTACGTGATGTATTGATGGCTGTAAGCACAGCATCGTATACTTTTCTCTCTTCAGGAAGCAACTTGCTCATATCCTGGGACGGGGATTTGCTGGAAAATGCATTTGTTGTGGCACTGGTTATTATTTTCCTGATGCGGCGGATAAATATAACTTCTATATCTGTGATCGCACTCTGTAATTCAGTGTCAAGCATCTTTGACTCAACGGAACGTGTATTGTTTACATTGTGTATTTCTTCTTCAAGTTCCTTCACGTACTTTTCCACGTCCGGGAAAAAGCTCGGGTGCAGTGACTTAAGTGCTGAACTGCTTTCTTCCCTGAGCACGTTTTTGAGTTCAGTGTGATCCATGTTCCGCAACACCTCTACACATAAGATATACTGCGGCATATTCAGGTACTTCCTGTATGCCTTCCTCAACCATGAGGTCCTTTCCTTTCATTTGCACAGCAAACGGTTTAATCACTTTTATTTTTACCGACTTGTCGCTGAATACAACAGCATCATTTAATGGCTCGAATTCTTCAAGTTCCTCTATCTTAAGAGCTGTGACCTTCATCCCGGATTTTCCGTGCAGTGAACCTGGAAGGCGTATAAGACGCTTAATGTCTGCGGTGACTGGCTCATCAACACATGCGGCCATCTGGAAAACCCCCTGCTTCACAATCGTTTCCAGAATTTCTTTCTTGATTCCTCCAAGTGCATCCATCTTGCCTTTTCGAAGTGACATCACTCGCGATTCATCCTGGAATATCTCTACAAGATTCTCTGCGGTCTTTTTCCCAATGCCTTTGAATCCTGTCAGTATCTTAATAGCATTCTCATCTTTGGCCAGGGATGAAAGATATGATATAAGGTATCGGTTGATCCTTCCTCCCCATCCTCCTTCTTCTTCTGAAGGAAGCACTGCCATTTTAGCAGATTCAGTCCCGGCATCCCCTGTAATCTCTCTTTTGGAGAATATCCTTTCCAGGTTGAGGCCCTTGGAGCTGACATAATCAACAATTTCTCTTCTTTCTGGACTTCCCAGTGAAAGCACAGATTCTTCGCTGATGTGGAAGTGGTATCCTCTTCCTCCGGAAAACACTGCATGTACTTCATTTTCGCTGAATCCAAAATCTCCCATGAGGAACTCAAGGAGTTTCAATGTTTCTCTCTTTCCTTTTTCAAGCATGTCAGCATATGAGTTTATGTCCCCGGGCAGGTGGTCTGAGTCAATATCGAATATAAGATCTGCTTTTTGCCAGTTCTTCTCTTTCATCTTTGGGGCACCAGGATATTCGTAGTATGCCACGGAATAGTATGCATGTGCAGGACCTATGCCTCTGAGGTAATCATGCAGCTCACCCTCTGATCCAAAGGCACGGTGTCTTTTCATGAAAGTATCCTGACCGCTGGTAAACTCGATAAATCCCCATTCACGGGATGTAAACTCAGGTGGCAGTCTTATTTCTGCCTGGGAATAGTAATTCTGGAATGCAGATACTAAAAATCGTCTTGTACTCTCATTCATCTAATGCCTGTGTCTCCTCGCTGAGAATCATGGTTTGCTATTAAATCTATTTAATGCGTCATAAACCTTATAGTCACCATCTACGTAATAGTTCCCGCATGAAGAAGGAAATGACAAGTGCTGATGTGGCTACTCTTGCACTTGAGCTTAGCTCTGGTGAGACATCTATTGTAGATGCAAAAATAGCCAAAATATACCAGCCGGCGGCTGATGAGATAAGGATTAACCTTTTTATTTACAATAAAGGCAGGGACAATCTTGTAATAGAGGCAGGAAAGCGTATCCATATGAGCCAGCACCTGCGCCCCAGTCCAAAGCTTCCCCAGTCATTCCCTATGATGCTCAGGAAGCACATAATGGCCGGACGTATCACGTTTGTCAAACAGTATGATTTTGACAGGATAATGGAGATTGGTGTTGTACGTGGTGGTGTGGATACCATACTTGTTGTTGAACTATTTTCTCCCGGGAACATCGTTCTTCTGGATTCAGAAAGAAAGATCATTTTGCCAATGAAACCTGTGACCTTCAAGGGAAGGAGGATACGCAGCGGTGAGGTGTACCAGTATCCAGAAGCTCAGATAAGCCCTGTGGATGCCGGAGTTGAGGATCTTGAAACAGCATTCTCCCAATCTGATGCAGATGTTGTAAGGACCATTGCCACAAGATTTAATCTGGGTGGTGTTCTTGCTGAAGAGGTATGTGCAAGGTCCGGTATCAACAAGGCTGAAGTTGCAAAGGATATAGGTTCGGATGGCATTAAGGCTATCATTTCTGCATTAAAGGATATGTTCTCTCCTCTTTTGTCCGGAACTTTGAATCCGTGCCTGGTCAAAAAAGAAGTTAAAGGAGAATTGCAGGCATTTGATGTTCTTCCTTTTGAACTGGATATTTACAGGGATTATGAAAAAGAGTTTTTCCCCACATTTAATGCTGCACTTGATGCGTTCTTTGGGAAAATGTCTGCAGAATCCGTGCAGGAGCAGGTAACTGCGGTAAAAAAGGAAAAAGTTGATATTTATGCACGCAGACTCCAGAAACAACAGGATGCTATCAAGAAATTCGGCAAGGATTCTGATAAGCAGACCCAGATAGCAGAAAAGGTCTATGCTTATTATGTCGAAATAGAAGAGGTTGTAGGTATTCTGAAGCAAGCTCGTGCAAATGGTTATTCATGGGCTGATATCAAGTCCATACTCAAAAAAGCAAAGGATACGGTGCCGGCTTCAAAATGGATCTCGAATATCGACTCTGCAGCTGGAAACATCGTCCTTGATCTTGATGGTATAAATGCCACGATCGATCTTAAACTGACCGTTCCGCAGAATGCCCAGGTCTACTATGATAGGGCCAAGAAGCTCACCAGGAAAAGAGAGGGAGCCTTAAAAGCAATAGAGGATACAAAACTCGCAATGCAAAAAAGAGAAAAGAAAGTATCCAATAGACGGAAGGTCAACACAAAGAAATACTGGTATGAGCGTTTCAGGTGGTTCATGTCCTCGGATGGTTTCCTTGTGATTGCCGGCAGGGATGCAGATAGTAATGAGGAGATTGTAAAGAAGTACATGGAAAAGAGGGACCTCGTGTTCCATACACAGGTTCCGGGTGCTCCTATTACAGTTATCAAGACACAAGGTGAAGATGTGCCGGAGCAAACTTTGAATGAAACTGCACAGTTTGTGGTGTCATATTCGAGTGTATGGAAATCCGGTCAGTTCAGTGGTGATTGCTACTGGGTAAAACCTGAACAGGTGTCAAAAACACCGGAATCCGGTGAGTATCTTAAGAAAGGTTCGTTCGTTATTCGCGGTGAGCGGAATTATTTCCGGGACATACAGGTGGGTGCCGCTGTAGCACTTCAGCTTAAAGGCAATACCAGGGTTATAGGCGGCCCGTTGTCCGCTGTTAGTAAGCATGGAGAACATATCGTTGAAGTTGTTCAGGGTAAGTTCAATCAGAATGATGTAGCGAAAAAGATATACAAAATATACGTTGATAAATTGAAAGAAACCAATTTTGTAAAGCAAATAGCTTCTCCTGATAAGATCGCAAAGATGCTTCCTCCCGGAGAATCTGATATCAAGGGTCGCTGAAGAGTTTTAGTTTCCTGGTCTTATTGTGAAATATTGCATTGATGAATGGTACTGGTCGGAGGGCATTATAATGAGGGTCAAAAAAAGATTTTTAAGAGGCAGAGAAGGTGAGATCACACTGGTTCCTGAAACATTGGATGACTTGTGGCACCTGAAGTATATTGTAGAGAAAGGGGATCTCATTTTTGCTCTGACCAAAAGGAAAGCTGATGGGGTTGCTGATAAGCTTCGGCCGGAAAAAGTGGAAAAAAAGACAGTGAGGCTTGGTGTCAGGGTTGAAGAGCTTGAGTTTCATAAGTTCTCCAACAGGCTGAGAGTACACGGTCTCATTGAGCATGGAATGGATGCAGGCCATTATCATACTTTTAATGTAGAAGAAGGTCTTGACATTTCTATTACAAAAACATGGAAAAAGGACCAGCTTGAACGCATTGATGAAGCAGAGGCAAGTTCAAAACGTCCCAAGGTTGTAATAGTGGCTATTGAAGAAGGTGATGCGGATATTGGTCTTGTGCGGCATTATGGTATAGAGACCTATTCTCATATCAATCAGTCATCAGGAAAGGGTGAAGGTACTTTGAGGGAAGTCTTTTTCCAGGAAATTACTGGGCAGCTTATTCACGCAGCATCGGAGTCTGAGGCAATTGTTGTTGCAGGGCCTGGATTTACAAAAGAGGATTTCATGAAATACATACTGGCAAAAGAGCCGGAACTGGCCTCAAGAGTCATTACCGAAGATATCTCTTCAATAGGCATGTCCGGTTTTCAGGAAGTTTTGAGGCGTGGGGCAGTTGACAGGATAATGGAGGAGTCGCGTATAGCCCGTGAATCTCGTCTGATGGATGAGTTGCTCAAGGAAATATCGACTGATGGTAAAGTCGCCTATGGGTTGGAAGAAGTGAAGATGGCTCTGGATTATGGGTCGATTGCAACCCTTCTTGTTGCGGATGAAATGTTAAGGATAGAGCGTGAAAAAGGCGGCATCGACTCATTTTTAAGGAACGTTGAGAACAACCAGGGAAAAATTGTTGTCTTCAGTACAATCTTTGAGCCCGGTCAAAAGCTACTTGCACTTGGCGGCATTGCTGCACTTCTGCGTTTTAAGATCTGATCGAGTTTTAAAATTAGTTGAGTCTGGTGCCTTATTTATGCTGAATGAAGGCAAAAATATAATCCTCTCCTACTTATAAGCTTTTCGGAATGCGTGTGTGTATATTGTACACAGCACACACAACACCTACCAACTGTGTATATATATTCACATTGTCATAATTTATTAACATCTACTAGGTTTTTTTTAGTGTTTTAACCGTAAATAGTGCTTATTGTGTCTCTATAATATTTTTAAAGCTTTTAAAAAGCATTAAATTGATAATAAAACCGTGATTGATATTATCCTTTTTTGTAATAATCAAAAATGCTATATACTTCTATTTTAAAGTCCTTATCTGGAGGTGAAAATGGTAACACTTGATGGAGGTAGCAAGCAGTTACGATATTCATTAAACTTGATGGAAATAACTTTTCTGGCATTTTATTTTAAGGCCAGCAATAAACAATTATAACGATGTTAATATTGTTTAGTACTTATATCTTAATTATATTAGGGAAGTGATAAACTATGGAAGGAGAAGTAACAATTAAAGATACAACTGCAGGAAGCCCGGCAGCAGTAGGTTTTTACGGTCTGGGATTTGCAGCTACATTCGCAGGACTTTTAAACATGGGAATGATACCAGATGCACTTATGGTCATCGCAATGGCAATAATGCTTGGTGGCTTGGCAGAAGTATTAGCAGGTATACAGTTATTTAAGAAAGGTGACACGTTTGGTGCAACAGCATTCACAATATTTGGTTTCTGGTGGCTCGGTTTTGCATACATAAACCTTGCTCCAGCCGGACTCTTCAATGCACCAATGGCAGCAGCAAGTGCCACATCGATGGGATTCTTCACACTCGTATGGGGTATCATAGCAACTTTGCTTACAGTTGCTACATTTAAGATCGGTGTAAAGATGATAACCGTAGTCTTCGTAGTGCTTGACCTCACATTCTTCAGCCTTGCACTCGTGTTCTTCGGAATACTGCCTCTGGGAATCGCAGGATTAATAACCCTAATCACAGGTCTTGCATCACTTTACCTTGCCACTGCACTGGTCATGAATGCAGTTGGAATGAAAATGCCAATTTAAGTAGTTGGTATTGTAAGATCAAGTAAATGATCGGTATATTCTGCCGGTCTACTTTTTTATTTATCCTTATTTAATTGCTCAACTCAAAAAGCCACAGTCGGTATGTCATATTATTCTATTTTCGTATTTTGTGTTTGAAAAAAGGCATTTAAGGCTACATGGCATCCATATTACTTTGTTATGTCTTTCACCACTATCCTGGAATAGTCCAGGTCATGGATGAAGCAGTTAGCAAGTTGATAATATTCCATGTATTTTAAGTTTAGAATAGGGACAAAGATAAAAGTAAAGACAAAATTCATTGGATCGGCATTCTGGCCGATCACTTCTTTTTTATTTACATGTTTTGTAACTATTCAGCCTAGCTCACTTCCACCAAGCTGATTTCTTCATCCACGATCAATTCTGCAACTTTGGAACAAATGAATTGCCATAAAATATTGCACTAATTGCATCGATAACAGATTCAGAATTCTTATTAACAGTAGACACGTATCCTCTTATACGGCAGAAATTTTTTGCACCCTGTTCACTGCGGAAAGTACCTGATATCTTCTGCTGTACTTTCGTCATTCTGATATCTCTTTCAGCCTGATTGTTATCAAACGGAACGTTTTGGTCGTACATAAATCGCAAGATATCCTCTTTATGGCCAATAAACCTATCCAGCAAATTCTTTACCGTGGTCTGCTTCTTACGTCCTCGTTTTTTAGACCGCACATTTGATTCCGGATCAGGAGGATTTTCATTCACTCCTAAACAAGTTATGTGATCATAATCCTCACTGAACCTTTGAATTAGCTCAGTATCTAAAAGATCATTATCAACATGATGTTTAATGCATATCAAGAGATCACTCATTATCTTTGGCCACTGTTGATCACTGTTTTCGGAAGCTCCAGTTAACTCTCGTAATAAATGTGCATTACATAATGAATGTTGACATTCATATTTGTTGTACGGTTTCCAAAAATCATGTGTTGCAACACCAGTGTAACCTGGTAATATGCCCATAGCATCCATTGCTTCTGAGCCCCTTTTACGATGTGCAAAATAATAGGTCAGTTTGTCTGTACCTGCCACATGAAGCCAATTACGAACTGCATTTATTCTCATTCCTGTTTCATCCAGATTGATGACAGGAGATTCTTTCAGGAGATGTTTCACTGTATTTTCAAAAGCTCCAAGCTTCTCAAAACAACTACGTTCCGTGTTCACCAAAGTAGCAGGACTTATCTTGCATCCCAAAATATCAGAGAACAACTTGGTAACACGCTGATAAGGAAGTAATTGGTAAGTGTGCAAATAAACTGCAAATGACTTAACTCGATGACCGTATTGAGTCGGCTGAGTTACACCATCTGGAAAAAGAGCTTTGTTTACATGAGAACATTTGGGACATGTTTTAATCTCGCAACGATGTTCAATGCAATTGATAGTTATAGGAGGAATGTCAAAGACCTGTCTTCTTTCATAGTCAGAGGGAACAGAAGCTAACGATCTCCCACAATTGACGCATTGATTAACAGGATGAACAATAACTTCATCCGGATCATCATTTATTCTTAATGTAGTACCAGGATGACCGTTTTGACCACCTACATGCTTATTGGTCTTTTTTCTTTGACTTTTAAGGGTTGGTTTATTCCGTGCATAAGAATCAGTAGAAGGTGGTTTGCTACTGTTGCGACTATTCTTTTCAAGCATTTCTTCCAAATGCCTGACACGCTCTTCAAGTTGTGCAATTTGGAGAGATTGATGTTCAATTATCCCAAGTAATCGAGTTACAAGTTCTACTACTGCTTCTGGACCAGCTTCATAAACTGCAAGTATTTCTTCGCGGTCTATACAAATCCCCTCAGATTGATAGACGTTTTTTATGATATTTTACTGAATATTTTTTAACACATAGAATGAAGCCATAGTATATTGTTTTTTGCATCATTAAAACAGTCAGGCTGAATAGTTACCATGTTTTTTAGATCATTGAATGTGAATAGCTCTTTCTGCAGATTCTATATGCAACAACTCTTTCCCATCCATATATATGTGGATCACACCGCCTGATTCTGATACTGTTATGGCGATAGATACTGTATCTCTTGTAATTGCTGCAGCTGATACGTGGCGTCCACCAAGACCTTTTTCAACGGATATATCTCTTGCATCCACATCCAGGTATCTGCCTGCAGCCTCCACCTTTCCGTCTTCCGATATAACAAAAACACCGTCAAGTTGGGCGAATTCTTTAATGGATTCCCAGTTCATCTTATCCAGAACATCTCTATCTTCTTCACTCTGCCCTGTGTATGGATTCAGGATCATTTGATGTGAACGCATCATAACTTCTTCAACATCGCCTACTATAAACGCTGTGCCCACCTGTTTTCCTTCTCGTCCGGTGTTGGATATGTCAAAAGCCACTTTTAATACTGCACGCAATAATTCAGATGATATCCTTTCTTCACATTCTCTGAAAATTTTAACTATATGATTGTCAGCAAGATTATGGACTACGATGGCATATGAATCCTTATTGTCTACTATTCCTATCACAGTACCTTCTTCAATTTCTTCCATCATGAACTCAATAGCTGAAATGTTTTCCACATGTTCTGTTTTTCCGGAAGCCTGCTGGTTGATCTTATCCAAAATTACCTTTGATCGGTCTTCTTTTGTTTTACTGCTTGCCACAAGGTGGTCTATTAGTGTTTTTTGTTTGCGGCTTGCGAAATAAACAGGTATGGATGTCTCTGGTTTTTCTAAATTAATATCTCCGGATATTATAATAGCAGTAGACTTCAGTTCTTCTGCGAGCCTTATAGCAGCGTTGACAACTACTTCTGTACTGTCCAAATTATTCCCTCTGTTTATATCAAAGATATAACTACTAAATCGTAATATATTATATATTCTTACTTTATAAATAGAACCTGTTTGGCAGCGATATTCATTTATGTCTCCAACATAAATGGTAATTGGTGATAGGTTTGGTGAGAACTTTTGTTGCGGTAGATTTCCCTGAAGAGTTGCGCAATAAAATTGCTGATATCCAGTCAAAATTCGATGATTTCAAATTCAAATTTGTAGATTCACACATAGTACATATTACCATGAAATTTTTGGGCGATATTTCTGAGGATAAGATCGCAGAGATTTCAAATGCTCTTGATTTAGTAAAGTGTGAACCCTTTGAAGCACAGGTAAGGGGGGTTGGTGTATTCCCAAAGCCAAATTTCGCCAAGGTCATATGGTTGGGTTGCAACGGGGATTTTGATAAGCTACATGAATTGGTAAACAGCTCACTTTCTTCCTTTGAGTTTGAACATAATCCTCATCTTTTCAGTGCCCACGCAACTCTTGCCAGGGTCAAGTACCTGCCAAAAAAGAAAAAAGCAGAGTTTCTGGAATTACTCGAGGAGTTGGCAGACGTAGATCTTGGGACAATGCAGGTTGATACGGTAAAACTGAAAAAAAGTACGCTGACTCCACATGGTCCCGTATATGAGACCTTGCATAAGGTCAGCCTGAAATAAGTTTTCACTTCTCTAATTATTCTTTAATTGTTCTCATAACTGGAAAAACCACTGGAACGTACGATTCTTTTATCCGTTGTTATGAGCAGGCACTCTATGCCGTCGAGATCTTCGACCATATTTATGCCATCTTTTTCTCCAAGAATGAAAACTGCAGTAGCAAATGCATCCGCATCCATTGCAGAACTGGCTATAACAGTTGCACTTATGAGATTCTGTGATGTATAACCTGTTCGGGGGTCTGCTATATGGGAAACTTTTGCAGTATCATTGAAATAGCGCTCGTAGTTCCCGCTTGTAGCAACAGCCATATCTTTAATATCCATAATCGTCACTGAATCTTCGCTTTTTTCCGGATTCTGCAATCCTACTCTCCACGAACTTTCATCCGGCTTGCTGCCAATATATCTGCCGTCACCACCGGCATTGACAAATCCTGAAATAATACCATCATCAATCAGTGATTCTATTGCCAGGTCTACGGCATATCCCTTTGCAACTCCTCCAAGTGTGATTTTCATACCGTTGCCAAGGGTGATGTTGTTCCCGTCGATTACTATGGCCGAATAATTCACCAATATAAGTGTTTCATTGATCTCCTCAGGTGTTGGATCTTCGTAGGTTCCGCCAGGGCTGTACTTACTTGCCCACAGGTCAAGAACAGGCTGTATGGATATGTCAAAAGCTCCTTTGCTTCTTTGGGAATAGTATTTGGATCTGTCAACGACATAGGCAAGTTCAAGGTCTGCATTATTCACAAATCCTTCTTCATTAAGCATGCTTAGTTCACTATTGTTGTCGTAGTTGTTCATCACCCTGTCAACATAATACATTTTGTTAAAAGCACGTTCGATAACTTCCGAAGCATATGTTTCGTTGGAAGTTAGGATTGATATGGTAACTGTAGTGTCCATCAGGCTTCTGGTTTGCGAATAGCTTTCTTGTTCAATGGTAATATCGGTATCCTCGTCAGCGATATAATTTATCATTAATAATACTGTGAAAATCGCTATCAGTCCAATGGCAACAGTTTTATAGTTCATGCTGTATGAACAGAGATAATTAATATTAAACTTATGTACCGTGGAGAGAAGGAAAGCAATTTCCTTCTATTTTAGTTATTATATTCATCTGAAGGAAGTAATAGAATGAGCAATCCCAGCACAGGATCAGGTACGGGAACCAGTTCAAGCAAGGACAAATATCTTGTTGTCGCCCTTCATCAGTTAATGGAAGAATACGGTTGGAGAGGTATCGAGAAGCACTTTGGTTTTGTGAAACACCACACAATTTATGTTAAACCAGGTTCACTTCTTGATAAAATTGAACTTAAAGCTAATGTACTTGGTAATCACATGGATGTGGACTTTTTAGGAATAACTCCTCAAAAAGGTCTTCTTGATAAAGTCTTTGACTTTAATATACGCGTAGTGCGCAAGTCGTATGAGATTAGTAAATACGTCTCAAATGACATGAAAATCACAAATGAGCAGCTTTTGAGAAACGACATTATAGTTGTCATCAGACAGCTTGAGGAAGTTGCAGAGGATTGAGGACGAGGCAAGCATGGCTAAATTAAATGTAATTCTTATTGGAATCCTCGTAGTGATGTTCGCTGCATCCGGCGTGTATGCTTTTATTGGCTACAGCGGAAATGGGGCTATGTCTGCTCATTATATGACCGAGCAGAAATGGTCTGACAGTTCGTGCAGTGGTTGTCATGTAGGTATGTACGAGGAAGTTTCCGAATCATATCATGTTGGACAGGATTTGAAGAAATGGTCATCGATCATGGAATATGGCGTTGCAGTTGACGGTATTGACGAAGACGCAATGTCTGTAACATACGGCCAGGTCCACCCTGGTGGCGGTTACATGGCAGACTACGGAGTCGATATTGATTGTATGATCTGTCATGAGCAGGTTGGTGGATATGACTTTGAGGCACGTGCAGAAAGAATAGCTGCAGGTGATTTCGAGAACGCCAACGAAGCCGCAATTGAAGAATCAAGGGCGGAATTGCAGAAAGAACCACTTTATATGGCAGGCTACGTGCTTGATGTTCTGGCACCTGTTCCACTTGTAACTGAAATACATGATGAGGTTAATGGTGCTCCAGGCAAGGCACTCTGTGGAAGCAACTGTCACACAGGTGATATCGCAACAACTGCAGTAGCATGGACACTTGAAGATTCTGCTTATTATGATGTTCACGATAATGTCGATTGCCAGGAATGCCACGAAACAGAAGAACACAAGATTGGTAGCCGTGAATACCTGTTTGCTTCGGGACCAACACATATGGAAACAGAAGCAGGTGTAAAGGACTGTGATTCATCAGGCTGTCACGAGGACATATCGCATGGCGGAATGGTTGATGCTCACCTTGATTTCCTAAGCTGTGAGTCATGCCACATCCCGTCACTTCCGGGTAGCGATGTCACAGGTACTCCTGTTATTAAAGAATTCAGCTGGGCAAATGGTGTTCGTGAAGATGTCACATATGATTCAGAGTTCACACCTACACTTGCATGGTCCGAGGGTGTTTACTACGATCTTCTGCCAATAGCACAGGAACGTGAAGAGGACTCTGTCCTAAAACCATTCAATATTATCAATGGTATCTGGTGGGATGAAGGGACTGATGTGGATGTATTCGCAGATCCTGATAATAGTTCTTTAATTGGTACTCCGATAGTTCCTGCAGATGTACTCAGTGCAGACGCAGACAACGATGGTGATGTAACTGAAGATGAGCTTCGGTCATATGATGGTGACATGGATGGTAGTCCGGATTATCCAAATGCAGTTCTCAGGCATGTGGATATGTACTATCAGGTAAGCCATAATATTGTCAGTTCCAGTGTAGGTCTTGCTGAGCCGCTTGAATGTGCAGATTGCCATGGAGCATCAGCTTCAGATACACTTCAGAATGTCCACTTCGGAGATTCTATAAAGGATTGTTCAGAATGCCATGATCTTGTACCTGTGATCAACTGGAAATCATTGGGCTATGATAGCGATCCGGCAGAGACTAATCCACCGACAGATTTCTCCGCTAATACAATTAGTGTGACAATTCCAGGTGCAAAGCCTACTGAAGTAGAAAGGGAGCCTGCATTCTAAGGAGCTGGTACTGTGGAAATCAAAACATTGGATAAATTACCCGAAAAAATAATAATTCCACTCAGACAGCACAGGGGTGCTGTCTGTGAACCCCTTGTGAAGAAAGGCGACAGGGTTCTTATTGGACAGAAGATAGGAGATAGTGAAGAATATTACTCATCTGCAGTTCACTCAAGCGTATGTGGTGAGGTCATTGCTATTGAAGAGGCTGCTCATCCTGATGGTAACAAGTCAATGAGCGTTATTATCCAGCCGGAAGACAGCAATGAGACAGTTGTATTCTCTCCCAGCAAGGATCTTACACCTGAAAAACTTGCAGAACTCATAAAGGAATCAGGTATTGTGGAGCATTACGGAATGCCCACTCATACTGTCCTTAAACCAACTGGCAAGAATATCGATACAGTGCTTATAAATGCGACATCATCCGAATGGATTGGTGGTACATTTGGAACTCCCAAGGAATATGCGTCCCAGGTAATGGATGCTCTCAAGTTGCTCATGAAAGCAGCCGGTGCCAAAAAGGGAGCTATTGTATTGAGGACTGATGATAATGATTCCATTGATGCATTTGAGGGCATTGAGGTCGATAATAAAAAGCTGAGAGTTGCTCCTCTTGTAGGTGGCCGTAAGATAGGGTACTATTTCAACGAGCAGGAATCTGACATTGTTGTCCTATCCCAGAAACGCATTTACGGGAAAAAAATCCTGAATTTCTTTACTTATAATGTAACAGGAAGGCAGGTTAACATAGGCTGTGACCCAACAGATGTTGGAGTTGCGGTGTGTGGTATCAAGTCTGCAAAGGCTCTTTACGATGCTGTTCATGAAGGCAAGCCTTTCTATGACACCGTTGTTTCTCTTGAAGGTGTTTCAAATCACATGGAATATATTCTTGTAAAGATTGGAACCCCATTCAAGGATATTATTGAAGCCTGCGGTTTTACCGGTGATATTGGAAAGATAATTGCCAACGGTGTAAGAACTGGTGTGGCTCAGTACACTGACCAGGTCCCTGTGACAAAAGGAACCACAAGAATATCCCTGCAGAAACCTGAAGAGATCATCCGGGACGAGTCGATAGCATGCATTCATTGTGCACGTTGTGTGGATGTCTGTCCGGTTGAGCTTATTCCAAGCCGTCTTGCTGTCATGGCAGACCAGGGTCGTTTTGATGAATGCAGGCAAATGCATATTCAGAATTGTATCGAATGTGGTGATTGTGCGGCAGTCTGCCCATCAAAAATACATATACTACAGCTTATAAGGTACTCAAAAGATGCAATAGAGATGGCCTATGAAGACTTACCTTCAAAGGAATCATCCAATCTGAAACTTGGCTGTGGCTGCGGAGGCGAGTAAAAATGACATATACGATTTCAGCTCCTCCTCATAAGAAAACAAGATTAGATTTCAAGACATTGAATATAAGTAAAATAATCGCTTTGCTTCCGTTATGTTTCGCAGCGATATACTTCTTTGGTATTCCTGCACTCGGGATCATCATTGCGTGTGTATTAGCGGCGGTAGCAACTGAATTTGGTATTCAGACAATATTCAAGCAGAAAGTAACCATTGCAGATGGACATGCAGCTCTTACGGGACTTATGCTTGCACTTCTGATTCCACCTGAAGCTCCTTTATGGATAGCAGTTGTTGGTGGTTTTTTTGCGATAACAGTTGGAAAACATGTTTTTGGAGGAATCGGCTCTTATATATTTAACCCGGTTCTTGTGGCCTGGGTGTTTATAAGAAGTGCATGGTCCTCTGATATGATGCCTTTATCCATTCCTCATACAGGTCAATTCTCTGATCTTATACTTGAGAATGGTGCGGGTCTGATGGTGGACGTTTCTCCGATACTGCTTGTAGGTGGTTTATACCTTATTTACAAGAGATATGTTGACTGGAGAGTTCCTTTTGCATTCTTTGTAACAATGATAGCATTACCACAAACAATGTTATTTATTTCAGGTGTAATTGCTCTGGTTCATGAAGGTGTCCTGAATCCACTGATGTATATGTCACAGCTTTTCACTTTCCTTGATATGAGTCCTGAGTTGCCATATTCAATGATAGGGATAGTCTTTTTTGGTATACTTTTCCTTGCAACTGACACACCAACTTCTCCGGTGACCAAAAGTGGACGTGTCATATACGGCATTACATGTGGTGTGCTTGTTTTCATATACGGTTATTTCAGCAACTATGTTGACGGAGTATTATACGGCATCTTCCTTGCAAACTGTGTTGCTTCTTACATAGAGGTCAATACCATGCCTGCATCATTCGGAACAAAGTCACTTCCAGAGAAAGTATACAGGAATGTCATGGATAAGATTCCGGCATCCCTAAAATTCGAGGTGATGAAAAATGAGTGAGTCCAATAATGAAACAATAGTAATTGTAGGGAAAATAGTCCTTATATCGGTTGTGGCAGCTCTCTTGTTGGGTATTACTTATGTTCCTACGAGTGCACAGCTTAAGATCAATGAGGAAACTGCCCGAACAGCTATACTAGGTGAACTTATTCCGGAAGCCAACAATAACTTCGAAGCTGTTGAAGGCGATTTGGTTGATGATGATGGCAACCGTGATGTTCTTTACTATCGTGCAAAGGATTCTTCTGGTAATATCATCGGTTACGCTTTCTTCAAGCAGCAGGCAGGTGCTCAAGGCCCGCTGGTTATAGCAGGTGGTGTTGATGACTCATTTGCAACAGTTCGTGGAATGGATGTTTTGAGTCATGAAGAGACGCCTGGTCTGGGTGCAAAGATAATAGAAGATGACTTCAGGAGCCAGTTCAATGGTATTCCAGTAGCTTCACTGAGTCTTTCCAGTTCAGGTGGAGCAGTTGACTCTATTACCGGTGCAACGATATCCTCCCAGGCTGTCATAGATGCACTGAATTCCAAGATAATTGAGATAGAAGAGGCAGAGGAGTGATATTATGGACCCTTTAAGTGAATATATTCGTGGTATTACACGAGACAACCCGATTTTCGGACTTGTTCTGGGCCTCTGTCCTACGCTGGCAGTGACCACATCAGTCGAAAATGCAATCGGTATGTCCGCAGGTACTGCATTTGTGTTGATTTGTTCAAACATTTTCGTTTCAGCCCTGAGGAAACAGATTCCTTCGGCTGTAAGACTTCCAATATTCATTATCATTATAGCGACCTTCGTGTCCATTGTAAAGATGATAATGCAGGCGTATTTCCCGCCCATGTACGCAGCGTTAGGTGTTTTCATACCGCTTATTGTGGTAAACTGTATCATCATCGGACGTGCTGAGGCATACGCTAACAAGAATAATGTGTTCTATTCTTTCATAGATGGTCTTGGTATTTCCACAGGTTTCCTGTTGGTACTGATGCTCATCGGTGGTATAAGGGAAATTCTAGGTACGGGACAGATAGTAACATTTGACTTTACTCTGATCACCCTGCCTATCAATCCGTCAGTTACCACAATGATATTGCCTCCGGGTGCTTTCCTTACAATAGGAGCACTAATGGGAATTGTGAACTATCAAAAGGAAAAGAAGAGAGCAAAGGGTGGTTAAAATGGTGGAAAAAGCATTATTTGCCATCTTTATGGATGGTATCTTCATTAAGAATTTCCTGCTTATCCAGTTCCTTGGTCTTTGTTCCTTTGTGGGTGTGACCAAGGATGTCAAGAGTGCCGCAGGAATGTCAGGAGCCGTGGTCTTTGTTATGGCACTGGCGTCCACTGTATCGTATCTGATCTATACATACATCCTTGTCCCGACAAAGATGGAATTCCTTGATCTTATCAGTTTCATTGTTGTAATAGCAGCACTTGTACAATTGGTGGAGTTTGTTGTAAGGAAGAATATTCCGTCACTTTACCGCTCACTTGGTATTTACCTGCCGCTGATAACAACCAACTGTGCAGTTTTGGGGGTAGTATTACTGAATGTTAATTCAGAATACAACTTCATGCAGAGTGTGGTATTCGGTATTTCCGCAGGTCTTGGATATACTATTGTAATGTTGATGATGGCTGCCATCAGGGAGCGTTCGACCTTTGTGAATGTCCCGTCGTCTATCAGGGGATTGCCACAGGCATTCTTTATCGCAACGATGCTTTCTATGGCTTTTGTTAACTACTTCTGGGTGATTCCTATATGAGCGAGTTAGTTACTTTACTTGTACAGGCCACAGCCATCCTTGGTGGTCTTGGGCTTGCTGTTGGTGTTATGCTCATTGTGGCATCAAAGAAGTTCAAGGTAGAGACCAATCCACTCGTCGATGAGATTGTGGAAGTTCTTCCCGGGGCTAATTGTGGTGCCTGTGGTTATGCAGGCTGCGCTGACTTTGCAGAACGTGTGGTAAACGAAGGTGCTCCTATCAATGGTTGTCCTGTTGGTGGCTTTGATGTTGCCAAGGAAATAGGCGGCATACTCGGTCAGGAAGTTTCAGAAGGCGAAGAACAGTATCCTTTTGTCAAGTGTAACGGCGGTCTTAATTGTGTTGACCGTTTCGAGTACGTGGGCTTTGAGGACTGTAAGGCTGTCATGTTGCTCTCAGATGGGGAGAAAGGCTGTAATTATGGATGTACGGGCAGGGGAACCTGCGTGCGGGCATGTCCGTTTGACGCTCTTTCTATTGGTGAAGACCGTTTGCCTCATGTGAACAAGAACCTGTGTACCAGCTGTGGACTATGTATTGCTTCATGTCCAAATGACATTCTAGAGTTTGCCAGGGAATCTGAACAGGTTCATGTACTTTGTATGTCACACGATAAAGGCAAGGCTGTAAAAGCTTCCTGTACCGTGGGTTGCATCGGATGTAAAATATGTGAGAAGAACTGTCCGGAAGAGGCTATAACGGTAACTAACTTCCTTGCGGTTATCGATCAGGAAAAATGTACGGCATGTGGGATATGTGTGGAAAAATGTCCACAGAATACAATTGCTATCAGGTGATCATATGACATATAAAACAAAGATAGGCCTGGATGAGAATATCGTAGCAGCACTTAGTTATCTGGGATTCTGGATAACAGGAATAATATTCCTGTTGATCGAGCCGGAAAACAAATTCGTCAGGTTCCATGCAATGCAGTCACTGCTTATATTCCTCCCACTTTCATTATTGATATTCATAGTGGGATGGATTCCATATGTTGGCTGGATAATTGCAGATTTCCTTGGATTCGGTGCACTCTTTTTGATATTGATATTTGTAATAATCGCATACAGGGGTATTTTGTTAAAGGTTCCTGTTGTGGGTAGCTACGCTTACAAACTGATCAATCAGTGAGTTAATACAGGAAATGCCTTATCTGGCATTAAATCCTGTATCTTTTTTATTTACGAAAACTTAAAAAACTACATCTTCCTATTATTGCAGGAATGTACATTTTTATGCGGAGGGTTTGAAATTAAAGAAGAGATATGGATTGAAAAGTATAGGCCCTTTAAGCTCGATGACGTGGTCGGTCAGAAAGAGGCAATAGAAAGGCTCAAATCGTACGTAAAAACGAGGAACCTTCCACATCTTCTTTTCTCAGGTCCTCCGGGAGTTGGAAAGACGGCAACTTCAGTATCTATTGCACGCGAGCTTTTTGGAGATTCATGGCGTGAGAATTTCACAGAACTCAATGCTTCCGATGAACGAGGGATTGATGTTGTCAGGACAAAGATTAAGAATTTTGCAAAAACAACACCAATTGGAGGTGCAGATTTCAAAGTCATTTTCCTCGATGAAGCTGATGCCCTGACATCAGATGCCCAGTCAGCTCTGCGGCGTACCATGGAACGCTACACCAATAACTGTCGTTTCATTCTTTCATGCAATTATTCATCCAAGATAATCGAACCGATCCAGTCAAGATGCGCTGTTTACAGGTTCCGTCCTCTCTCTGATGATGCTGTTGCTGAACGTGTCCGTTTTGTGGCACAGAACGAAGGTCTGGATATCGCCGACGATGGTGTGGATGCCATCACGTACATTGCTCAGGGTGATATGAGAAAAGCGATAAATGCCCTTCAGGCTGCAGCTCTTGTTGAAGATACCATTCATAAGGATGCAATATACAAGATCACCGCAACAGCTAGGCCTGAGCAGGTACGTGAACTTATTGCAACCGCTCTGGAAGGTAATTTTAGTGTTGCCAGGAAACACCTTGATGTTCTTCTGCTTGAGCAGGGTCTTTCAGGTGAGGACGTGGTCGGACAGATATACAGAGCTATGTTTGAGATAGAGATTCCTGAAAAAAGAATGGTTGAACTTATAGATGTTATAGGTGAGATCGATTTCCGGCTAACAGAAGGGGCAAATGAGAGAATACAGCTTGAATCCCTGCTGGCACACTTTGCACTATCTGGAAAGGAATATCAGTGAGTCTTGAAGCACTGGTACTGGAGTTGCTTTCTTCGGTACCCCACTGGTTTGCAACGGTTATAATCGGTGCCCTGCCTGTATTTGAGTTAAGGGGAGCCATACCTATTGCTTTGGGTATATATGGTATGAATCCGGTTGCTGCTTACTTTTTTGCAGTGCTGGGTAATATGGTGCCTGTGGTCCCGTTGCTTCTTTATCTTGATCCGGTTTCGAACTACCTCAGGAGATATACAATATTTGATGAATTTTTCTCATGGCTATTTGGAAGAACTCAGCGTAACCACTCGGAAAGATTTGAAAAATATGGTACTCTTGCACTGACAATATTTGTGGCAATCCCGCTACCTGTTACAGGTGCATGGACTGGATGCGCGGCAGCCTTTGTTTTCGGAATCAAATTCAGGCATGCATTACTTGCAATACTTGCAGGTGTACTTATAGCCGGTATTATAGTCAGTGTTGTTGCCTTGACCGGAATAAGCCTTTTAAGTCTCATATGATGCTTTTTATGATCATAGAAATGTAAAGAAAAAAGTAAATGGGTATTATCTACCCAGCATTTCTTTTGCGAGCTTGATATCCTCGGCTTTTACAGTTTTTCTGCCAGCATGTTCAGCAAGCTTGATAGCTTCTCTGGATATTTCAAGTCCAAATTCTTCCAGGATCTCAGTAAGTTCCATTCCTGCTGATTCACTTACTCTTTGTGCTCCTGCATTTCTTATAACTCTCTCAATAGGTGCAAATGGTATTATTGTCATAAATATCCTCTTATATGTCTTATATTTTAAATTTAATTCAATTACACCAGTCAATTAGCAAAATAAACTATAAATAGTTTATTAATGAATTTTTAATATGGAATCAATCTGATTTATCTTATCAGAGTTATTTTACCTGCTTGCTGACTATTACAATTATTTCTTTTTCATCTTTTTTGCAAGGTCCTTTCCAAGCCTCATACACTCTGTGAGATCTTTTTCATTTGGTACATATTGAATTCTTAGTACCGGATCTATAACGTTCACTCCTGCTTTTCTTAGTTTCTCAGCTATTTGTACGGGAGCTTCTCCGCTCCATCCGTAAGAACCAAATGCAGCACCAATCTTTCCATCGATACCTGTCTCTATGATCTTGTCTATGAATTTGGCAATTGGGTCCAGCATTGTATAATAGAACGTTGACGAACCAATGCAAACGGCATCATATTCGTTTATGTCTGCAGGATCCCATTCATAGAAGTTATCGATGTCTACATCCACATGTTTTTCACGTGCACCTTTTGCAATGGCTTCAGCCATCATTTTTGTGCTTCCCTGTGTGCTAAGGTATACGATTGCAAGTTTTGGCATTTTTCCATACTCCCCATTTATTTGAATTCAGGCATAATTTCGGCTCTTAAAAGCTTCTAACATCATCCCTTTTAAACTATGCTGTTTGATTATTCTTAAACATTTCCAGTATTTGATGACAAACTCCAATGCCTTTGTGATAAGGTTATCTTTATTGCCAATCAGGAAATAGAATATTAATTACTTTGAACAATGGAGACTCCAGATGGACGAGAAAATTGCGCCACACATAGACGAATTAACAATGGCGCTTGGAAATATAAGCAAAGAGGAGATTAGCAAGGAACTGGAAAAACTCCTTAAATATCGTGTTCCTCTTGATGAAGCGAAAAGAATCCTGAAAACCAAATATTTATCTGTTTCTTCCAACTCTGTAAAAGTAAAAGATCTTTCTCCTGGGTTGAATGGAATTGAGATCGCGGGCCGTATTCTTGATATTATTGAAAAAACAGTGTCTATACAGGGGGAGCAGAAAACAATATTTTCAGGAACCCTGGGTGATGGAACTGGTATTTGTTCTTTTACATGTTGGGATAATATGTCTCTACGGTCCGGGGATACTATTATGATCCGGAATGCATACACCCGGCTATGGAATAACCGTCCGGAGCTGTATTTTGGAAAGAGGTCTGCAATCACACATTTGCAGGATAGTGAGCTCCCTGATATTGAGCAGATATCCCATTCCAATCTCAAGAAACTTGGTGAAATAGTTCCTGCAGATGTGCTTGCAAGTTCTGTGGTTCTCATCGTTGAGATGTATCACAGGGAAATAATGCTAAAAGGTCAGGAAGTGACTGTTGTAGAAGGCGTCATTGCAGATGACAGTGCAAAGCTTCCATTTACAGCTTGGGTTTCGCTGGGAACATTTGATATCGGTGACTATATTCGTTTCGAAGGTGCTGCTGTAAGGATATTCAGAGGTTTGCCATCCATCAATTTCAATGAGAATACTTCTATTGAACTGGTGAAGTCTGCAGAAGATCTGTCCTTTACAATGGAATCAGTAAATCAAGCCAATTCGCCCGTGGCTATTCAACAGATCCTTGAAAAAGAAGGTATTTTCGATGTAACTGTCAGTGGCAATCTAATTTCTATCAGGCCCGGTTCTGGTCTTATCGAAAGATGTCCTGTATGCAATCGTGTTACGCAAAAATCGGTCTGTCGTTCCCATGGTGAAGTGGAATGCCTGATGGATATGCGTATTAAGGCAATTCTTGATGATGGTACGGGAGCTGTTCATTTGATGCTTAACCGTGAACTCTCTGAGGCAATTTATGGAAAAAGTATGCCTGATGTGGAAAATATGGCTCAGGGTTCAATTTCCAATGATGCCGTATTCACAGATATGAGAAACGTATTAACCGGTAAATATGTCACAGCACGGGGCAATTCTTCAAAGAACGAATTTGGAGTGTCGCTTGTGGCTAAATCGGTCTGGGCTCATGAGAATGACCTTCAGGAACGTGTAGATCAACTTATGGAAAAGATTGGCAGTGGATGTGATGAGTAATGGTTGAGCGAGAAGTGGCACACAGGATGTTTGCCAAGGAATTCAATGATTCCCGTTTTAATTTGTATTCTAATTCTTCTTCATCTGGAAATCAGGATATTTATTCTCCTAATTTTATCATAAGTCCCACAGGACTGAAAGTGAACAGAATCTTTATGGTGGGTGTGGTCACAGAAGTGGATAGGCTATCAGACCAAGCCGGTAGTGAAAAAGAGTTATGGAGGGCACGTATCTCTGACCCGACCGGTGCTTTTACAGTCTACGCAGGTAGTTACCAGCCTGAAGCTTCATTCTTCCTTTCAAATGTAAACGTGCCTTCGTATGTAATGGTTCTTGGCAAGGTTCGTTCATATGAGCCAGGAGATGGCTCTGTTTATGTTTCCTTGCGACCGGAGGAGATTAATTATGTAGATGAGTCAGTGCGTGACAGGTGGATAGTAGATACTGCAGAAATGACTCTTGACCGTCTGGATGCGTTTGATAGATTTTTCTCTTCAGGTACTGATAATGAAAAAATTACTGACAGGATGTCTGTATGTAATATTCCGCAGACACTTGCAAGTGGAATGTGCCTTTCACTGGATTATTATCACAAGGATAAGGAATACTATAACTCCTTAAAAAGTGTTGTCAAACAAGCCCTGTGCACCATTAGTAAGTCATCTGCTCAGCAGGATGTGGAACCTGATTATGAGCATATTATCCAGTCTGTCCTTGAAAGTATTGATGATGGAAGTGGTTTTGAATATTTCAACTACATTGGGAAAGCAGTTTCTCAAGGTGTCCCTGAGCGAATTGCCGATTCAACATTGAAATCTTTGTTATCAAAGGGGCATATATATGAACCAAAGGCGGGCTTTTTCAAAGTTATACATTAAATATGTTGATTTAGTTTCTAATGTGTTTTTGTATGCGACATACTTAAATATGCAAAAATATTAGACCTGATAAGTAATTCAATACATTAACTGCACATTTTATCAAAGAAGGTTAATTCATGGAACATGATGAGATAATAGAAAATGTAAAAAACAGTATCATCAATATGAAGGGTGTAGGAAATACACTTCTCCTTAATGAAGATGATCGGGAAATTATCAGGGAGCTTGAGAAAAAAGCTGATGAGATGACTCTGATGGGACTTGGCCGGGGTGACAATAAAGGTGTAAAGACCGTTTTGAAGAATGACGTTATTTTTGCTTTTACCACAAGTATGGATTTCAACTGGCCCGAAGGTCCAAATGTCATCCTAATGCACAATGACTGTGTTGTAGGTCAAGACCTCGATGATGAGGCAAAACTTGAGGAAATGAAAACCTGCACAGATAAACTTGTTATTGGTAACATTGTTATATATGACACAAGTGTACTCAAGAAAATGGATGGTAAGAAAGATCCGTTAATTGTTGTATTGCCACCTAAGCCATGTGAAGAAGTAGAGTGTGTGGATGAGGTTTGTAATGCAGTGCTCGCTTCCCCTTCTCCTCCAAGTGATGAGTACCTCAAGGAGAAGATGGGACTCGACAATCTTCACGGAACAGGTACTTTTTTACTGGGATTCGATTTTGATTGTTCCTGTAAGTGATGATCTATCTGGTGTTTGTTCTTGCAAGCACCTGATTTCTTATTTTTAATCTATTCAAGTCTGCCTTTTGCTTCTGATTCTTATTGATCTTTAATCAACAATACATTATTTTTTGACTTTCGGTTAACCTGTCAGATAACTGTGAATTCAATTAAAATCAAAAAAGATAAGTGAAATTAAAAAAGAAAAGGTGCATGGTTAAACCAATGCACCTTTTAAATGCAAATTATTCGCCTTTGTATATCTTGAATGCATCTTCAACAGAAGCATTCTCAATAGTGATGGCATAGATGGCGTTACATAGCCTGAGAGCTTCGTCGAGTGGTCTCTGGTGTATATTCCTTCCTGTTGCGTTACCCTCTGCACCACTAACGTGAATCTGTGTATGGAGTTTCTTAAGGAAGTCTTGTGGGTCATCACTGGACCCACCTGCGCAAACAACCTTTGTTCTTCCTGCTGCAAGGACTGCTTCTTTGAATGCTTCTTCTGTTTTCATTCCTTCAGCGTTTGGATAGTTTACCTTCACAAAGTCTGCATTAAGGCATGCTCCAACACCTGTAGCACCTGCAATGAGGTGTGGGTCCTTTTCATTTTGTACGGCTTCTCCTCTTGGATATATCCAGAGTACTGTTATCATTCCGTACTTGTGTGCCTCATATATCATTTGTGCAGCCTGTTGGAACATATCGGCTTCATAGGCACTTCCAAGGTATAGGGTATATCCTATTCCCATTATCTTAAGACCGCTATTATCGCGGAACTGGGCCACCTGCTCCATATCATACCACTGATTACTGAATGGGTCGTCTTGCTTTGTTTTCACAAGGTGGGATTTGGAGTTGACTTTAACAAGATATGGTACATCAGAGTAATCCATTCCGTACCTGGCAATCAGGCCCATCTGTGTAGCAAAGACTCCGATATTTGAGTTTGCAGCTATTCTGAAAAGGTGCTCAGGGTCATTGTCGTCTGAGGGTATACCTTCTCCAAAAAAGTCATCATTAAGATGTTCGACTTTCTGATCACCTGCAAAAAGCATCAATCTGCCAGTGTTTCGGGTAATCTCCATGTAATTCTTAATGTATGTCTCACGTGCTTCATGCGGCACATCTAATGGAACTTTTACGTCTTCTTCTTTTATTAAGACCATTTTAATCACTCGAGTTCAAAATATTATTCAATAAGCGTTTTGTTTCTTATCTACCCTTAATCATGTTTTTCTATTTTAACTATTGTATAACTGTGGGGGACGTTTAAAGATATACCAAATACTTTTTGACAAATACCCTTTTATTTATGGCAGACTAGTACAGTACTGCTATCTATTACGAGGATTAGATTCATTCCTCGTACTAAGTATTATATATTTATAGTCTCATGGAATAATTAAAATACATAGTGCATATATTAAAATCACATAAGTGGTATTTTGCATATTCAAGGAGCTTAGTTGTGGAGTCGATACATCTTCTGGAAATTGTAGTTTCTGTGCTTTTTATGAGCATGATTGCCCAGACACTTAGCAAACACTTTAAAGTGCCTGTTATTATGTTCCTTCTACTGGAAGGAATACTTGTTGGACCTGAAGTGCTGAATTTTATAGATCCGCATATGTTCGGTGATGGGCTTACTGCCATTGTATCCTTATCAGTTGCAGTGATTGTTTTTGATGGTGGTCTTCATATTGATGTGAAGAGTATCAGGCCTATACAGAGGACTGCTCTGAAACTCACAACAATTGGTGTACTGATTACCTTTGCTGGTGCGACACTTGTAACATATCTTCTGTTAGCTGTTCCCTTTAAACTGGCAGCACTTTTCGGAGCTCTGGTAGCTGCAACCGGTCCTACGGTGATCACACCACTTGTACGAAACATACATGTGAATCACAAAGTTAGTAAGATTCTTGAAATAGAGGGTGTTTTTAATGACGCAGCCAGCGTCATCCTTGCAGCATTTATGTTCGAATGGATAGTTTCGCAGCTAACTGGATTCAGTGCTGTTCTTTTCATTCTCCAGAGGCTTGTTATAGGTATTGTCATAGGTATGGCCAGTGGTCATATCCTGAAACGTTTTCTTTCAAGCGATTCCCTTGTGACTGATCAGACTGCCAGACTGTTTACTTTAACGATGGTAATAACCACTTATGTTGTGTCTGAGTTACTAGGCAATGAGTCTGGTATTCTTGCCGTTGCAGTTTTCGGAATCTTTACTGGTACCTCCAGTATTCCTCACAAGCAGGCTCTAAAAGAGTTCAAATCAGATCTTGTGATGCTAATGCTGTCTATAATTTTTATACTTCTTGCAGCCATGCTCAAATTCGAGGATATTATAGGTATTGGGCTAAACGGGATTATAGTTGTCCTGTTATTGATCGTTTTGGTACGTCCTCTGGCTGTATTTGGTTCAACAGCAAACTCTCGTCTTAGAAGGAATGAGAAATTATTTATTTCATTCATTGGTCCAAGGGGTGTTGTACCAGCATCCATTGCAACCTATTTTGCCATTAAACTGGATTCTTTCAATATACTGGGTGGTCAGATGCTGGTTGGACTGGTATTTCTGACCGTTATCATTACAGTCATAACAACCGGCACTTTAGCAAGAAGAGTAGCCAATCTTTTAGGAGTTATACCAATGGAAATCCTTATTATCGGAGGCGGAGAGGTTGGGAAGATCCTGGCCGAGAGATTTGAAAAGCGAGGCGAGAATGTAGTTGTAGTAGACAGTTCCGGGGATAGGTGTCAACGTATGTTGAAACAGGGTATACGTGTGGTTCATGGCGATGCCGAGGATATTAATGTTCTTAAGGCGGCAGGAATAGAAAAAGCCAAGTACATAGTTGCTACCACAGATCAGGACAATACGAATCTTCTGGTATCTCAGATAGCAAAGAGTAAGTTCAACCTGAAGGATGATCAGATAGTTGCAAGGGTCAACAATGTTGAGAACCTGCATGCATTCTGGGATCTCTCTATACGTTCAATGAGTCCTCAGATGACCACAGCTCTTGTTCTGGATAACATGGTCGGAAAACCCTCTATGTTTTCCATGTGTGAAGTCGGAGAGGAAGGGGAGATCCTTGAGGCAAGGGTCACAAATCCCAAGGTCGCAGGCAAAGCCATAAAGGAGTTATCACTTCCTGAGGGCAGTCTGTTGCTGATGATTAGGAGAGGTGATAAGTCGCATATTGCAAATGGCAACCTTGTTCTGGAGTATGATGATCTTGTTACTGTAATTGGTGAAGATGGTGCTGCACAGGAAGTTGTAGATCTCCTTCATAAATGAGTTCGATAATTCTCACACATCTTCCTTTTTTATTTATATATTACTTTCACCTTGCTCACAACTCAATTATATATGGTTGAAGCATACAGATAAATTGCCTCTCAAGAAGAACCAAACAAGAGGCTTGAGGATTTAACTATGAAACAATTAGCACAGGAAATTAGTTCCAGGTTCCATGAACTTGGAGTGGAGATCCCTATTGGGGATATTGAAGAACGCCTTGACAAAATGATAACAAAGTTCAAGGTTCCAAAGGAAGAAGCACGCAGAAGTGTTGTTAACTACTTTTTAAAATCATACAATATTAATAGGGGCGAGTTTTACACCGGCCAGACAGAATCACCCACGGTTAATATTTCTGACATAACGGAAGATGGAAAATGGGTCAATGTCCGGGGAAAGATTGTCCAGCTATGGGACAACACTCATGAATCAATATCTCAGGTGGGTCTTATCGGGGATGAGACTGGAACCATCAAATTCACACTTTGGAAAAGTGCTGCAGCACCTACTGTTGAAGAAAGTAAAAGCTACATATTCAGGAACGTAGTTGTAAATGAGTGGAATGGGAAATTCCAATTGAATGTTAATAAGAGCAGTTCTATCGAGTCCCTTGATGAAGATATCGAAGTAGGGACTACTACTGTTGAGTTCAAAGGTGCCATGGTGGACATTCAGTCCGGTTCAGGCCTCATAAAAAGGTGTCCGGAGTGCAACCGTGCATTGACAAAGGGAGCCTGTATGGAGCACGGTAAGGTGGATGGCGTCTATG
This sequence comes from Methanolobus sp. ZRKC5, assembly GCF_038446525.1. GTDB lineage: Archaea > Halobacteriota > Methanosarcinia > Methanosarcinales > Methanosarcinaceae > Methanolobus. The sequence continues at coordinate 2,207,719 of NZ_CP151792.1, forward strand.
ATCTTCGTATTAAGGCAGTTATGGATGATGGTGCTTCTATACAGGATACTATACTAAAAAGAGACCTGGTCGAAGAGATTACTGATATGACGCTTGAAAATGCAATTGCCCTTGCAGCAGATGCCCTTGATCAGGGAGTTGTCCTTGAGCAAATGAAAAATTTACTTGTGGGCAAATACTACATTGTAAGCGGATCCAAAATCGAAAGATATCTTCTTGCAGAGTCCATTACTCCTGTGTTCTCACTGGAGCAGTCTGAATTGGATGAATTAATAGCTGCAGCAGAGGTGATCTGAATGGTTGGTTATACAAGGGAAGTTGCCAGAAGGATATTTGCTCAGGAGTTCAGGGAGTCCAATCTAAGTTTCAAGGATGGGGATGATCAATATGCTCCACAGTATCTTCTGACGCCAACCGGTGCGAAGGTCAATCGTATATTCATTATCGGTACATTAATTGAGAAAGAAGATATTGGTGCGGATTCTGAATATTGGCGTGGTCGGGTTACAGATCCAACTGGCTCTTTTCTGATATATGCAGGACAATACCAGCCCGAAGCTGCTCAGGTACTTGCCGAATGTGAGACTCCTGCATTTGTTGCTGTGGTCGGCAAGCCAAGTACTTATACTACAGGTGAGGGTGATGTACTTACTTCTGTTCGTCCTGAGTCACTCTATATCGTGGATGGCCAGACTCGTGATATGTGGGTATTAGAAACGGCAAAATGTACTCTTGATAGACTCAGTACTCTCGATGGTACATCTGCCAATGCACAGCGGGCAAAAGAATATTATAATCCTGACACCGGGCATTATTCTTCAATGGTTGCCCAGGCGCTGCACTCCTTAAAAGAAAGTTATTGATGCCATTTTTGGGGCATATTTTTGCCCTTTTCTTTTTTGCCTGACCAAAAGTACCATATGTGACCCGAGCGTTGTAAATTCTGTGGGTGTTACATGAAAACTTATCTGTTACTCTGGTTTAACAGCAACGGTTCAATGCCCTCTGAAGTGAACAGGAGTCTTATGTCCCTTGGGTTCAAACAAGTTCAGGGGAATTATGACTATGTTTATGACTGGGGCAACAATGTAGATCTGGATGAGATTCTTTTATTCACTGATAAGGTCCAGATGACATTGAAAGGTACGGGCGTGATGTTTAAAACAGAAACCGTAAACGGTCAGAATTAGCTGGATTACTTGCTTTCCTCGCCAAGTTTGCGGGAAAAGTCAATATATCCACAGGATTGACCTGTTATTGGTATGATCTTTGTTTCTATTGAGCCATTTTTAATTTGCAGTTCGACTGCACATGGGTCAGACATCCTCGGTTTTGTGGGTGATCCCGGGCAAATAATGAGGACATCACTTTTTTCAATAATTGGTCTGTGAAGGTGTCCGAACACAAGAACATCTACTCCCATTTCAAGAGCCATGTATCTTGTTGCAGTGTAATCAACAATAGAAAGTGCAGCTTCATGAATTACTCCTATCTTAATTCCTTCCACTTCAAAGACCAGTTTTTCCGGCAGGAGTTCTTTTACGGAAGGTTCATCAGAATTTCCGTGCACTGCTTTAAGTTTCCCTGTAGCATTGAGTGCTTTGAAAAAAGCTAATGAATCAAAATCGCCGGCATGGACTATCATATTATACTGGTCGAAAACGTCAGATAGATAAGCAGGAATACTTTCTGTTTCCAAATGCGTGTCCGATACCAGTATCATTTTCATATGATCATCTTCATCCGGTCATTGTATACTAAGGTCAACAAGTTCGTATTCAAGATCTTCAGCTTCAAGCCTGCTCAGGATGGTTGGCACTTCTTCATCAATAGCAAGTACAAGTGAAGAAATGCCGTGATATGCGGCTTCAATTACTGACTCCTTTGCCCCGAACATTACGTGTGGTTCAAGGCCAATTCTTCTCAGGGATATAAGTGACTCAACCCCCACTGTTGCAATATATGATTTGGATTTAGCAAGGGATCTTAAACGTTCTACATCAACATTATGTGATCCGCCCCGCTCAACTCTTGGTATTTTGCAAATTGTAATGCTTGCATTCTCAAGATCAATAAGGCCCATGAGGTCGGTAACACCCACATCATCCCCTTTCTTTGCACTTGAAATTGTTGTTCCGGTTGCGTTAGTCACACCCGTTGTACTTACATAAAGTAAACCATTATCCATTTTGAGGTAGACCTCTTTTCCTTTTTCAAGGTCTTCCTCGGCAATTGCAGTCCAGGTAGATACATGGCTTATTATATCGCTCATTACGTAGCGTGCATATCTCTTCATGTCTGCGGCATTTTCAAGTACCCATTCAACACCTACTTTTGTAATTCTGTAGCGAACTCTCCCTTCAGAATAGACCAGACCTTCTGCGACAAGTTCTTTGATGTATTCAGATACTGCCTGGGGTGTAACTCCTATTTTTTCAGCAATTTCCTTTTGTCTTACATTAGGCTGATGCGCAGCTACTTCTATTAGTATCTGGAATTTGGTTATGCCGCTTTTGCTATGAAGAAGTTCTATCATTCTGCTTCTCCGCCCAGAAGTACCTTGAGTCTTTGTCCCATAACTGTGAGTTTATCAGACCTGCGGGCAACCGCACGAATGTATAACGGACTCTTGGTCAATGCTCTTGTAAGACTGCTCATAGAATCGTTTCCCTGTTCAACTAGCTTCTCAAGTTCTTCAATAGCATCCTTCACTTCTTCATAAGGCATAAAAGTGAGCATAATAATGTCACTCATGTCTTCGAAAGAGCATTGGAAATTTGTCTGGACTTTAGAATAGGATGCGCGGTATTCCTTTTCAGGGGTCTTACCAGGTTCCGGCATATGCCACTGGCTTTCTATCAAACCACTTTTTTTGAGAATATTGATGCTTTTAGTAACATCACTACCTAAAAGCTCTTCAAGTTCTTCCTTTGTCATCCATAGGCTCAGAAGTGAATCAAATACTTTTTTGTGTCTCTGGGATCCAAAAACCTGAAGCAGAGGTACGAGTTCGGAGGGGTCATTAATAATTCTTGTTCGTTTACTCATTTGATTACCTCGTCTATGTCAACGGATCTGGTATTAATAGCCACATTTGAACTTCTTCCCTTGTTCATGTGAGTAGTCACTGACTACCTATTGTCTATTTTAGTACCTATTATATTGAGGTTTAATTTAATAAATGTGTTGTGATTTCATAAAGTTTCGAAATAGATTTCAGCCTTTCTTTCTAGTTGAAAGAAGGAAGTTTATGTGACTGGTCCTTAATGTTCTCATGCAACGCATAGGTTATAATTGGAAGTGCTATGGTAGCACCTACAAATACCTGGATTTCTTGCTTTTTTTGCAATTTTGCCTCAGGAAACAGCTTTATCTAAATTACATCCTGAAATACGCTCATATGTTCATCCCATGCTAACGGGGGACACATTTTTATTTACCAGATTAATATCATGATAAGCCATTAGTGGTATAGTTTCCATCAGACTATGAGGGACTGTAATAACGTCATTATTGCTTTTAAATCTACCTGTATATACTGCGTTTCTTAATTTTCTTTGAAAAGTACCGCTAAATATATCAGGTTTGTTATCAATTATGGTGCAGTTAATATGTCTGATACTATTTATCTCCTCATCAACGAAATTCTTAAGGGCAGACAGCTTTCTATCAGTGGTGTTACACGTGAACTGAAAGACAGGGGAATGGATGAGCACCGTCTCGTAATGACTGGCTACCTGCGGGCTCTGAAGGACCTCAATATATTAAATGAAGTTGAGATTCCTCCTTCCAAGGTTTATAGCATCGTGGAAACCGAGCAAAGTGACAATGAGGATATATATTCTCTCATTGCCGAGCATATAAAACATGTTGAACCTTTTTTGATGATTCCTGTTGCAGCCTATGTTTTATCAAGAACACTTGACAGGCCTGTATTTAAGGAAGAGTTCATCAGAATGGGCTTGAGTGCAAAGAGCCTGAATGATTATCTTGCTTCAGTAAACTGTGCTGTCAGTCCGACGGACAAAAATCCAAAGGAATATGCTGCCGGTATCACAAAAATTAAAATTCCTGTAGGAGAGCCTGCTTATGAAGTTAAAACTGTGACTGCAGATATCGTAAAGAATTCCAATTGCATACTTTTCAAAATATTAAGGAGTTCTGTTGATCTGGGTGGCCTTATTCCTAAAACAAAATCCACTTCCATTACGGATTTTGGATAAGCTATTTTCTTTGATGCTTAATAGTAAATAATAAATTGGTTCATAAAATAGGTTGAAAAGGTTTTGTTTTTTATGAATACTATAAAAGCAGCCTGTATCCAGATGGATATCCTCCATTGCGAAAAAGAAGCAAACATTTCAAAAGCTCTTTTCATGGCACGAGAAGCTAAGGCAAAAGGCGCTGATATTCTGATATTTCCTGAAGTGTTTTCAACAGGCTTTTGTTATGAGGATGTGGATAATTCTGCAGAGCCAGAGAATGGTGAAACTGTGCGAAAAATGTGTGATTTCTCAAGAGAAAATCAATGCGTCCTTATTTTTTCCTTAATAGAAAAAAAAAAGTTGAAAATGGTTTTAATTATTATAATCTAGGTTTGTGCATTGAAGATGGGGAAATCGCAGGAACATATCGTAAAACACATCCTTTCAAAAGTGAAAAACAGTATTTTTCATCAGGAAGTGAGATTCATCCCGTCAGACTGCTTAAACGGGAAATTACAGTTGGTCTTCAGATATGCTATGAACTACGATTTCCTGAAGTTGCCAGGAAACTTGTTCTTGAAGGCTCTGACATCCTTGTTACCATTGCCGAGTTTCCTTCACCGCGAGGGCATATATGGCGGTCACTTGCAATAGCCCGCGCAATTGAGAACCAGATACCTCATATTGCATGTAACAGGGTAGGGGATGGCCCATCATCCTCTTTTTTCGGAGGTTCCATAATAGTCGACGCTCTGGGTGAGGTCAAAGCAGAATCAGGTGATGTGGAGTCTGTGATTTTACACCCCATTGAATTTGAAAAAACTCAGAAAATAAGGGACATGATTCCTGTACTGAAGGACCGTCGTCCAGATCTTTATTGAGGTACTAATTAGCTGTTCTCAATTTTTGCTTTTTTCAGGAGCACATTGAATTTAGTTCCTTTTCCATCCGGTCCATCCTCAATTCCCACGCTTCCTTCATGCAGTTCTATTATACGCTTGACTATGGCAAGTCCAAGACCTGAACCTTTCACATTTACTTTGTGTGCTCTTTTGAACCTGTCAAAGATGTGGGGCTTATCTTTATTGGATATTCCCTCACCTTCATCTGTTATGGATACTTTCCATGCATTTTCAAGATCTTCAATATTTATTGTGATTGTACTTCCTGAAGGACTGTATTTTATGGAATTCCCGATAAGGTTTGAAAAAACATCTTCTATAGTTGTATTAACATCTGCCGGATACTCATCTGCCGGATTGAAAATCACTTTCATAGCCTTATCATCTATCTTTGGTTTGAGATTATCTATTATTTCTTCAATGATCTCTTTCAAATCCATGGTTTCAAAATCGAGCTCATCCATATTCTCGAGTTTGGCTAGATTTGCAGCATTCTCAATAAGATCTATAAGTTTCTTGTTATTTCTTTCAATTGCCTTTAGTGCGTCTTCTTTCTGACTCTCGTTCTCTTCTTCTATGAGGTACTCAACATACCCTTTAATGACAGTGGCAGGGTTTATGAGGTCGTGTCTGAGTATGTCTGTAAAGAGATCTTTGAGTTCGTTTGAGTGTTTCAGTTCAAGGGAATATTGTTTCAATTTTTCCTCTGCTACTTTCCTCTCTCTTATCTCTACTTCAAGTTCCCTGTTCTTTGAATTTAGTTCTGAGGTTTTCTGGTCCACTTTGTTACGCAGGGTCAGGCTCAATATTACAAATAATAAAAGTAATCCACCACCAAAACCAACAGATAATTTAAGCCATGAAGGACTTTCCCATGTGTTCAGGTCCAGGTCGCTTGTTTCCGATGAAGCATAGTATATAATTCCGTCTTCAATTACCATCTGGCGAATATTTTCGTCTATTATCCTGGCAATTTCATTATCTGAATTATTAGTCAATGCAAAAACCATGTCAGTAGGGGATATGACGAAAGGTATTTTTTCCACAGTATACTGTGCTTCATGTTCTTTTGAATAGGATTTTGCGATTATCCCTGCATCAGCTTTTCTACTCTGAACCAGTTCAAAGACTTCCACGTAATCATCGGCCATTACAAATGTGTAGCTGATGTTTGAATTTCTCGGGCTGGCATTGAAATTTTCATAAAAAAGATCATCCTGGTAGGCTATTTTTCTTCCATTAAGGTCACTCATGGAACTAATACCTGAACCGTTATACGCGTAGACAATTCCCCCGTCTGTGAACGCTGCTTCAGTTGTCAATATGTATCGTTCATCCATTTCAGGTGTGTAGGGGATAGCAGGCAGAATGTTTATGCTACCGTTATCCAGTCGTTCAAAGGACTGTTCCAGTGTACCAGGGACAAATTCCAGTTCCCATCCTTCCTTCGAAGCGATGATTTCCAGTATTTCAATATACAGGCCTTCGGCTGTTCCGTCCTTATTTAGAGAAACAAATGGGTCATTCTGATAAACCCCTACTTTTATTTCATCCATCAATGAATTCGCAGATACACCGGAAATCAGTAACGAACTTAATATTGCAGTAATAATAAGGACTTCAAGAGTTTTGTTTATTTGTTTTGTCCTGTTTTTGCCCTGAATTATAATTCATCCATTTATTTGCCATCCAATAGTATACTATATTTATTGGCTTTAAATTTATATTTATTGATTATATTATATAATCTGGACGAGAATCTGTCAACAAAAAAAGTAAAAACTGGCTTTTGGGTGCCAACAACCATTAACTTACTTATTCAAGATAGATGGCAGGTCTGAGGGGAGCTGCAAACCTTGATTTATTTTCCGGGTCATATTCCGGTTCATCAGCCGTATAAACCTGTATCGTACAACCGATCTCATTTGAAATGCAGCCGGTGTTCTCTTGAAGGACTGTCATCTCGTCAAGGCGCATTCCAAGCAGCATCTCGAACCTTTCAGTCTTCATGCTGGAAATATCCGGTACGAGCTTCTGGACATATTTTGGAATCTCTTTTCCATGTCTTCGGTTCTCGGGATCAGACATCAATGTCTTTATGAGCTTTCCCGGGTTGAGTTCGTCATTGTTCTTCATTTCTAGCGCCATCTTGAAAGTTTTAACTTTCCACTCAGGTGCAGTGTAAAGAGCTATCATCTTAGGTTTTATCTTTGTGACCTTGATGATCTCCTCAATATCAGAAAGCGTGCTACACATAAGTTCTTCCGCAAGTTCTGCATCATTGTCTATGAACCTCGGGCAGAATATCGGATATGCCACCTGGGATACAAAGTCACCATCACCGTGACCCATATTGGTCCATATTTCTTCGCATATATGAGGTGTGAACGGAGCCATCAGGCGTACCCATACATCGAGCACATCGTAGAGAAGCGCTGTTCCTCCTCTTCTCTGATACCATTTCACATCGTTGTAGAGCAGGAAAAATGCATTTTGGAGCGCACTTCTTGTGCGAATGGATGTCATATCATTGTTTGTTTCTCTGACGCACTGCTGGAGCCTGCTGAGCATCCAGCGGTCAATGAGTTTGAGATCTCCCTCTATACCGGATGTTGCACCTGAATCTATTATTTCATTTGCAAGTTTGTAGAACCTTTCCACCTGCTTCCTTGAGCTTTTTACTCCGTCATCTCTCCAGTCAGCATCCTGAGTTTGTTCTGCGCTTGAAAGAATGTACATGCGTGAAACATCAGCACCATAGGTGTCAACGGCTTCTCTAAGTGTAAGTATCGGTCCCTTGGATTTGCTCATCTTCTGCCCTTCGAGGGACACAAATCCATTTACTGCAAGAGCACGTGGCCATTTGTCCTCATCAAATATCGCGACATGGTGGAACAGGAAGAACAACAGGTGATTTGGCACAAGATCTTTTCCTGAAGATCTCAAGTCCACAGGATACCAGTAGTCAAAATCAGACTTGATGTTTGCAATGAGTGTTTCTGAAAGTCCGGTGTCAATTGCTGCTTGTTGTACGGATCCTTTGCCAAGCAGTACATAGTCAAAGAGTGCAGGAGTCAGCTGATCTACATCGATTCCCTGTGCAAAGAATTTGTTCGTGATGTAGTATGACATATAAATGGTTGAATCTCCAAGAGATTCGATAAGCCAGTTCTTATCGAATGGAAGTCTGGTGCCAAGTCCTTTTTTCCTGGCGCATGCCTTGTCTTTAAGCCAGTCTACCTTGTTGTTGAACTCAACTCTTATTTCCTCTGGGATGATGTCCATTCCCTTAATACATTTGTAGACCTTGTCTTTCCACTGCGGGTTAGAATAATTGAGGAACCATTGTCCTTTGACCATATTGACAACACATGGGGTTCCACAGCGGCATACAACAGGTTCACTGAATTCATAGAACACCTCTCCTATACCTTGTTCAATAAGGTCCCTTGTAAGTATGTCCTTTATTTTGGAAACTGCTACACCAGCGTATTTTCCGGTATTCTCTTTCAGAACACCACCATGGAACTCACGGCGGTACACCATCTTTGTGGCTTCTTCGGCCTTAGGGTCTTTCTGGTCTTTCACACCAAACTGTTCAACAGCTTCCACTGCTGGATATTCTCCAAATTCCTTGGCCTGGATAAGTGAAATGAGTTTTATGTCCCTTAGATTCTCTGTAATTCCGTATTCAGACAGGTCCTTGTCATAAAGATCTTTGAGTGCCAGGTAATCATAAGGTGCGTGCGCAGGCACACTCATAACGATACCGCTACCATTCTCTGCTTTAACAAAAGACGCTGGCAGTGTTATGACTTCATTTCCAGAGAGTGGGTTTGTTACTTTGATCCCTATGAGGTCTTTGCCAGGTACGTTCTCTATGAACTCAATGGTCCTGTCGGTAAAGGTGAGCTTTCTGTAAGCTTCCTGGCTTACGACCCATATCTCTTCACGTTCATCTTTTGTGACCTTAAGTTTTGCATGTTCTATGTCTGGGTTCACCCAGAGGTTGGTAACGCCAAAAATAGTCTCAGGCCTGAGAGTTGCACATGGAAGTACCATTCCATCATATCTGAATTTCATCATGGTGAAGTCTACGATGGTAGCTTCCTCTCCGTGAAGTATGTCATGATCCTCTACAGGATTATCATCATTAGGGCACCATTTTACAGGATGTGCACCTTTTACGATCATTCCTTTTTCATGAAGGAGATTGAATTGCCATTCGATGAATTTCTTGTAAGTTTCATCGGTGGTTGTGAACTTGCGTCTCCAGTCAATTGAATAACCAATTGAACGCATTGCTTTTTCCGCTTCCACACTGAAATACTCCACTATTTTTTCAGGAGTTGTGAGGTTTTCCAGTATGTCATCAGGTATCCTGTGAAGACGGGAATAGACATCCATTGTCTGTGGATCCTTGTTTGCAATAAGTTCTGCAAGTCCTACAATAGGTGTTCCTGTAACGTGGAATCCCATTGGGTAGAGTACATTATATCCAAGCATTCTCTTGTGCCTGGCTATGACATCTCCGATGGTGAATGTTCTTGTGTGTCCGGCGTGTAAATTGCCGTTCAAGTATGGGTAAGGGATGGTTATAAAGTATTTTTCCCTTTCATCAGGTTCAGGCTCGAATATCCTGCTTTCATTCCAACGGCTTTGCCATTTGTTCTCTATTTTCTGTGCATTATATTCTTCTTGCATTGCTCGCACCTTTTAACGCTGGACTAAATCGTCACTATCTTCCCAAAGTCTATTGGTCAAATCTGAATATTAACCTTACGTACTTTTCATGAAACAGGGCATGTAGTTTACTAAATGTCTCAAATAGCACCTGAAAACCTTCAACATCATGCGGTTTGATTCAGTTCTTTGATTATAGTGGGTTTAATAAGTAACAACCTTAATAAAGGATACGGATTTGCCTTAGTTTCTCCGTTTCCATTTTTCTAAAAAGCGTCCTGTAATTATCTGTTGTGAGCACGATACACAGTTATATTATTATCATTGTTATTGGTTCTAGCAGGCCATTCATGACGGTTAAATGCCAATTATTCGGCAATGAAGATTAAAATAGTGTGTAAGTAATGGGTCATTAAAATAATTAGTAACTATTCAGCCTGATAAAAACGCTATCAATAACAATCTTGACAAAAAGTTGAAACGTAAATTTCATTAGGATCATTTATTTTGATTGTTGCTATTGATTGCTTTTTTGATTGTTAGATTATTAGTGAGTAGACATCTCTATTTCGATGAAATCAGTACCAATAGGCAAATCGTGCCAGGCTGAATAGTTACAATAATTAAACTCGAATTACTCTTGTGTCAGCCAGAAATAACACATTTTAAGAGTATGTCTCAATCTCTTAATTTAAACTGTTTACTACAACAAGGGCATACGGTTATATCATCACAGGATGTGTCGCCACGGTCGATGATTTCCATCTCAAAACCGCATGTCTCACAGAAATAACGCTCCCCTGGTTGCATATCATACAGTTTATGCATTTGCACCAATCTTCCGTTTGTTCATTTTAAAGTTTTGTCATTCCCATCCTCTTGCCATCTTTTCACCGCAAAAAGGACACTTCACTTCTCCTTCTCCGCAGTCATTGCAAGGAATAACAACTTCTTTGGAAAACCCACAGTTGTAGCACTTGTAGTATTTGCTTTGTTGCACATTACGTGGTTTATTCATATTGCCCCATACTCCAATTTATTCTTTGGCTTATGTGTTGATAAAGTTATCCAGTTGAACAATTGAACACATCATGCCTGACCGTTATACTTATTCTCAGGGACTCTTGTATCTTGGTACATGGAATTCAAGATGACAGGTGGATCTATCTACATAGACAATGTACCTGATTTTCTGAAGGTGCTAAGGTCTATATCTTCAAATTACAACACTATCGTCCAGGCAATGGATGGCAGCAAGATAGCAGGCGAAAAACACCTTCTTTTTTCTATCCAAAAAGCTTTGCGTGCTAAAGAGAACAATTGCTGTATGGCACATGATCTGGGAATTGAAATCATGAGGTATGCTTCGGGCAAAAAACAGATTGGTGAGGCATTTTCCATGGGTGTTCATGAAGGACAGATGAATGTAGTATTTGTTGTACTTGGTGAAAATACAGATGTTGAATTATCTGTTCAGGAGTTAAATAATCTCATTGAAGAAGCACCTGTGATGAAATATGCAAGTTCCAAAAGGGCTGTTTTGATTGAACAGTTTTCGATAACAGAGGAAGAAATATGGGCAGCAGGCGAAGAGATGATCCCATCCCTTGTTATGGAAAGAGTAGCTTTGGTTGATATTTTGAAATAGACTGAGCATTGACATATCAACCCCGCGAAACTCTAATATAGAAACCATTAATACATGTGTCATTAAATTTGTTATAATCAAAAAACAATTCAGGAAATGATAATTATGCCTCATCCTAAAACCGCTGAAGAGATGATAAAGTGTGCGGGACCAATCGAGTGTTCCCTTTTGCCCAGGTTATTACATGTTACAGAAGCAGCAGCAATTGCAGCTTCTTACCAGATGGGCCGTGGCGATAAGAATTATGCAGACCAGGTTTCTGTGGAATCAATGCGCAGAATGCTGAACTGTCTTGACATGAAAGGTATGATCAAGATTGGTGAAGGAGAGCGTGATGAAGCACCCATGCTTTTTATCGGTGAAGAAGTGGGAACCGGAAAAGGTGAACTGGAAGTCGATATTGCTGTGGATCCTCTTGAAGGTACCAACCTGGCAGCAAACGGAACCCCAGGTGCCATATCTGTAATGGCCATGGCTGAAAAGGGTGGATTGTTCCACGGTCCGGACATTTATATGGATAAGATCGTAGTCGGTTCGGAAGTAGTAAAATATGAGAAAGCACATCCGGATGAAAAAATAGACCTTGATGCACCAGTGCTTCAAAATCTTCAGATAGTCGCAAAGGCCCTTAACAGAAATGTGGATGAACTTGTGGTTGTTATCCTTGAAAGGGACAGGCACGAGGATAAAATAAAAGAGATAAGGAAAACAGGTGCCAGGGTGAATCTCATCACAGATGGCGACCTCCTGCCTGGGGTTGCAACCGCTATTCGTGGTTCCGGCGTACATATGGTACTTGGTTCCGGTGGTTCAGGGGAAGCCGTGCTTACAGCAGCTGCTCTAAAGATACTTGGTGGCAAGATTCTTGCAAGGCTTGTTCTTCCTACTGTAGCTAATGGTGGTTCACCTGAGGATATTGCGAAGGAAAAGGCTGAAAAAATGCCAAGACTTGAGAAAATGGGTATCACAGAAGGCAATATCAATGATGTGTTGGATACTGAAAAGCTGGCACCGGGAAAGGATATTATTTTCTCTGCTACAGGTGTCACACCAGGTTTACTGCTTCGGGGTGTCAATCTTTTCGGAGACGGTGACTCAAGGGTTCACAGCATAACTATGGGTAGTTCAGGAGTTGTCAAATTTTCTGATACGATCTATATCCATGATACAGAGAAAACTCCTCTCCGATTTGTATAAATGTTAGTCATCTGTAAAATGAAAGTACATATCTCAACTTACGGCTGTTCTGCAAGTCAGGCATCAGCCGAGATAATGAAGGCAAGTATCAGGGATAGCGGGCATGAGCTTGTCTCTGAGAAAGATGCTGATGTAGTTGTTATCAATACGTGTACTGTGAAATATACAACCGAGCAGAAGATCCTCTATAAGATTCAGGAATTCGGTGAAAAAGGTATAAAGGTCATAGTTTCCGGCTGTATGCCAGAAGTTCAGCTTGATGATATCATGCATCAGAATCCTGATGCCCACATATTAGGTGTGAATTCGATATCCCGGTTAGGTCAGATGCTTGATTCCCTTAATTCGGCAAATGGCAGTGTAAAGGTTTTTCTTTCGGAACCCGAGGGTTTCCAGAGTGTTCCAAGGATGCGTTTTAATTCTAATATTCATATCTGTCAGCTGTCCCAGGGATGCAATTATGCTTGTGCATATTGTATAGTGACCATAGCACGCGGTAGCCTGCGTTCATTTGAACCGGATGAGTTAGTTGCTGATGTAAGAAAGGCTGTTGATGAGGGGTGCAGGGAGATATGGCTCACATCACAGGACAACGGCCAGTATGGAACTGACAAAGAGGTCTTGCTTCCTCAACTGCTGGATATGGTGTGCAGGATACCTGGCCAGTTCAAGATAAGGGTTGGAATGATGAACCCTTTTTCTGTGATACCAATTCTTGATGATCTGCTTGACTCTTTTGAAGATGAGAAAATATACAAATTTCTTCACCTTCCAATACAATCCGCATCAGATGATGTCCTGAAGTGCATGAATCGGTATCATTCGATATCAGAGGCCAATGTCATTATTGATAGGTTCAGGTCACGATTTCCTGACATGACTATTTTTACGGATATTATTGTGGGTTATCCTGGTGAAAACGATGAAGATTTCAAAAAGACAGTTGACTGGGTGAAAGAGTATAAACCGGAAAAGGTGAATATCTCCCGTTTCACTCCAAGACCGCATACCAAAGCATGGGAAATGCGAAAGCTCGATTCACGTATAATTGTTAACAGGTCCAATGAGTTGCATGATGTTTGCGAGTCTGTTAAACTTGGAACAAGGGATTGTATGATTGGCAAAGAAGTCGATGTTTTCCTTTCAAAGCCTGCAAAACAGAAAGGCATGATGGCACGTACTGACACGTATAAACCAGTGGTCATTCCGAAATGTGCTCTTGAACCGGGAATTAACTGTCGTGTATACATATATGATGCAACACCAGGCTATTTCCTGGGAAGGATTGTAATTTAAGTTTAGGTTTAATTTTAAATTTAACCGGTATTTTAGCAGATTATAGCCTTTATTCCGGTTAAGGACCTTCTTTTTGTAGTCTCTGTACTTTATCAAGTATCTTCTTATCGTATAATTTCACGATATCACTGCGGGTTATTATTCCAAGCAGTTTTGTCCTGTCTGTTTTTAAGACTACTGGAAGCCTTCCAATATCTTTTGCAGCAAGGCGCTTTAATACTGTATTCAGAGTTTCTTCCGGATATGCCACTTCAACATCCTTGCTGCATATCTCATTGATCGTCTTATTAAGTTCATCGTGGCCTACTTTGTCCCTGACATCTTTAAGCGTAACCACGCCAGATAGATTCCCGTTTGAATCAAGCACCGGAAATCCTGCGTGCCGACTTGATTGCATGAGAGATATCAATGCTCCTACTTTCTTGTTCTCCGATACTGTCTGAACGTTGTGTTTCATCGCATTTGTAACCAGCAAGGATTCCATGATGTCGACTTCCCTGCCTTTTCTGATGGTGAAGCCTCGTCTATGTAATCCTTCTGTGAATATGGATTCGGAGTAAATAGAACTTGAAACTACATTGCTGACTACACATGCAAGCATTATTGGTAATATCATGTTATAGTCACGTGTAAGCTCAAAAAGAATGAGAATAGATGCAAGGGGTGCCCTGCTTGTTCCTGCGAATACGGCTCCCATGCCTGCAAGAGCATATGCGCCTGATTCTGCTGTGATCGTTGGGAATATCCCATGCACAATAGAACCGTAAGCTCCACCAAGCATTGCACCGACAAAAAGTGAGGGTACGATGGAGCCACCTGATCCGCCTGATCCCATTGTAAAAGAGAATGCGATGATTTTCAGAACAATGAGTGCCAGCATGAGTTTCAGTGCCAGTCCGTTGTTCAGGGCATCAGTTATGGCATCATATCCTACACCGAATATTTGTGGGTAGAAGAATCCTATCAGGCCTACGAACAGACCACCAATTGCAGGTTTGATAACCGGGTGTATGCTCAGTGAATCAAAGAACTTGTGTATTCCAAAAAGGGAACGCATTAGAATTGCTGATATGATTCCGGCCAACACTCCAAGGAAAAGATAAAGGATGGATTCAAAGAAGGGATTCATAAGTTGATATGATGATACTTCTATTGTTCTAACACCAAATATCACAGTTGATACCAGTGTTGCAAAGACTGCAGAGATAACAATGGGTATAAATGAACTCGCTTCAAGTTCACCTAATATTACCTCAACTGCAAACACAACTCCTGCAAGAGGCGCATTGTAGGCAGCGGCAATTCCGCCAGAGGCTCCACATCCGATCAGTATTTTCACTCGGTTACCATTCATCTTGAATATCTGTGAAACCAGAGATCCTACTCCTGAACCTGCAAGAACCACGGGTGCTTCTTTTCCAACAGACCCACCGGAACCGATAGATACGATAGATGCAAGAACTTCCAAAAATGCATTTCGTGCTGACATTCTTCCGCCATGAAGGGCGGTTGCTTCAATGACCTCTTCAATGTCATAGCGCCTGGTATGTATGAACAGGTGAACTATTATACCAACGATGAGTCCGCCAAGAGCAGGGAGGAGTATTATAAAATAGCCGTGAGATTCAGGAATTATCCCGTTAAATGAATTCTGGCTGATTTTCAGTAATCTATCATAAAAGACGATGGCAAAGCCTGTGAGAACACCTACAACAAGTGCCAGGGAATTGGATATCAGCGATTCTGTATGTAACCATTGTAGCAAATTTTGCTTTAGGTCTTTGAAAGCTGTTTTTCCATCCAAGAAGTTTCATCTCTGTTACTGGCTGGCAGGTTTAACATATCCATAATAGATATATTTTTTGAATTGCCTGTGTATATATATATTTTATATTCTGTAATTAGATTCTTTTCTGTATATATTGTAAAATAATTATCATAAATATATATATCATTCAAAATTAAATAATTTTATATTATATTATTTCTAATAGGTAAATGTGGAGTAATGTGGGGACATCAGTGATAGCGCTGTATGTCTGCAAAAGCAATCATTAGTAGTTGTATACAGGAGTGTATGCGGCTCAAAAAAATTGACTATATTCGGAAGCAGATAGCTGATTATTGTCAAGGGTGGGATTATGCATCCTTTAGTGAAAAACAGTACACAAAACGGTATATTGAATTATATGAGGGTACTATTGTCGATTTTCATTATTCTTTCGACATTTGGCCCCATGGTACTAGCAAGTGCGGCATCAGATGAGATAGTTTCAATAAGTTCTGATAAGATAAACCCCGGTGATAATGCACATGTAATAATTTCTATAGGAAATTGTGCGAATATCACAGGTATAAATCTGACTCTAGTGTATGATCAAAGTATCATATCCCTAAATAGTATTTCAGAGAACAACAGTGTTGTATCGGGACATGTAGTAGATCATGTTGAAAATATCACTGGAATAATTGATATCCAAATGATGCAGTTGGACAATATAACAACAGTAGAAGGCATTTCGTTAATTGACATAATTTTCACAACATCTTTGAGTGGTAATTCCTCTCTGGAATTGCAAGATGTGGAATTGTTTACGGGTGATACCTCATATGCTCCAGCTACTACTATAGATGGGATGATAAATATCAATTCAGCTCCAGTGTTTAACGCAATCGGAGATTTGAATGTTAGCGTTGGTGAACTTGTCAGTTTTAACCTTTCAGCAAACGACGTTGACGAGAATGATGACCTTACTTTTTATAATGTATCTGTACTACCGTTGGGCTCCGCTTTTTACCCGAATAATCAGAGCTTTATGTGGGAGCCTGCATCCATCGGTAATTACTCTGTGACTTTTGGAGTAACTGACAATTATCAAACAGATACAGTGACTGGAACTATTGTTGTTAATGATACTGTCGTTGTAGTAAATCATGCTCCTGAACTTGCAACGGTTAGTGATAGATCTGTCAATGAGTCTGAAGAACTTTCATTCACTCTCACTGCTAATGATGTCGATAATGACACTCTTGTTTACAGTATGAGTGGCCTTCAAGAAGCAGCTAGTTTGAACTCAACAACCGGTGTGTTCAGCTGGACTCCTATAATCGGTGATGCCGGGACATATTTAGTGATATTCGATGTCAGTGATGGTGAATACAATGCAAATGAGTCTGTTTCTATCACTGTAACATCAACTTCAACTTCGACTTCGTCCACCACCAGCTCTAGCAGCAGCGGTGGTGGTGGTGGCTCTTTGTCATCCGGTGAAAAGTTTGAGAACATCGACTTTAAGGATTATGTCTTGAGGTCAATTGTAAAAGACACTGAAACAGTGTTCTCTTTCTATAAGGAAAACAACAGTATTGTTTCTGTAAGCTTTACTTCAAAGCTCAATGGAGGACAGGTCAAAGCAGTAGTTGAAATGTTGAAGGACACTTCCTCACAGGTAGGTTCCAGTGCACCAGGCAATGTTTACGAGAACATGAATCTACATATCGATTCAAAGCTGGCATCGGATGCAATAAGCAATCCAAAGATCAATTTCAAGGTAGAAAAGAGCTGGATCAATGAAAATGAGATTGATCTTTCTACAATTACACTTTGCAGATATTCCGACAGCAACTGGGGTCAGTTACCAACTGAAAGACAAGGCGAAGATGATCTTTATTTCTATTTCGCTTCAACAACTCCGGGATTCTCTCCATTTGCGATTTCAAGTGTGGAGTCAGCGGTAGTAATAAATGGGAATATAGTTGAAGATGTTGTAGCTAGTTCTCAGGACGCTGGAGACACAGTTATGTCAACTGAAGATGCCGTTTCGAGGAAATTAACAACAGAAACCAATCAGGAGAGCAGATCATCACTTTCATTTGTATTCGTCCTGGCATTGGTTGGTTTCATGGTTATTGGTGCAGTCGGCTATAGGAACAGGGGTTACTACAATAAGGTGCGTTTGCAAGTAGGAAATCCTGACGGTAAGCGTTACAGGCGTATTAAGCAATAGTTGGATCAAAAATGCTTACAGCAGATTACGAAGCTTTTGCTGATCTGTTGTATTCTCTTTTTGTAACTATTCAGCCTAGCTCACTTCCACCAAGCTGATTTCTTCATCCACGATCAATTCTGCAACTTTGGAACAAATGAATTGCCATAAAATATTGCACTAATTGCATCGATAACAGATTCTGAATTCTTATTAACAGTAGACACGTATCCTCTTATACGGCAGAAATTTTTTGCACCCTGTTCACTGCGGAAAGTACCTGATATCTTCTGCTGTACTTTCGTCATTCTGATATCTCTTTCAGCCTGATTGTTATCAAACGGAACGTTTTGGTCGTACATAAATCGTAAGATATCCTCTTTATGGCCAATAAACCTATCCAGCAAATTCTTTACCGTGGTCTGCTTCTTACGTCCTCGTTTTTTAGACCGCACATTTGATTCCGGATCAGGAGGATTTTCATTCACTCCTAAACAAGTTATGTGATCATAATCCTCACTGAACCTTTGAATTAGCTCAGTATCTAAAAGATCATTATCAACATGATGTTTAATGCATATCAAGAGATCACTCATTATCTTTGGCCACTGTTGATCACTGTTTTCGGAAGCTCCAGTTAACTCTCGTAATAAATGTGCATTACATAATGAATGTTGACATTCATATTTGTTGTACGGTTTCCAAAAATCATGTGTTGCAACACCAGTGTAACCTGGTAATATGCCCATAGCATCCATTGCTTCTGAGCCCCTTTTGCGATGTGCAAAATAATAGGTCAGTTTGTCTGTACCTGCCACATGAAGCCAATTACGAACTGCATTTATTCTCATTCCTGTTTCATCCAGATTGATGACAGGAGATTCTTTCAGGAGATGTTTCACTGTATTTTCAAAAGCTCCAAGCTTCTCAAAACAACTACGTTCCGTGTTCACCAAAGTAGCAGGACTTATCTTGCATCCCAAAATATCAGAGAACAACTTGGTAACACGCTGATAAGGAAGTAATTGGTAAGTGTGCAAATAAACTGCAAATGACTTAACTCGATGACCGTATTGAGTCGGCTGAGTTACACCATCTGGAAAAAGAGCTTTGTTTACATGAGAACATTTGGGACATGTTTTAATCTCGCAACGATGTTCAATGCAATTGATAGTTATAGGAGGAATGTCAAAGACCTGTCTTCTTTCATAGTCAGAGGGAACAGAAGCTAACGATCTCCCACAATTGACGCATTGATTAACAGGATGAACAATAACTTCATCCGGATCATCATTTATTCTTAATGTAGTACCAGGATGACCGTTTTGACCACCTACATGCTTATTGGTCTTTTTTCTTTGACTTTTAACGGTTGGTTTATTCCGTGCATAAGAATCAGTAGAAGGTGGTTTGCTACTGTTGCGACTATTCTTTTCAAGCATTTCTTCCAAATGCCTGACACGCTCTTCAAGTTGTGCAATTTGGAGAGATTGATGTTCAATTATCCCAAGTAATCGAGTTACAAGTTCTACTACTGCTTCTGGACCAGCTTCATAAACTGCAAGTATTTCTTCGCGGTCTATACAAATCCCCTCAGATTGATAGACGTTTTTTATGATATTTTACTGAATATTTTTTAACACATAGAATGAAGCCATAGTATATTGTTTTTTGCATCATTAAAACAGTCAGGCTGAATAGTTACCTCTTTTTTTATTAAGTTGTATTTGTTTTACTGATTTGTTCTACTGATATTTTCAGAGATCTTTAAATAAAATTCATTTATCGATCAACTGTGGAAATAGGAATATTTCTCCTCCGATGACAGTATTGGATGATTAGAATGATTGCAAGCGTTCTCTGAACAATGAGTCTATAAAGGAGCTATAATTCCCGGAGGAATTATAAATTAATCAAAATTAAATAATTTTATAACATATTGTAGTATATTGGGAAATGGAGTAATGTGGGGGACATCAGCTATGGTACTGTATGTCCATACATGGTTGTGTGGAACTTAGATATGTTTGGCAGATAATTCAAGCTCAAATTGCAGATTATTGTCAAGGGTGAGAGTATGCATCCCTTAATGAAAAACAGTACACAAAACGGTATATTGAATTATTTGAGGGTATTGTTGTCGATTTCTATTATCCTTTCGACATTTAGCCCTATGATAATAGCAAGTGCGGCATCAGGTGAGACAGTTTTTATTAGTTCTGACAAGGTAAATCCTGGTGATGATGCACATGTAGTGATTTCTATAGAGAATTGTGAGAATGTCACAGGCATGGATCTGACATTGGTATATAATCAGAGTATCATTGATTTGAATAATATGTCCATCAACGCGACTGTTGGATCAGGCGAGATAAAAGATACTAATACTTCTGGGACGGTTGAAATAAAGCTCAGAAAGTTGGATAATCTTACTGATGTAGGATTAGTTCCATTAATTGACCTCACTTTCGACGCATTGAAAAGTGGTAACTCTACACTTGAGCTGCGAAATGTGGAACTTCTCGGTGGTGAAACTCCATCAATCTTGGGTGGGACGGATGATGAGTATATTCTTGTAGAGGAGACTATAGCGATAAACACTGCACCCAAATTTGGTACAATTGATAGTCAGTTCGTCAATGAATCTTCAGAACTTTCCTTCACTCTTAATGCAACTGATCCTGATGGCGATACTCTCCTTTTTGGCAAGAATGTCAGTTATGGTAACATTACAGGTGATGTTTTTACCTGGACTCCAACCACAGATGATGTCGGTACTCATTACATCAACTTCAGTGTAAACGACAGTGCTCTTTGGGATTATCATGTCGTTATGATTACTGTTAGTGAATTAGTTGAAGAAACTAACAACGCACCTGATTTTGGTATAATTGGTGATAAGTTCGTCAATGAATCTTCAGAACTTTCCTTCACTCTTAATGCAACTGATTTAGATGGTGATGCCCTTCTTTTTGGCAAGAATGTCAGTTATGGTAACATTACAGGTGATGTTTTTACCTGGACTCCAACCACAGATGACATCGGCACCCATTACATCAACTTCAGTGTAAACGACAGTGCTCTTTGGGATTATCATGTTGTTATGATTACTGTTAGTGAATTAGTTGAAGAAACTAACAACGCACCTGAATTTGGTATAATTGGTGATAAGTTCGTCAATGAATCTTCAGAACTTTCCTTCACTCTTAATGCAACTGATCCCGATGGCGATACTCTCCTTTTTGGCAAGAATGTCAGTTATGGTAACATCACAGGTGATGTTTTTACCTGGACTCCAACCACAGATGATGTCGGTACTCATTACATCAACTTCAGTGTAAACGACAGTGCTCTTTGGGATTATCATGTTGTTATGATTACTGTTAGTGAATTAGTTGAAGAAACGAACAGTGCACCTGAATTTGGTATAATTAACGATCAGTCAATCAATGAATCTGAAGATTTTTCCCTCACTCTTAATGCAACTGATCCCGATGGCGATGATCTTACTTATTATATGAGTGGTCTCCCAGAGGATGCAAACTTGAACTCGGCAACAGGTGTTTTTTCCTGGAAACCTGGCTACAATGATTCTAATATCTATGATGTCATGTTCAACGTTTCTGACGGTTTTGTCAACGTTTCTGAAACCATCCGCATAACTGTAATAAATATCGACCAAGCTCCAGAATTCAGTTATTCTATTGGTAATAGGGCGGTAAATGAGGCAGAGCTCATTAATTTCACGATAAACGCTACAGACCCGGATAATGATACAGTAATTTACTCTGTTGTCGGTTTGCCTGATGAAGCCAGCCTTGATCCAGGCACCGGATATTTCAGTTGGACTCCCGATCATGATGCTTCAGGTATTTACAATGTCGAATTAATTGCCACTGCCAATGGTCTTAATGATACGGAGGCAATCACCATTACAGTCAACAATGTAAATCGTGAACCTGTTCTTGCCGATATAGGAAGCTACAATGTTCAGGAAAACAAGACTCTTGAATTCAGTCTGTCTGCTACAGATGCTGACAATGACAGCCTCAGTTATGATATGAGTTATCTTCCATTAGCAGCAACTTTGAACTCGACCACCGGTGCTTTTTCCTGGACTCCTGATTACGAATCATCAGAAACATATACAGTACAATTCACTGTTTCCGATGGCAATGATACCGCTTCACAGTATGTCCAGATCATAGTTGAGAATACTAATAGAGCTCCAGAGTTCCCTGAATTTGGAACTTTGAATGCTACAGAAGGAAGTGAACTTACCCTCGACATCAGTGCATTTGATCCGGATCATAATTCTCTCACATACTCTGCTAATGTATTATTTGGTACCATCTCCGGAAATGAGTTCATATGGACTCCTGATTATAGTGATTCAGGAACACACGATATCGAATTTACCGTAGTTGATAAATATCTTGATTATGATACCTCTATTGTTACAATAGAAGTAGGCGAGTTTAACAGGGCACCATCTATGAATCCTGTATCACCTTTTTATATCTGTGAAGTAGGTGAAGTAATTTCGTTCAACCTTGTAGCCACAGATCCCGATGGACATTCAATCACTTACAGTGTAAGTGGATTGCCGGAAAGTGCAAATTCCAGTTTGGATATGATTACTGGTGCATTCGAATGGACTCCTACTTATGCCGACGAAGACAAAGTCTATTATGCTGAATTCACTGCCTTTGATGGCGATAAGTATGTCAGTGTAGAAACAGTGTTCCTGGTTGGTATAAAACTAAGTTGGGATGATATTGGTCCTAAGCAAGTAAATGAAGGTGAGAATCTATCGATAGTGTTGAATGGCTCTTCCAACGATACTGAAATAACTTATTTCGCATCAGGTTTGCCAACAGGTTCTACGTTTGACAATGTTAATGGTATCTTTAACTGGACACCTTCTTATGATCAAAGTGGAATTCATAATGCAACTTTTGGTATGAAGGTGGGTACATCTCAAATAAAAGAAACAGTATTTATCACAGTTGTCAATGTCAACAGAGCTCCATCGTTTAATATGGATGAGTATTATGTTGTCAACGAAAGTGAGAAATTGAACATTCTACTCAATGCAACTGATCCTGATATCGAGGACACGACTCTCATATTCAATTCCAATGTTTCTTTTGGTTCCATATCAGGTGATGTATTCACATGGACTCCGGGATATACTGCAAACCAAACATCAAATGGAACCTACTACATAAATTTCACAGCTACGGATGGCCAACTCAGTAATTCTACAATTGTAACTGTGCAGGTTTTCGATGTAAATGCGCCACCTGTGTTGTCTCCTATAGGCAGCCAGAGTATTGCGGAAGAAAAAGAACTTGTAACTAATCTTGCTGCAACAGATGTAGATGGCGACGTTCTTACATTTTCAGCTTTGAATCTCCCGGAAAATGCAACATTGAACATTGCAACCGGCGTATTTAGCTGGACACCTATAACCGGTGAAGATGGAACATCTATAATATTCAAGGTCAGTGATGGTGAATACAACGATACTGAAACAGTCACTATCACTGTAACTAAGAGTTCATCAACAAGTTTAACAAGCTCCAGCTCCAGTGGTGGCGGCGGTGGTGGCGGCGGTTCACTGTCTTCTGGCGAAAAGTATGAGAACATCATCTTCAAGGATTATGCCCTGAAGGCAGTTGCAAAAGACACTGAAACAGTTTTCTCCTTCTATAAGGAGAACAACAGTATTGTTTCGTTAAGCTTTACCTCAAAGCTTAACGGAGGACAGGTTAAGGCAGTAGTTGAAGTATTGATGGGCACTTCTTCGCAGGTAAGCTCCAGCGCGCCGGGTAATGTTTACGAGAATATGAATCTATATATCGGTTCAAAGCTTGGATCTGATGCTATAGGCAATTCAAAAGTCAATTTCAAGGTAGAAAAGAGCTGGATCGATGACAATGACTTTGATACCTCTATAATTGTGCTTTACAGGTATTTCAATGATGATTGGGCTCAGTTACCAACAGAAATGACAGGAAATGATGAATATTATTACTATTTCACTTCAACAACTCCGGGATTCTCTCCATTTGCCATCTCAGGTGCAGACGCAACAGATGAGTTCGTTGTTGAAGAGGTCGTAACCGGTTCCACAGATACAGAGGACACAGTTATGTCAACAGAGGATGCCGGTTCGATGGAATTAACGACAGAAACAACTCAGGAGAGCAAGTCATCACTTTCATTTGTATTCGTTCTGGCATTGGTTGGAATCATGGTTATCGGGGTATTTGGCTATAGGAACAGGGATTATTATGGTAAGTTGCGTATGCAACTGGGAAATCCCGATGGTAAGCGTTACAGGCGTGTTAAGAAATAGACTATGAAGAAAGATTGCAGCAGATTGCAAAAGTCGTTGAGTAATCTGTTGTATGCTTTATTTAGTTTGGCAATCATCCATTAAATTTGTCTAGTTATATAATTTGATGTATATGTTCAAATAAGTTTATTAAATCGTAAACTCAAAATAGAGCCGACTATGGAGGGGATTACATCATTAGTCCTATAAAAGAAAAATTTGCCTGTTTAGTTGTAAATGGGAAAAAGCATGAACGTTCTGGGAATTCCTCAACTTTTGTATGGCTACCAGTTATTCTTATCCTTTTAACAATTTCACAAATCGTGATTGTTTCGGCGACTAATAGTACTCCCGTTTTAGAGGTCATAGGCGACCGAACGGTCGATGAGGGCAGTTTATTATCCTTCACTTTGTCTGCAAGTGATTCAAATAATGATTCTCTGGTATTCTCCTCCTCCGGATTGCCGAATGGTTCAAATTTGAATGGAACCACGGGGTTATTTGAATGGCTCCCAAGCTATGAACAATCAGGCATCTATCTAATACAGTTTGTAGTTTCTGATGGTGGGAACATTGATTCTGAATATATAACGATAACCGTGAACAATGTCAATCGGTTACCTTTATTTTCTCCGATTTCTGATACTGCAATAAGTGAAAAAGCTCAGGCAACGTTGATACTTGAAGCATCTGATTCGGACAGTGATATTCTTGTTTTCTCAAAGGATGTGTCATTTGGAAATCTTCAGGGTAATGTTTTTACCTGGATGCCGGGTTACGATGACCAGGGTGAACATACTATTATCTTCACTGCAAATGATGGTTTTTCCTCAGTAACACAAACTTCAAGGATAAACGTTTCAAATGTAAACAGGGAGCCGGTGTTATACTCAATTGGTGACACTTCTGTTCCTCAGAATGCACCTGTTACTATACAATTGAATGGCTATGATCCTGATGGTGACACTCTTAATTATTCTATCGTAGGTATCTTACCCGAGGGTGCATCTCTGGATGCAAATACTGGCCTTTTCCAATGGCCAAATGCTGAAACTCTAGGTTTTTCTTTCCTGCAGTTTAGTGTCGATGATGGTTTCGCTTCAAAAACAAGGACTGCGAAGATCATAGTTGGCGATTCCAATTCCCCACCTGTCATAAACACTATAGATCCCCAGTTAATTGATGAAAATTCAGAGCTTTCATTTGAGATATCAGCTTCTGATCCTGATGCTGACAAACTGAGTTTTTCCTATCCGGACAATCTTCCACCAGGATCTATCTTAACAATAACAAAGTCTTCAGTTCAATTTACGTGGACTCCTTCATATGAGCAGGCTGGTAATTACAAAATAGAATTCGGGGTTTCAGACAGTAGTACGTATGGCTATTCAGCATATGAAGTAGTAGACATTGTGGTTTTGGATGTAAATCAAGCTCCTGTCATTGATTTAGTGAATGATTATACACTCAGTGAAAAAAATGTCCTTAATATTGATTTGAGTGCAAATGATCCTGATAATGATGATTTTACATTCTCAACGAACAGTAGCTTTGGAACTGTAAGAGGCAATATGTTTACCTGGACCCCAGGTTATTCTGATGCTGGGGTGCATGATATATGGTTCACAGTATCTGATGGTAGCTTGAGCAATAGTACAAAATCAACTATTATCGTCAATGATGCCAATATGCCTCCAAAAATAAATTATGTAAGTCCGTTGGAGGTTTCTGAAAATGAAACGCTAACATTTTCCTTATCAGTCTATGATGAAGATCTAAATGATACTTTTACCTACGCTGCAATCGATTCTCCTTCAGGTGCTAACTTCAATAGTTCAACAGCTACTTTCGAGTGGACTCCTTCCAGTACTCAGCTGGGCAAATATTCTGTGGGTTTCTATGTGAACGATGGTGCTCTAGATGATTATGAAACAATTTCAATAACCGTAGTCGAACCTTCTTTACCAGTCATTCCTACAAGTTCCAGCTCAGGAGGCGGTGGCAGTGGAGGCGGTGGTTCGATGAATACCGGTGAGAGGTATGAGAATATTGACCTCAAGGATTACACTATTAAGTATGTGATGAAGGACAAGAAAGCAATATTTGAATTTGACGAACCAGCTAATAGTATTATGTCCATTGGTTTTGTTTCCAGACTCAATGGGGGTCAGACCAAAGCGGTGGTGGAAATGCTAAGAGGGACTTCGGCATTGGTGGATGCTGCTCCTGATGGGGAAGTATATAAAAATCTGAATATATGGGTTGGAGATTCAAAGTTCTCTTCAGACGTGATATACGATGTAGCTATCAAGTTCAAGGTTGAAAAATCATGGATAGTTTCCAATGATTTGGATTTCGAATTCATAACACTGTATCGTTATTCAGATGGTATGTGGAACTCTCTGGAAACATCTTTTATAGCTGAGGATGGAGGGTATTTCTATTATGAAACAAAGTCACCTGGCTTTTCACCATTTGCTATTGTCATTCCGCATGCTTCAGAACTTATTATAACAGAAAATAGCTCTTTCATCAATGAAACTAAAATGTCAATTAGTGATGAAATCATTCTGGATGAAGGTAAGGATTCTCCACAGGATAAAAAAAGACCTCTGGTGTTCCTTTTAATACTGGGATTGATAGTTGCAGTTGCTGTGGTAGGTACTAAGTACAGATCTCAATATGAAAAATTGTATACTCAAATTGGAAATCCTGATGGCAAAAGGTACAGGCGTCTAAAAAAGTAAAACCTGGGTCTGTCCCTTCAGTTTTTCTTTATTTCATCGTGCATAAGCAAATTCCATTTTGTATATAAATTATTATTATTATATCAATGTGATTAAAAATTTTTATTAACCATTAGATATTAAACTTGTTAGTAGTGGTGGTGCTTCCTTTCGTGAGGTTAGTACTCTTGATAGTCACATCTAGAAGGCAGCTTTGCTTTCTTCTAAAAATGCTTTATGGGGGTAGGGCATGTTTCCGATGGGAGTTGAAAAAGATAAAAAAAGATATTTTCTTTTATTATGTATCGTTTTGCTGATTGTAGTGTTGCCTGTGCCTGCCAGTGCATATTCCAACGAGTCGGTATCACTTGGAAGCACTGTTGTAAATCCAGCCACTTCATTTTCATTACCATTATTTGTCGACAATATAAGCAATATGCGTTCGCTGTCTATGGATATTATCTTTGATGAATCTTCTTTTCTCATTGATGACGTAGTTGCAAATGAGACACTATCAGGATCGCAGCTGACATATTATCTTAACAATTCCACAGGTTTTGCAAACATGACCCTGGACTCTGTGGATATCACGGCAGAAGAACAAACTCATATTGCTGATGTTTTATTCAGGGCTAACACAAGCGGTGTCTATAATATTGTACTAAGGAATGTTTCTATTGAAAATGATACAATGTCGTATCCTGCAAAGTTCGTATTCAATAGCTCTGTAAGAGTCAATTATCCACCGGTGATCGATTATATCGATGATAAAAACGTCACTTCTGAATCAGAACTGTCTTTTCCAGTATCTGCAAATGATGCAGACGATACTGTTCTAAATTATACTGTTGAAGGCTTACCTGCTGGGTATGATCTCAATCCCACAACAGGATCTTTTATCTGGACACCGAAAAAAGAAGATTCCAATGTATATGATGCTAACTTTTCAGTGTCAGATGGTTTTGCAGTGGCTTTCACGCATACCAGTATTACTGTAAACGAAGCAATTGTAGATCAACCACCTGAATTGGCCTCTATTGGTAACAAGGCCGTTGTTGAAGATGACCTTCTTAGTTTCACAGTATCAGCCACCGATCCCGATGGTGATACAATAACTTACTCTTCTATAGGCTTGCCTTCCGGAGCTAACTTTGGTTCCAGTAGTGGTGATTTTAGCTGGATCCCTGGTTTTGGAGATGAAGGTAGTTATGAAGTCACTTTCATTGCGACTTCTAATGTTCTTGAAGATTATGAGACAATCACCATAACCGTAGGTGATGTTGACAGAGCTCCTGAATTGGCCTCTATTGGTAACAAGGCCGTTGTTGAAGATGACCTTCTTAGTTTCACAGTATCAGCCACCGATCCCGATGGTGATACAATAACTTACTCTTCTATAGGCTTGCCTTCCGGAGCTAACTTTGGTTCCAGTAGTGGTGATTTTAGCTGGATCCCTGGTTTTGGAGATGAAGGTAGTTATGAAGTCACTTTCATTGCGACTTCTAATGTTCTTGAAGATTATGAGACAATCACCATAACCGTAGGTGATGTTGACAGAGCTCCTGAATTGGCCTCTATTGGTAACAAGGCCGTTGTTGAAGATGACCTTCTTAGTTTCACAGTATCAGCCACCGATCCCGATGGTGATACAATAACTTACTCTTCTATAGGCTTGCCTTCCGGAGCTAACTTTGGTTCCAGTAGTGGTGATTTTAGCTGGATCCCTGGTTTTGGAGATGAAGGTAGTTATGAAGTCACTTTCATTGCGACTTCTAATGTTCTTGAAGATTATGAGACAATCACCATAACCGTAGGTGATGTTGACAGAGCTCCTGAATTGGCCTCTATTGGTAACAAGGCCGTTGTTGAAGATGACCTTCTTAGTTTCACAGTATCAGCCACCGATCCCGATGGTGATACAATAACTTACTCTTCTATAGGCTTGCCTTCCGGAGCTAACTTTGGTTCCAGTAGTGGTGATTTTAGCTGGATCCCTGGTTTTGGAGATGAAGGTAGTTATGAAGTCACTTTCATTGCGACTTCTAATGTTCTTGAAGATTATGAGACAATCACCATAACCGTAGGTGATGTTGACAGAGCTCCTGAATTGGCCTCTATTGGTAACAAGGCCGTTGTTGAAGATGACCTTCTTAGTTTCACAGTATCAGCCACCGATCCCGATGGTGATACAATAACTTACTCTTCTATAGGCTTGCCTTCCGGAGCTAACTTTGGTTCCAGTAGTGGTGATTTTAGCTGGATCCCTGGCTTTGGAGATGATGGTAACTATGATGTAACTTTCATTGCAACATCCCATGGTCTTGAAGATTCTGAGACTATTACCATAACCGTAGGTGATGTTGACAGAGCACCTGAACTCGATTCAATAGGCAATAAGGCAGTTAACGAGAATGAGCTTCTTAGTTTTACTATCTCAGCCACCGATCCCGATGGTGACACGGTAACTTACTCTTCTATAGGCTTGCCTTCCGGAGCTAACTTTGGTTCCAGTAGTGGTGATTTTAGCTGGACCCCTGGTTTTGGAGATGAAGGTAGTTATGAAGTCACTTTCATTGCGACTTCTAATGTTCTTGAAGATTATGAGACAATCACCATAACCGTAGGTGATGTTGACAGAGCTCCTGAATTGGCCTCTATTGGTAACAAGGCTGTCAATGAAGATGACCTTCTTAGTTTCACAGTATCAGCCACCGATCCCGATGGTGATGGTATAACCTATTCCTATTCCTCTTCTTCTCCTCCAGCTTCTGCTACTCTCGATCCAAGTACCGGCAAATTTAGCTGGACTCCAAGTTATGACGATGGAGGTAGTTATGATTTAACTTTCATTGCCAGTTCAAACGGTCTTACAGATTCTGAGACTATCACCATCACAGTTGGTAACACCAACCGTCCACCAAGACTTGCTGTTATAGGAGACAAGTCTACTGATGAAAATTCACCTTTATCCATTTCCTTGAGTGCAGAAGAGGATGATGGCGATGTTCTATCTTATTCAGCCACACCTTTACCTGAAGGGGCACAGATGGACGAATCCACCGGCATATTCACCTGGACTCCAACATACGAACAGGCTGGTAGTTATAAGGTTCAGTTCGTAGTTTCAGATGGAACAATAGAAGATACTGAAGAAGTAACGATAACTGTTAATAATATCAACCGTCCACCGGTTATGGATATTCCAGATCAGGTTCACGTAGCGGAAAATACTACATTGGTCCTGAGTTTGAATACTTCTGATCCGGACGATGATACACTTGAATATTCAATGGATCCTTCCTTTGGTACTTTGCAGGATGGTATCTTTTCATGGACTCCTGGTTATGAAGATGAAGGTGTTTATAGTGTCACTTTTACTGTGAAGGATGCTGAGTTTGAGATTAGCAAAGTATTGCTTATCAATGTCACACATTCAAACTCTGCACCGGTGCTTTACTCTATCTCTGACCGGCTGGTCAATGAGCTTGAAACGGTAACCATTAACCTGACAGCTATTGACATCGATGGCGATGAACTCACATTCTCAAAGGATGTGAGTTACGGTAACCTTACAGACAATATTTTCACCTGGACTCCTGGCATCAATGACAGTAATTTCCATGACATTCTGTTTACAGTGTCCGACGGTCAGCTTTCAGATTCAAAAACCGCGACTATTGCAGTTGGTAACACTAATATTCCACCGGTACTGGCGCACATGGAAACCCAACATACAAGAGAAAACGAAATACTGACATTCATTCTGGATGCTTCTGATGTTGATAATGATACGCTGACATATTCATCTTCCAACCTTCCAATCGGTGCAAATCTTGAAAGCAGCACTGGTCAGTTTTCCTGGATTCCAACATATGAGCAGGCTGGCAGTTATACTGTGGAATTCAGTGTGTCAGACAAGATATACACAGCAGTAGAGACCGCGATTATTAACGTGGAAAATGTCAACCGTGCACCAGTGTTTGTTTCTATTCCAATGTATGTTGCAAATGAAACCCAGAGGTTAAACATAAATCTTAGTGCAACCGATCCGGATGGCGATAGTCTATCTTTCTCAACTGATAATGTAAATGGCACCATCACAGGCAACGTATATGCTTGGACTCCCGGTTATTATGATAGCGGTGACCATTATATTGATTTCAATGTCACAGACGGGGAATTGGTAGACGCTACAACAGTTCACGTCAAAGTACACGAGACCAATATGCCACCGGAAATTGATTCTATTGGTCCGCTATCTGCTTATGAAAATGTAACTTTGAAGTTTTTTGTAAATGCGACAGATGGGGATTATGATTCATTGACCTATTCCGCTAGTGGATTACCAACAGGTGCATCATTTAATGCCTCTACAAGACAGTTCATATGGAAACCTAGCTATGCTCAGTCAGGCACATATTCTGTAGAATTCTGGGTTAGTGATGGAGAACTGGATATTTCAGAAGCTGTATCCATAAAGGTGTATGATGTAAATAGGGATTCCAGTAATGATCTTAGTAGCTTTTTAACATCTAGTAGCAGTAGCTCAGGTGGCGGTTCTTCAAGTGGTGCAGAAGATTATGATAATGTCGCATACAAGGATTATGGTATGAAATATGTGACACAGGGGGTAGAAATAGTATTTGAATTCCCGAATGTAGAAAATGATCTTGAGTATGTGAAATTCAGTTCTCTAAAAGCAGCAGGCCAGGTAAAGGCAATAATTGAGATACTAAAGGAACGATCTAGTCTTGTAAACAGTAATCCACCAGGAAGTGTTTATCGTCATATCAATATATGGGTCGGGGATGCCAAGTTCAATTCCGGTGACTATATGTCATCGGCAGAGATAAGTTTCAAGGTTGCAAAAAAATGGCTCGTTGATAACAATGCAGATCCTTCAACCATAAAGTTTTACAGGTATTCTACTGGCTCATGGGAAGAACTCGAAACATCAAGGATAGGAACTGATGCAAATTATTATTACTACAAGGCCCAGACGCCAGGATTCTCTCCTTTCTCTATTGTAAGCACAGGCAGTGGTCCGGTTCTGATGAGCACAGTGCCGGAAAGTACTGCTGGCAATATCAAATATAGTTCTGATAGTGAATCAATCCTCAATTCAATAGAAGCAAGATCCGAGTCAGAGGCATTGAACACAGCATTGGAACATGACCCTGTGAGCCCGGTGAACACTGGTATATTCTTCATAGGTATTATCGGAATTCTTGCAATTGGTTCTGTAATTGGTTACAGATCAAGGAACGAATCAGTGGTACTTTCCAGATATTACGAAGCCTTGTATTCTTTTTCGACAGGTATTAAAAATGCTGCAGAGTGGACAAAGTATAAGTTAAGTTTAGAATCAATGCATAATGATTATGCAGTTCTGTCTGGTAAACTGACTGAAATAAAGACTGCAGATTACAAGACAATATATGAAAAGACGATTGCTGAGATAAAGGAAAGGCAAAAACAGTAAATTTGTAAAATGTTGAACTTTCCTTATTTTTCCATTTTCCCTTAGTTTTATCTATTATTGAACTGTATTAATAAAAAGGGAAATTTTCAGGGAGAAATCATGCTGGAAAAAATGTTCAATCCTAATATTGTAGCTGTAATAGGCGCTTCCAGAACAAAAGGAAAGGTAGGAAGAGCCGTACTTGAAAACCTGATGCAGAATAGTGATCTTAAGATCATACCAATAAATCCCAACGTTGATGAGATACTAGGGATCCCATGTTATCATAATATTATGGATGTTCCGGATGATCAAAAGGCAGATCTTGCGGTGATTGTTGTTCCGGCAAGAATGGTACCAACTTCTGTTGGTGAATGTGGCAAGGCCGGAATCAAAAATATAATTGTTATTTCTGCAGGTTTTAAAGAAGCCGGTGTTGAAGGTGCACGTTTTGAACGTGAGTGCGTATCTCTTTGTGACCAGTATGGCATGAAAATGATCGGTCCAAATTGCCTGGGTATTATAGATACTGCTTCAGGTCTTAATGCTTCTTTTGCAGCCAACATGGCTTATGAAGGAAACATCGCAATGATGTCTCAGTCAGGTGCAATATGTACTGTAACACTTGACTGGGCCGAGAGAATAGGGGTTGGTTTTTCAAAGTTCATAAGTCTTGGTAACAAGGCAGTACTTGCAGAGAATGATTTTTTAGAGTTGTTTGAAAATGACCCTTCAACAGCAGTTATTGCAGCTTATCTTGAAGGTGTCAAGGACGGTCCGCAGTTCATTAAAATTGCACAGCGTGTATCCAAGTCAAAACCCATAATAATTGTCAAGTCAGGAAGAACATCTGTTGGTTCCAGGGCAGTGTCCTCACATACAGGTACACTGGCAGGCTCGGATGCAGCCTACAATGCAGCTTTTAAGCAGGCTGGTATCATACGTGCGGATTCGCTGGAAGAGATGCTTGATTACAGCCGTGCTTTTTCTGTCTGTCCATTACCGGAGGGCAGGAATATTGCTATAATCACAAATGCAGGCGGTCTGGGTATTCTCACTGCGGATGCATGTTACAATTCGGGGCTTTCAATTGCTTCGTTTGAAGAAGCCACAGTTGAGAAATTACGGGAAAAATTACCTCCGGCAGCTAACTTCTATGACCCGGTAGATGTACTTGGAGATGCAAGTGCTGATCTATACGTACATGCGCTAGATTCTGTTCTGGAAGATATCAATGTCAATGGTATAATTGTCCTGTTATCTCCGCAGTCAATGGCGGATGTACCGGGTATTGCTGAAAAGGTAGCAGAGAAAATAAAACAGTCAAAGAAGCCGATTCTATGTAATTTTGCAGGTGGTAACCGCATAGCTGCAGGTGAGGAAGTTCTCAACAGCTACGGAATTCCAAATTATTCATCTTCTGAAAGAGCAGTTGCGAGTATGAATGCTCTCTGTAATTATCAAAGTATAAAAAATCGTAAACAAGATCAACCGGAAATACAGGATTTTGACACTAAATTTGCCCGTTCGTTCATAGATGGTGCAGCGTCGCAAAAAAGAAGGACACATGGTCTTGAATCCATGGATATACTCAAAGCCTATGACATCCCGGTTGTGGATTCAAGGATTGCAAAAACACTTCCAGAAGCAATAAACGCGGCAGAAGATATGGGCTATCCCGTTGTCATGAAAATACTGTCTCCTGATATTTCGCACAAAACAGATGTTGGAGGCATTCGCCTAAACCTTAAACATTCAGACGATATAGAACGTGCGTACAATTCCATGATGTCTGATGTGAGGCATTACATGCCGGATGCTACGGTTACCGGTGTGCAGCTCCAGCAGATGATAAGTGGGGGAAAAGAGGTAATCATAGGGATGGATAGGGATCCACAGTTTGGTCCTTTGTTAATGTTCGGTCTTGGGGGTACATACGTTGAGTTCCTGAAGGATGTTTCGTTTGCAGTTGCCCCTATAACCGTTGCAGAGGCAAAACACATGGTATCTTCTATTAAGACCTATCCACTCATAGCAGGGGTTAGAGGAGAGGCATCATCAGACATTGATTCAATAATTAAGACCTTGCTAAAGGTTTCGCAATTGGTCACGGATTTCCCGGAGATACTGGAATTTGAAATTAATCCTTTAATGGTTATGCCCGAAGGTGAAGGGTGTGTTGCAATGGATATCAGGTTCACCCTGGATAGTTAAGAGTTTAAGGAGACGATAGTATGGTTTCAATATTGATAAGTTCATCAGAAGAGTACTCGGGTAAGAGTTCTATATGTATGGGATTGGGGAAGATATTCCAGGATAGCGGTTTGAAAGTTGGTTATATGAAACCTGTGGGTAATCTCCTGATCGATGTACAGGGCTCCCTCACAGATGAAGATTCAGAAGGCATCAAAAAATTACTTGGGATAGAGGATCCGGCTAAGTACATAACTCCTATTCATTTGACAGATAGCCTCATTGATGACGCTCTGAAGGGTGTGAAAAAAGACCTTGACGAAAAACTTGTAGAGGCTTATTCTATAATATCGAAGGACAAGGATGTTGTCTTTGTAGAAGGCACAGGAGGCATTGGCGGTGGTGCTATGTATGGTCTTTCCGACCCGGAGATCGCCTCTAAACTGGGTATGAAGATGCTTCTTGTAACACGTTTTGATTCAATTTCTGCAGTAGACCGTATATTGTGCGATATGCGCATCATCGGGGATGATAATATGCTCACTGGCCTGGTGCTTAATGAAGTGCCCACTAATATGGAAGACAGAGTGTCTGAACTTGTGGTTCCATTCCTTGAGAAAAGAGGCATAAAGGTATTTGGTACCATTCACGAAGACGACACCCTGCGTTCTGTCTTTATCTCAGAGATAGTTGAGGACCTTCATGCTGAGGTTCTTGTGGCACCACACAGACTGGACCAGCTTGTGGAGCACTATCTGGTGGGTGCAATGGAAGTTGGCTCTGCTATCAAGTACTTCAGGCGCCAACCTAACAGTGCAGTTATTACAGGTGGTGACAGGGCAGATCTGCATATGGCTGCCATTGAATCAAGGGTCAAGTGCCTGATACTTACAGGTAATATGCGCCCAAGTGGTGCGGTTCTTGCAAGTGCTGAGGAGGCAGATATACCTGTTATCCTTGTACGCGGTGATACTATGAACACTATTGAGAGAATGGAGCACCTCATAGGGCATGCTCATATAAAACAGCAGGTCAAGCTGGACAGAATCGTTGACCTTCTGGAAAATCATCTCGATATCCCTGCAATCGCAGAGAATATCGGCGTTGAACTTAAAAGGTAATATAAAAGATGAAGGAGATTTTTAAATCTCCTGTTCTTCTGTTTTGTGATTATTTCAGCATCTTTGTTTTCTCTTTTAGTGTTTCCACAACAGCGGGGTCCTGTAGAGTAGTAACATCTCCTGGGTCCTTTTTATTTGCAATTGCTTTGAGTACTCTTCTCATAATCTTTCCGCTTCTTGTTTTGGGAAGATCATCTGAGAAGATTATCTGTTTGGGACGTGCAAAAGGTCCGATGTTCTTTGCAACATAGGCTGTGAGTTCTTTTTTAAGCTCATCACTTTCCTCTATGCCTGATTTGAGAGTAACGTAACAGTATATCACTTCACCTCGAAGTTCATCTTCCTTTCCTACAACACCAGCTTCTGCAACCGAAGGATGTGATACGAGTATACTTTCGAATTCGGCACTTCCTATGCGATGGCCTGATACTTTGATAACGTCATCTACACGTCCTATTATCCAGAAATATCCATCCTCATCTCTTTTGGCACCATCTCCTGCGAAGTAGGTTTTATTGTCCCATTTGCTCCAATAAGTCTCAATGAAACGTTCCTCATTTCCCAAGACTGTACGGACCATGCTGGGCCAGGGTTTCAGAATTGCAAGATAGCCATTCTGGCCTGCAGGTACTTCATTGCCATTCTCATCCAAAACTGCCGCCTTGATTCCGGGCAGAGGCATTGTGGCACTTCCAGGTTTGGTAGTTGTTATTCCCGGCAGGGAAGATATCATTATCATTCCGGTCTCCGTCTGCCACCAGGTATCGAGTACAGGACATTTACCCATTCCTATGTTCTCGTGATACCACAGCCATGCACCCGGATTGATAGGTTCCCCTACAGAACCGATGAGTCTTAGTGTGGATATGTCATGCATTTGCGGCCAGGATTCTCCCCATTTCATAAACGTTCTGATGGCTGTAGGTGCGGTGTAAAGGATTGTTATCTTATGCCTCTCTATCATATTCCAGTACCTGTCCTTATCAGGATAATCGGGAGCACCTTCATACATTACAAGGGTTGTTCCATTTGACAGGGGACCGTAGACCAGATAGGAATGTCCTGTGATCCATCCGCAATCTGCGGTACACCAGTATATGTCTTCTTCTTTAAGGTCAAAAACAAATTTTGTGGTAGTATGGGTTGCAACCATGTAGCCACCAGTTGTGTGCACAATTCCTTTTGGTTTGCCTGTGGTGCCGCTGGTATACATCAAAAATAGCA
Source organism: Methanolobus sp. ZRKC5 (assembly GCF_038446525.1). Taxonomy (GTDB): domain Archaea; phylum Halobacteriota; class Methanosarcinia; order Methanosarcinales; family Methanosarcinaceae; genus Methanolobus. The sequence goes on from NZ_CP151792.1 coordinate 2,244,704, forward strand.
TATCCTCTGAGTCCATGACCTCGGGGTCGCATGAACTATCGGAGTCTTTCATGACATCATGCCACCAGATATCTCTTCCTTCTTTCATGGAGATGTCATTTCCATTGTGTTTTACCACTATGACCTTATCCAGAAGCCCACAAGAGCGAATCCCATCATCAACCTTGTTCTTTTGTTCAACTGTTTTTCCCCTGCGTGAGTATCCGTCACAGGTTATGAGGACCTTGCTATTTGCATTCCCTATTCTGGTGGCTAGTGACTCTCCTGAGAAGGCGGCAAAGACCACACTATGAGGTGCTCCTATACGTGCACATGCAAGCATGGCAATGACAACTTCAGGTATCATAGGAAGATATATAGTTACAATATTTCCTTTTCTGATTCCCATATCTTTAAGGACATTTGCAAAACGCGAAACCTCTTCCAGCAGTTCCTTGTAGGTGTATTTACGGATATCTCCGTTCTCACCTTCCCATATTATGGCAGTCTTATCAGCACGCTGCTTCAGATTCACGTCAAGACAGTTGTAGCATGCATTTAGTTTGCCTCCGATGAACCATTTTGAATGGGGTGGCTCCCATTCCAGCACTTTGTCCCATTTCTGATACCATTCAATACCATTGGCATTCTCTTCCCAGAAACTTTCCGGATCCTCTTCGGCTTTCCTGTATATATCAGGGTCGTTGACGATGGCATTTCTGGCAAAATCTTCCGGTGGTTTGAATCCGGTTATACTTTTTTGAGATTGATCTATGTTTTCTCCCATGATAGCACCCACATGACGGAAAAAAATATTCCTGTAATATCATTATATCAATTTGTTTATATGGTTTATCGTATGGGTATAAAAAAGATTGAAAAAGAAAGGGTGCTAAGACCCTGAAAGAGATACTAGAAAAATGAATGATGATCTATTTCTTCATCATTTCGAGAACATCACAGACCTTGTTGATAGTGTCAACTGCGGTCTTCATACCTTCTTCATCCTCAGCAGCCGGCTTTTTGAGTATACCTCCAAAGTGTCCGCCATCGCCTACAACGATCATTCCGTGTATATGCATCCATTCATGTATTGTCTGGATGGTCTTCTCCTGCCCGCCGTTCCTTGAACCGCCAATTGCCATGGCAGCACCCAGTTTGTTGCTGAGCTTGAATCCCTGTCTCCTGTGTACGACACTCCTGTCACAAAGAGCTTTGAGCTGGGCTGTCATTGTTCCAAAGTAAACAGGTGATGATACTACGATTGCATCAGCCTCGACCAGTTTGTCATAAACGGGCTGCATATCATCATCAATAACGCATTTTTCACCTTTAGCACAGACTCCGCATGCGGTACAGGGGGCAATTTTGGATGAGGATATGAATACTGCATCTGTTTCAAAACCTCTCTTGCTTGCTATGTCCAGCATTTTGTTAATTAATGTATCATTATTTTGGCCAGCTTTAGGGCTTCCTGATATTCCAAGTATCTTCATATGATCACACTGTGGAATTGGAAGCAAGGGATATTAGTTTTTGGCTTCATGCTCCTAATGGAAAAGGTATAATAAGATTAGTTCATTTAGACAAAAAATTAGATTACAAATGTCATTTATATCCTTACTAATAATTCTATATTGATCAATGGTCATTCAGGTTAAACTAAGCGCGGTGATGGAATTTTGACTACCGGGGACTATCTTACTATTGATGATTTTGATGTGGACGGCAAAACTATACTTGTGCGAGTGGATCTGAACACTCCGATGGATACCGAGGGTCATATTCTCGATGACATGAGGATAAAGAGTCATATACCTACTATAAAAGATCTTGAAGATGCTAAAGTCGTGCTATTGGCTCACCAGAGCAGAGCGGGGAAAATGGATTTCACGACCATGAAACCCCATTCAATGCGCATGTCCCAGTATCTTGGAAAAGAAGTAAAGTATATTGATGATATCTTCGGTACATACGCAAGGTCATCTATTTCCTCCATGGAAAATGGTGATGTAATTTTACTTGAGAATGTAAGGTTCTATTCTGAAGAAAGCATGCAAAGGCCTGCAAGTGATCACGCAACCACACACATGGTGCGCAAACTCTCTCCACTCATTGATATTTTTCTAAATGATGCGTTTGCAGTTTCTCACAGAAGCCATCTTTCGATAATGGGTTTTACTGAAAGTTTACCAACAGGTGCCGGCAGAGTAATGGAGAATGAAATAAGTTCTCTTGACAGGGGTATCAAAGGCGGTGAACGACCATGTATCTTTGTGCTTGGTGGAGCAAAGGTTGATGATTCCTTGAAAGTCGCGGAAAATGTACTTACCAATGGTGGTGCTGACCGTGTGCTTGTTACTGGTGTTGTTGCCAATGTTATGCTTGCAGCGGCAGGTGTTGCTATTGGCCAGGTGAATCTGGATTTCATAGAGTCACAGGGGTATACGGACCAGATAGCAAGGGCAAAGCAGGTTCTGGACAAGTTCAATGGTAAGATCGGTTATCCAATAGATGTTGCTTTTAATGATGATGGCAAACGGGTTGAGGCTAACGTGAGTGAACTGCCGAATGTTAACCTGCCAATAAATGATATTGGTCTTGAGACCATAGTTGCTTTTTCCGAAGAAATTAAGAATGCAAAAACCGTTGTTCTCAACGGTCCTGCCGGTCTGTCTGAGATTGAACTGTTTGCACTAGGCACACATGAGATAATCAAGGCAGCAATAAATTCCGAGTATTCTATTGCTGGTGGCGGACACATTTCTGCAGAGATCAGGAACCTTGGTTACGAGGATGATTTCTCGCACTTAAGCACAGGTGGCGGCGCATGTATTGACTACCTTGCAGGCGATGCTCTGGCGGGAATAGAAGCTCTGAAGACCGCAGCCATACGATACAGACTTAACAGATAAGATAATAAGTTCCTGTGAAGAGTGAAAGGAGCTTTATTATGGGTGAAGGGGTAAAATTACTTGCAAATACCGAAGGTCAGGCAGCTGTTCAGCTTGCCAGAGATGCTATTGAAACCTATTTGAGGACCGGTGAGATGATCGATGGCTCTGAGATACAGCTTCCTGAAATATTCAATGAGGTTCGCGGAGTCTTTGTGACCCTAACGGTAAATGGAGACCTGCGAGGTTGTATCGGTCATCCGTATGCAGATTCTCCACTCAGGTATGCTATCACGGATTCCGCCCTTTCTGCCGCTCTGCGAGACCCTCGATTTCCCCCTGTGCATGTTAGTGAAATGAGCAGCATTGTCGTTGAAGTGACCATTCTCACCAGACCTGAACTTGTCGATGTCCCGCCAAAGGACCTTCCGTCTTCTATTAAGATAGGAAAACATGGGCTCATAGTCAAAAGCGGTTACAGGCAGGGTTTGCTTTTGCCACAAGTGGCACCGGAAAATGACTTTGATGAGATCGAGTTCCTGAATCACACATGCATGAAAGCAGGTCTGCCACATGATGCCTGGGTGACAGGTGCAGAAGTGTATTCTTTTGAAGGGCAGATATTCTCTGAAAAAGAGCCTAATGGGGAGATCGTTGAAAAAGATTTCAACGATAAAGCGTGTTCAAGTAAGTAAGATTCGAATCAATTTTCAATTCTTTTTTAATTTAAAGATAATTTTCCATTACTTTAAGAATTCCTTCAACATCCCTCTCAAGTGCATCAACCGATATTCCCATCATGAGATTGATAATGCCTTCATCTCCGAAAGTCCTGAAATCGGTTTTTAGCCCAAGTACCGGCATCCCTTTTGCATAGGCATATCCCATTTCCCATGCAGTTCCTGAGTCTACGTCACTGCCACCATCAAGTACTGCCAGCACGATGTCAGATTCATCTATCCCACGGACATCATTTTCAAAAATAATTCTCTGCCTGTCTTCCATGCGATTGAATTCCGTGTCGTTCCCATCCTCCTGCGGAAGGAATACAGCGAACCCCATTTCCACCAGCCTGTCCCTTAGCAGTATGTTGAAATCCCTCTCTGCCTGTGAAAAAAGTGGCCCTGCTAAGTATATCTGTTTTTTATCATCCATTATTTTCCCGTCCTTTAATTAAGAGAAATGTATATTGTCAGTCTGGTTAATAATAGTGTTGTAAGCAGGGTGAAAATAATCTAAATTATTGAAGTTGATTGAGAATCGATCATTAATTTTCTTTTGGATTGATCGGTATCTCAAATGTGAAATTGCTTCCCTTGCCTGGTTCACTGTCGACCCATATGCTGCCACTGTGAAGCTTCACCAATTTTTCAGTCAGTGCCAAACCTATTCCTGTACCGTCATATTTCCGGGCGATTGAACCATCTATCTGGACAAAGGGTTTGAATATGTTCTCTATATTATCTTTTTCAATTCCAATTCCTGTATCAGTTACAGAGATCTGAAGCATTTGGTCATGTTTTCTCGTCTCAATAGTTATCGAACCTCCCTCATTTGTGAACTTAACAGCATTGTCCAGAAGATTATGTATTATCTGCGTCAGTTTGTCTTCATCAGCGTATAATGTCTCGAATGCTCCTTCTTGTTTTAAATAAATGTTAATATTCTTTTTTGAGGACTTTTGGTACAGCAACATCATGATTTCGTTAATTAGTATGTTCAATGATATTTTTTTAAGATCAATTGCATCCATATCTTCAATTTCATATTTCGAAAAATCCAGTATTTTATTTATCAGTCCCAGAAGATTTTGTCCGCTGTTGTGGATATATCCAACATAGTTTTTTTGTGCATCACTTAATCCTTCAGAATCCTGTTCCAGCAAAATATCTGAAAATCCGATTACTGATGTAAGAGGTGTCCTGAGTTCATGGGATACATTTTTCATGAATTCGCTCTTGATACGGTTCGTATCATCTGAAACGACCTTTGAATACAGTAAAGCCTCTTCTGCTTTTTTACGTTCGGTTATATCCAGTGCAGTGAAAGTAACACTTTTTGACAGGTCAGAAGTATCTATTGGTGTTGAAGATAACAGTATGTCTATTATGGAACCATCTTTCCTCTTCCATTTTGTTTCCACGGTACCGGTGCCGTTTTCACTTATAAATCGGTATTTCACCTTCCCTACATACTCATACTCTTCCTGAGTTGGGTAGAATATTCGGGAACTGGTCCCAATAAGCTCTTTAGCACTATATCCTGACATTTTACATACAAGTGTATTAACGTCTGTGATTATGCGGTCAGTTACGACACCTATGCCTATGGGTGCTGCTTTGAAGATACTTTTAATTCTGTTCTCGCTTTCCTGTAACTTCCTATTTGTCTGTAACTGTGACAGTGCCAGTGCGATATTGTCTGCCAGACGTTCAAAAAAAGCTATTTTTTCTGCAGTGAATAATCCTTTCCTGGAATCATTGAGCTGTATAAGCCCAAGATTTTGTCCATGTGTCCTAAGAGGGATCAAAGCAACGGACTCATAACCTTCGCCATTGCAACGGTTACGTGTACGTATCATTCTATCTGATTCGTTCGTACTTTTTAGTAGTTCGGTGGTCGAATTTGTCCAGAAACTGCCTTTGTCGGTAAAGAATGGCATCATCGGGTTAAAACGTCCGTTAATAATATTTCCGCACATGCACTCAAGAACAGGATTGCCAAGTTCATCCCGGATTATCTGTCCGTTAATATCTTTTGTACAAAGTGAATTTTCAGAATTCACAAAACTTTCAGAGAAGCCCATTGTTTGGTAATATGGGTAATCCTCGCCTTCTCTTATCCTGATTCCAACAGCTTCGCAGCCGGACCACTTATTTAGCAATTCGGTCACAGAGTGAATAAGTTCAGACAAATCATTATGTGTGCTAAAAAGATTAAGTAATTGAATGGTTATTTCTCTCTCGTCAAGGGTTCTGGCAAGTTCAATATTGCTATAACTTACTATTGATATCAGATGTGTCAATTTAGAATAGAATGACATCACTGTATTGACTGTTTCTTTATTCCAGCGAGGTACTTTCTCAAGTGCAACGATGTATTCTTCTTCATTGAAACCATATTTCTGTGCTTGAAGCCTGAATGTGTCATATGGTATTTCTTCGTCGTCAAAGAAGAATTGTCCCAGAAAAAGGTTGCCTAGATGAACTCCTTCAATTATGATGGGAGTTGCAATGTCCCACATATTATTCTTACAATGGTAATATTTGAATGTTCCAGAGGCCACTCCTTTAGATAGTTCCGTGTCGCTTTCTATGCAATGTTTGCAGGTTTGAGGATTAACTCTATGGAACTTAGTACAAATTTCCTGCCATCCGGTGGTGACCAATACATTTCCATTAAGATCAATGATGCCAACACCAATATTGGTCAATCGATAAAAATCATCCATTAATGATTGGATTTCTGCAGAATCAATGACATCTGCAAGTTCAAGTGTCTCGATATCGCCCGGTTTTTCATTTGATCTTTTTTGGAAGGCGGGTGTTTTTTTCATAAAATCACTTAAGATTCACCTTTAATTCTCAGACTTTGTCTAAGTGAAGATTTACTTTTGCAGTCGGACATTAAATGCTTTGAAAGTTGGGTGATATCTATACCTAGCTAAAATAATTTAACCACTTTTATCTTTCTTTTTGTTCTTTTATGTGATTTATATATGATGGCGTAAAATAATATTTGATCATTATGTAAAACGAAAGTTGAAGCAATTTTTGTTCGGGTAATATAGCTACATGCAATCATATAGAATGGTTAAAATGAGAATTATATTTATTCAGAGCCGTTATTGATATTTTCAATTGCTTCGTTGCAAATCCCCAAATCCTTTTATCCTTCCAGCTCCAACAATTAACAGGGGTTGCTTATGTCACGATTGTTATCAGGTTTGAGAGTGTGGTGGATAGCTGTTCTTTTCGTAGTGATGATTTTCCTTGTGATATTTTCGGCTAACTATCTCGGTGTGCGACCTACCGTGACAGGTTCAGGAGTTGAAGGCATAACCCTGCCACCTGGTTTTGTCATTGATGTATATGCCGATGACCTGGGTAGCACCCTGCTATCATTCGGAGGACCGTCTCCTGGTCCCCGTATGATGATGATCAAGGATGGTCTGCTTTTCGTATCCATACCAAACAAGGGCCTTATAGCTGTACTTCCAGATCGAAATGGTGACAATGTTGCTGATGAGGTTGATGTGTTCATATCAGACCTTGATCATCCTCATGGAATAGACTACTATGACGGCTGGTTCTACATAGCGCAGGAGAGCAGGGTCATCAGGGTAAGGGATGATGACGGTGACCTTGTTGCTGATGAAGATAGTCTGGAAATTATAATTGATGCTCTTCCCACGGGCGGTCATTATACAAGGACCGTGAAAATCCATGAAGGTGAACTCTACCTGAGTGTAGGTTCTTCATGCAATGTCTGCTATGAGTCCAACAAAATGAGGGCTGCCATATCAAAGAGTGAGCTTGATGGAAATAATCTCTCGGTATTTGCAAAGGGACTTCGCAATTCAGTGGGAATGGCATTTCATCCGCTAACCGGGGAATTATATGCCACTGAGAACGGAAGAGACTGGCTAGGGGATGACCTTCCTCCTGATGAGATAAATCTCATAAAAGAAGGCGGGGATTATGGCTGGCCAAGCTGTTATGGTACGAATATTTACGACACTGACTTTAACGATAGTGAATACATTGGCAATCCCTGTAATGAAACTGGGAAAATGCCCAGTTTTGTGAACCTGCAGGCACACTCAGCACCATTGGGACTTACATTCTACCATGGTGACAGTTTCCCGGAAGAGTATCATGGCGACCTTTTTGTTTGTTTCCACGGTTCGTGGAACCGACAGGAACCGACCGGGTACAAGCTGGTCAGTATTGACATGGACACCCGAGAGCTCACAGATTTTGCAACAGGATGGCTTGGAGCTGCAACCATCAGTGGCAGGCTGGTTGATGTGATAGTAGCTGATGATGGATCGTTATTTGTCAGCGATGATAACGCAGGAAAGATATACCGGATATATTATGCAGGTTAACCACGTTTAACCATTTTTCAGGTTATTAGAGGTAATTAATTAAATATAAGAATTGAATACTCTTATTTATCGTAATTTTGAAATCATTCATCACTAATAGTTGTCATACAGGGGTTATATTATCAGCATCCATACTATCAATTCGGACATTGATTTCATAGAGGACATAACTCAGGGGAGTTATTTTTCCCTGCTGTATGAGAACACTGAAGAGTTTGTGGATATAGTGGCATCTTTCTTAGATGCAGGTTTCAGGAACAATGAATGTTGCCTGTGGGGAGTTTCAGGTCAGCTTGACGCTGACAACGCAAAGGATTTGCTAAAAGGTGCTGGAATTGACGTAGACAAGTATCTTGAAAACGGCCAGTTGATGCTAACTTCCTGCAACGAGTGCTACATTGCCGGTGAAGGTGCAGTTTCTGAAAGGGATATCAAAAAATGGGAAGAACTCTACAATATTGCAATAGATGAAGGTTATGATGGCCTGAGGGTAGTTGATAAGTTCACCATTGTCGGCGAGGATGCATGGGAAAGGTTCGTTGAATACGAAAAAAAGGCAATGGGCCTTATAAAAACGAAAGGTATCGTCGGCTTGTTCGCATTTTTACTTGAAGCCCGTACAAGGTCTGAGATAATCGAGATAATCGGTATGCATGATGGTAGCATCATAAAACAGAAAGGCAGATGGACCTTGCTTCAAAGCTCCTCATCTTGCAAGGTCGTACAGAAAGAAGCAATTTTCCCCGATGATATATTAGAGAATGTCTGGACAGGTGTCTGGGCCATTGACAAGCATGACAATATAGTTTACTGGAATATGGGAATGGAGTCCCTGTCAGGTCTGCTCAAGAAAGATGTTATTGGCACAAGAATAATCTCCCTCATGCCCCGGAAACTTGAGGCTGATGAACTCAGGTTCATTGATATTTTCCATATGACAAAGAAGAGCCTACGCTCTCGAACTTACGATATATTTCCTTTCGTAAAACCCGATGGCCAGTACATCTATCATAGCGGTGTTTTGTTCCCGTTGAGGGATAAACATGGTGACTATGCAGGGATGCTCGGTACAATTGGTAATACCACAGAGCAGACTATAGACCAGAATAATTTAAAGAGCAAGTTCATGTCTGCTGAAAGACAAGGGGATATCTACAAGAAGAGTCCGGTAGTTGCTTTTCTTTGGGCTGCAAAAGAGAATTGGCCTATAGAGTTTGTTTCAGAGAACATTGCACAGTTTGGGTATATTCCTGAAGAATTGACTTCCGGCAACTTTGTATATACGGATATGGTCCATCCTGATGATCTTGATTCTGTACGCAATGATGTTGCACAACTTGAGATATCAGGAAAGATGTATTTTTCTAAGGAATATCGCCTGCTCACAAAATCCGGTAATCTACGATGGGTTACAGAGAGATCGTTCCTTATCAGGGATGAAGACGGTGAGCCTGCCTATTATCAGGGAATTGTCATAGACATCACCGACCGTAAAAATGCAGAAGAAGCGATAATCGAAGCCGAGAAGAAATATCGTATGATCTTTGAGAATAGTCCTCTGGGAATATTCAATTTTGATAAAAACGGTGTTATCAGTCATTGCAACAGGAAATTCCTGGAAATAATGGGTCTTGGGAGGAGAGAGAATATCATAGGTTTTGATCTGGTTGAGTCCATTGTAGATCCAAAGATGAAAAAGGCTGTGGATGATGTTCTCTCAAGAAAGGTCGGACACTTCGAAGGTGAATATCACACAGTTTCAACTGATGTAACTATTTACATTAAGGCTGATTACAGTCCAAACATCGCAGAAGATGGTACTTTTCTTGGTGGTATTGGAGTATTTGAGGATATATCTGAACGTAAAAAGGCAGAAGATGCTGTTCTTGAGGCTGAGAAGAAATATCGTCTTATATTTGAAAATTCTCCTCTTGGAATATTCCATTTCAATGCTGAAGGAATCTTAACTCACTGCAATGAGAAATACCTGCAGATAATAGGTCTACAAAGTAAGGAAGAGATCATCGGTTTTAACATGGTCAAACAGATCAGTGACAAGATGATGAAAAAAGCCATAAATGATGCTCTCTCCAGGAAAAATGGTCATTTTGAGGGGAAATATCGTACAGTAATTAGTGGTAAGGATGTTTACCTCAAGGCTGATTACAGTCCTAATGTTGCAGATGATGGTACTTTCCTTGGAGGCATCGGTATCTTTGGAGATATCTCTGTACGTAAAAAGGCAGAGGAGGCATTACGTCTCGACGAATCCAGACTTGAAGCCCTTTTGAAAATTAACCAGCTGAATGATACTTCTCTTAAGGAAATAGCTGATTTTGTGCAGGAAGAAGCTGTCCGGCTTACCCAGAGTAAGATTGGTTATCTTGCTTTCCTGAATGAAGAAGGCACTATTCTTATCGTGTATTCCTGGTCAAAGAATATAATGAAGGAATGCAAGGTCAAGGGAAAGAAGCTTGAGTATCCTCTTGAAAGCACAGGCTTGTGGGGAGAATCGATCAGGCAGAAAAAAGCTATCATTATCAATGATTTTGAAGCTCCCACCCCGCTGAAGCATGGTTATCCTGAAGGTCATATCATTTTAAAACGCTATATGAACATCCCCATATTCGATGGCAAGAAAATCGTAGGTGCTGCAGGTGTTGGAAATAAGGAAGAAGAATATAACAAGTCCGATCTCAGGCAATTGACATTGTTCATGGAAGGTATGTGGAGGCTCATACAACGTAAAAGAGCTGAGGATACTCTTCGGGAAAATGCCGATGAGATATCTAAGGTCAATGCTGAACTTTCAAAAGCAAACGCTGAACTTTCAGATGCTAATGAAGAACTGACGTCTCTTGACAGAATGAAGGATGATTTCCTCTCCAATGTAAGTCATGAGTTCAAAACGCCACTTACTTCGATCCAAGGATACAGCCAGTTGATAGCAGATCAGACACTTGGTTCTGTGAACGAGCAACAGAAAAAAGCGGTTGATACTGTTATAAGGAACTCCGAGCGTCTGCGCAGGCTCGTGGATTCCCTGTTGTATCTTAGCAGGGCACAGTCCGGCAAGCTGAGTTATTCGTTTGAGAACGTAAATATAATGGATGTTATCGATAATTCGATACAGGATCTTGCACTTCAGGCTGAGGGTAAAAAGATCAAACTTATAAAGGATATTCCTGACAACCTGCCGGTCATAACTGCTGACCACGATAAGATGATGGATGTTTTTGTCAATTTGGTAGACAATGCTATTAAATTCACGCCACAGGACGGCAAGATCACTATCTCTGCACACGCATCAGCTGATTCTCTGTATTTGGAGGTGGAGGATACAGGGATTGGTATTCCCGAAGACAAGATCCCTAATCTTTTCGAACGCTTCTATCAGGTTGATTCCTCTGTAAGGAGAAGATATGGTGGTACGGGACTTGGTCTGTATATCTGTAAGAAGATCATTGAGGATCACAGCGGCGATATACACGTTACAAGTGAGGATGGAAAAGGGACAATTATCCATATTCGCCTTCCATTGCAGCAATAAGTCCTCATTCTAATTTCCTGTCAATGGATATTTATTTTGTAAAAGCTTTCAGTATTAAAATTAGGTATTATCTAATTACAGTATATTCTACTAACGAGTGTGTTCTATGCTCGTTATTCTCTTATGTGCTAATGATGGTGAAAAAATGAAAGTGATAATCATAGGTGGTTTTCTTGGAAGCGGAAAAACAACTACTCTGCGAAATCTTGCTAAACATTTGATCGGTAAAGGGCACAAAATAGCTATAATTGTCAATGAGGTCGGTGACGTTGGGGTAGACGGTGAAACGATATCAAGCAGTGGTCTTGTTACAAAAGAGCTGACCAGTGGTTGCATTTGCTGTTCCCTTAAGATCAGTATGGAGCTCACCCTGCAGAACCTCATTGAGGATTATGAGCCGGATGTCGTCATTATCGAACCGACGGGAATCGCTTTCCCTCTTCAGATAAAGGAGCATATCGAACTTATGGACCTGGGTGAGGTCTCATTTGCTCCGGTGGTTTCTATTGTTGATGCCAGCAGGTTTGGTGTTGAATGGAAGCAGATACCAAGGTTCATTGAGAGCCAGATCAAGGAATCTGAGATAGTTTGTATCAATAAGATAGACCTTGTGGACAGTGAAGGTATTGCAACTGCAACTCAGATGGTCCTTGGAATAAACCCTGATGCAATTGTTGTTGAATTCTCAGCAAAGAACGCAGATGAGAAATTCGAGAGATTCATGGACCTGCTGACAGGTGAAAGTGAGATACATCAAGATCGTGAGGATATGAACTCCATTGAGGCTTCAGGTGTTGGAGCTTATGCAGGTGAATATTCGATCACTTCAGAAGCTATGCACAGTGATAAGGTCACAACAATGCTGGTACATCTTTTAATGGATATCAAGGATAAAGTAAAACAAATCAATCCTGAGTTCATAGGGCATGTGAAGATAAGTTTCAAGTTCAAGGAAGGTCTTGTCAAGGGCAGCCTGACATCTTCTGAAGGTGAGCCGGTAGTTGAGATACTTGATGAGAAGGGTGATGGTGGTGAAGAGCATCTGAAGTTCCTCAGTGCTGTGACAAAGGTCCCGAAGGAAGAACTTGTGAAAATTGTGGATGAATGCATACAGTCAAATCTGAAAAAGGAAGGTCTTTCTTTTGAAAAGATCAGTTTCGAGGTCCATGATAAACCGAATTTGATAACTCTGGACATTTAATTGGCATATTTTCGTGGCAGGAATATTTATTCCTGCCCTTTGCACTATTTTCATCTCAATGAATAAATATCATTGAAACATTTTCTTTTCTTATGAAACAAAATCCTGAACTCGAGGTAATTGAATCGCTTGCAAAAACAATCCTTGTAGCTGCAAGGACCGCACCCAAGGGCAAAGGTGTCGATGATATTGTGACCTTCCTGCTGGATGATGCTGATAGAATGCAACTGGCTGACAAAATGGAAGAGCTCAGTGACATAAAGGATATGAAGTTCCTGATACGTGATGCCAAGAATATCAGGGATGCTGATTCATTACTCCTTATTGGTCTGAAGTCGTCTGGTGTTAGCTCACTTAACTGTGGTGCATGTGGATTTAAGACATGCAAAGAAATGCTTGAGCAGAAAAAAGTCAAGGTAGAGTTCACAGGTCCGCATTGTATGATCAAATACATGGACCTCGGTATTGCTGTGGGGTCTGCGGTGTCAAAGGCAAAAGACCTGTGTATCGATAACAGAGTGCTGTACTCGGCAGGTGCTGCTGCATGTTACTTTGATATGATCGATGCGGATGTTGCAATGGCGATTCCTTTGAGTGTAAAGGGGAAAAATATCTTCTTTGACAGACCATCTACAAGGTGAATGTCTGATTGATCATTTCCAGATAAGGTGGAAACATCCTTTCTTTTTTATCAGTTTACCGTTAGAACAATCCTTATAAATTCTAAGCTCGTTATTTTGAATGTATTTGAAAAACATTTCTGAATAGGGAATGTTTTGGGGTCAAAATACTAAACGTGCCTGTTTCATATTCATGGCATCATAAAAAGAACATCTGTGGGGATCAGTTCTATGGCTACAAAAGCATGCATAACTAAAGAGCCGCAAGGCCTTGCTTTCTTTGAAAAGTACCTTCCTGTGTGGGTAATTCTCTGTATCATCGGGGGAATTCTGCTTGGGAGGTTTGCACCGGGCATTGCACTCTATCTTGATAGTTTGTCAATATATGTGGATGAAGCACCAGTGGTTTCGATCCCAATTGCAATTTGCCTGTTCTTCATGATGTATCCTATCATGGTGAAGATCGATTTCGGTGAGGTGCTCAAGGCCGGACAGAATCTAAAGCCTGTAGGGCTTACACTTTTCATTAACTGGGCTATCAAGCCGTTTACAATGTATCTCATATCCCTTTTCTTTTTGGGTACACTGTTCCTCGGCTTCATTGGTCCGGAAGCAACAGACCTTGTGAAGATGCCTTTTGGACTTGATCTTCCTGTAGGTGCGAGTTATGGTGAAGGAACTGTTGTTTTGCAGGATGGTATCAAGATGTTGGAGGTGCCATTGTGGAGAAGTTATCTTGCAGGTTGTATCCTTCTGGGAATAGCACCGTGTACTGCAATGGTTCTTGTATGGGGATATTTGGCTCGTGGAAATGACTGCCACACACTTGTGATGGTTGCTATAAATTCCCTTGCTATGCTTTTTCTTTATGGTCCTCTCGGAGGTTTCCTGCTTGGAGTTGGAAGGCTTCCTGTACCCTGGCAGGCGTTGGCTCTGTCCATAGGGATATACGTAGCACTTCCACTGGCGGCGGGGTATGTTTCCAGAAAACTGATAATCCGCATGAAGGGTAAGGAATGGTTCGATACGAGTTTTGTCCATCTGCTGACACCGGTCACTATTACTGCTCTTCTTGTTACGCTGATACTGCTCTTCAGTTTCAAGGGAGAAACAATACTGTCACAGCCATTGACAATCCTGTGGATTGCAGTGCCGCTTTTTATTCAGACAGTGTTCATTTTCACGCTTGGATATATTCTTGCGAAGCTTTTGAAACTGAGTTATCAGGATGCGGCTCCTTCTGCAATGATCGGCGCATCGAACCATTTTGAGGTGGCTATTGCCACATCTACGATACTGTTTGGGCTGTCATCAGGCGCTGCTCTTGCAACTGTTGTGGGTGTTCTTATTGAAGTGCCTGTTATGCTCATGCTTGTGAAAGTTTGCATTCGGACAAGAGGATGGTTCAGCTGACCATCCTTTTTGAGTTTGTTTCTGGCTTTGTTTATATGATCTGACACTATTTGGGGAATCATTCACTAATTTTGATTTCTGCTTTAGAATAAGAATTCCAAAACGGCGTTATGAATTAAATATTATGTAATCTTGTTTATTTTTCTACAGATGCGAAAAAGCATAACTATAATTAACACCATATATATGATTAAAGAGTTCTTTGTAATAAAAACAAGAATTCCAAATGGAGAGTGAGTGGATGAAAAAAATACTAATCATATTGATGTTGTTGCTGGCGATGATGATGCCAGTAGCAAGTGCCGACATAGTTGATGACCTCAACAATAAGGTCGACGAATATAATGTGAATGCCGAATACCTGCCTTCTTACCTTAAATCCCTTCTGGGAAATGAGGTTATCGAACTGGCAATAGTCACTGACGACGGTGATGAAATATTTATAAAAGCAATCACCGAAGACGGTTACATCACTACCTTTGAAGAGGTTGATGAAGACGAAGAGTTTGATGCAACAATGATCGTAGGTGCAAATGAAGCTACAATAAGAAGCATTCTCAAATCGTCAGATCCATTGGCTGAGTTCATTGCCGCAAAGGACAATGGGGAGATAGTTATCGAGCCTGTAGGCCTTGTAAATACTGTCAAATACACCGTTGCAAATGTGGTGCTGAAAGTATCACAGTTCTTTGGTTTTTAATGATAAAAGTCATTATAAGCAATATCAAGTAATTGTATAGGGGGTGGTTTAGTTTACCATCCGCTTGTTTTTATTTTTAGAATAATTTAGAGTATTCTTGAAAAACAGAATTTGCATATAAAGAGAACAGACATTTTTAAAACGCTGTTTGTAGCACTTCTTTTAATGAAGGCTTAAATAGCATACTATATTTATATGCAATATAAATATATATGTACTTGCCTTCTGATTATCGCTACTATAACTAGTGCTAAAAATGGATTCAAAAAAATTACTCATTATCAGATATTCGATCGCATGTACCGGAATTGTTCTGATTATGGGAGTTGTAGTTGTAAGGAAAAAGAAGGAGGATGGAGGGCTTTAAGCCTTCTTCTTTATTTTTGTGAAATTACTATTTTATTTTGTAAATTGCTACTCTTATTTTAGAAAAGCTATTTTCTTCTCTGAATCAAGCTGTTGTATTACTGTTTTTATTATTATGATAACTTATGGGAAGTGTGTGGGGCACATTAAATATTAAAACAAGTATTATAGTGTTAATATAATCCAAGTTGATATTAATGGTGTTTGGAATGAATCAAAAAAAGTTACACATATTCAGATATTCAATAGTGCTGTTGATCTTATTATCATGCATGGGAATCGTATCTGCTACAGAAATAACGGATGAAGAGCAGCAACACATACTAGCAACACATCAGCTACCTATTGAAATTACATCTGCTGCAACAAGACTGATCGAAGAGCAGGAGCTCAGGCTAGCCTCACATGATCTGCCAGCCGAAATTACATCTGCTGCAATAACAACAACCAGTGGGCAGGAATACGAACTGACAACAGAGCCACTGGGCATGATCATGCCTGCAACAATAACAGTTGGAGAGAGCGGAAAAAATTATACTACAATTAGTGCAGCTGTTTTAAATGCAAATTCAGGTGACACTATTCTTGTAAGTGATGGAACTTACACCGAGAATGTAATAGTTAATAAAACCGTCACTATCATCTCTGAAAATGGGTCAGCAAGCACAGTGGTCCGGTCATCAGGTAACAGTGTTTTCAATATCAGTTCTGACAATGTCATTATTAGTGGATTCAATATAACCGGTGCAACGTCCACCGATAATTCTGGTATATATGTTTCATCTGTTTCCGGTTGTAACATTTCAGATAACCAATTGAATGGCAATTATTACGGTGTCTATACTAATAATTCAAGTTATCTCAATGTAAAAAACAACAATTTTGTTAATGGAGGTGCCCTATTTGAGCACACTGAAAATTCAACAATCGAAAACGTCACGGTATCAGAAAGTGAATTTGGCGTGATCCTGTCATTATCAAGTTTCAATACTATAGATGGCATCAATGTTAGCTCTGGACTCTGCAGTATTTACCTTTCTTCTTCAAGTAACAACACTGTTATCAACAATACTGCCAGTGACAACATGTTTGGAATTTTTGTTTATTCTTCAGGCAACAATGCTTTTACCAACAATATCGCCAATAACAATGGGATAGGCATTATTTTCGATTCTTCAAATAACAGTACAATAATCAACAATACTGCTAGCGACAACAATGGGTACGGTATTGTTCTTTCTTCTTCAAATAACAGTGTTTTGACCAACAATACTGCCAGCAATAACGTCGGGAGCGGTATTGTCCTTGCTTCTTCAAATAGCAATACCATGGTCAATAACACAATGGCATCAAACACTCATAATTTTGGAGTTCAAGGAGATACTCTGGAAGAATTCATACACAACATCGATTCAACCAATCTGGTCGATAGCAAACCACTTTATTACTGGGTCAATCGTTCAGATGCAGAGATACCTGCGGATGCGGGACTTGTGTGTGTGATAAATTCTACAAATATTACAGTTAAAGATCTTGAATTAACAAAAGGAGAAGATGGGGTTTTATTTGCCTATACTAATCATTCTACGATACAGAATGTCAATGCGTCAAGAAATTATTATGGGGTAGATTTGATCAATTCCAACTATATCAATCTTGAAAATATTACCGCCGTTAACAACATTGAAGACGGTTTTTATCTTTACCATTCAAGCAACAATATTTTGAGCAACAATACTGCCAGTTCCAACTCTGATTCCGGTATTTATCTTTCTCATTCAAGCAACACTACCATGATAAATAACACCATGTCATCAAATTCTGGCAATTTTGGAGCTTATGGGTCTAGTCTGCAACAGTTTATTCATAACATTGACATAAGCAACCTGGTTGATAACAAACCACTTTATTACTGGGTCAATCGTTCAGATGCAGAGATACCTGCAGATGCAGGACTTGTCTATGCAATAAATTCTACAAACATTACAGCAAAAGACCTTGAATTGACAAAAGGAGTGTATGGGGTTTTATTTGCCTATACTAATAATTCTACTATACAGAATGTCAATTCCTCTGGTAATTATCGTGGAGTGCGCTTGATTAATTCCAATTATGCCATTCTTGACAATATTACCACCCGTAACAACACCGTGGACGGCATTTATTTTACCGGTTCAGATAATAATATTTTGACTAACAACACTGTCAGTTCAAACGCTGATGATGGTATTGACCTTTATGTTTCAAGCAACAATACTTTTATTAACAATATTGTCAGTGCAAATGCTGATAATGGCATTCATCTTTCTACATCAAGCAACAATGCTTTGATCAATAATACTGTCATTTCAAATTCTGATATTGGTATTGTTATTTATAGATCAGGAAATACTACTTTGACAGAAAATTATGCAATAAATAACTCCGATTATGATTTAATTGTCGATTCGTGTTCTGATAACATAATAGATAATCTTGTGTTAACAAATAATTCCGCAGAGTTATCCTTTGTAAGTGATAGTGACGTTAAACTCAAAGGGGTTGAAACTGTTGCAACAGCTCTTTCTGGAAAAACCAGTATGAATCGCTATGTAACGATTGTCAATTCAAGTGTATCAACCATGAATTTCACATTCTTCTATGATGATTCAGGACTGAGTAGCAGCCTTGAGGATTCTGTGGCATTGTACAGGTTAAATAATAGTGAATGGCTCGCAGTTTCCGGAACTTCACTTAATACCACTGATAATTATGTTTCTGTAAGTCTATCTGAATTTGGTACATTTGGTTTGTTTAAAGAAACTATAAGCACCAGTTCAACCAGCTCAGGTTCCAGTGGCAGTTCAGTTGCTTCAAGAGTAAGATCACAGGGTACAGAAACCCAGTTGTCTGCAAATGATGGTGGGGAAATATCTGCTGACACCACTGCAAAATCATCAGACACAAAAACAACGTTGACCTTTTACAAAGGAACGGCAGCTACAGATCCTTTAGGCAATCCGGTAAGCAAGATCATAGTCACCAAACCTGCATCCTTACCTGTGGATACTCCTGCGGAGGTCGTTGAATCAGGTCTTTACTATGACTTCGGACCATCAGGAACAACCTTCAACAAGGAAGTTCTCATTGCCATCGATTTTAATCCGGAAGATTTTGAAGACAAAGCTCCAACGATCTACACTTACACATCCGAAGGTGGATGGGAAGCCCTGAAAACAACTATTGACTGGGAAAGCGGCAAAGCAACAGCAATGATAAGTCACTTCTCAATGTATGCATTGTTCGGAACCGATACAGAAGAAGTAAAGGAAACTGCGGTGGAAACACCGGAAGTGATTACTGAAGCATCTGATGTTGTGGAAGAAGTAACACCAGCAGATAACGATGATAATTCCGGTTATCTCTATTGGATCACAGGTGTTGGAATTGTTCTGATGCTTGGAATAGTTGTTATAAGGAAGCAAAAGGGTGATTGAGGGCTTTAAGTCCTCTATTTATCCTTTATATTTATGGGCTTATCCCAAAGTTAAATAGTATGTACAAAAAAGAAAAATAGTTCTTAATTAAGCTTAAAATTAAGGATTATATTTCCAGTCACTTTTTTTTATCCATTGTCTTCTGCTTGGTGCAAATGAAACTACAATAAGAAACATTCTCAGATAATCAGACCCATTGGCTGAGTTCATTGCCGCAAAGGACAATGGTGAGATTGTAATTGAGTCTGTAGGTCTTGTAAATACTGTTAGATATACCGTTGCAAATGTAGTTCTGAAAGTATCACAGTTTTTTGGTTTTTGATGGTTTGAGCTGATTGTATTCTTAAGAAAAAGGATGGTTTATTCGACCATCCTTTTGGAATTATTGGTTGAATACTTTATAAGTAGATGGCTGTCAGTTTCTATTTATTGAGTTTCTCATATAGGGTATATATTTTAATCAAATTTAAAATCTGACAGTCTCATTTGCCCATCTCTTTTTGGCGGAATGACAACCTTCTTTAAATTATTAATTAGGATATCGTATCTTTGTATGAGTACTAAATTTGTAAATAATTTAACCATAGGTTCCCAATCTTCTTTGTTACCATATTTTAGCGAAACTATGTATGATTCTCTATCGTTGCCTAAAAACAAAAGCTTTGGATAGCCTTCTCTTGATAGCATATAGTTAAATATTTCGCGACCAACTCTTCCATTGCCATCCGCAAATGGATGAATCATTTCAAATTTATAATGGAATAATACTGCTTGCTCAAAAGGATACTTGTTTTTTTCTATTCCTTCGTAATATTCCTTTATAATGTCGTTCAATTCTTCTTCGATCATAATTGATGGAGCAACTCTTAAGTCACACCCCATTATGCCAATATCATCGGTTCTCCTAAAAGTACCTGCTGATTCTACATCTATATTAGCCATCACAAGACTATGTAAGCTTTTAATGAAATCTAAATTAACTTTATTTTTATATTTGTCTCTGCAACTTCTCACTTTTTTAAAATTTTGAATTTCATTAATTTCTCTTAGTGTCTTGTCTTTTGGTACAATACCATCTATTAAGAGGTCACGAGCTTCTTGTATTGAAAATGTATTTCCTTCTATGGAAGTTGTTCCTTGAACATAATGTATTTCAAAATTCTCTTCATAAGCTCCAATTTCATTAGTAGTGAGTAATTCAGTAAATGTTTTATACAAAAACCGAAGACGTTCTATTTCTTTAACCTTATCTAAAGGCAAATAGGCAGAATCATAAATGCTGCTGCTAAATTCTGCTTTTTTTTCAGCGACTTTAAATTCAAGATTAAATGCATGTTCATCTGAATATCTTATAATATCAATTTCTGAAGGTGGAGTTGTTCCAAGATACTGTCTTACTTTACCTTTTTTTCCTTTAAACCATACATCTTTCACTAAAAAATACTGTGGGTTTTTTCCCTTTGGATAATTGAGTTCTACTCGATATCTCCTTTTTGCCATAATTCATAATGGGTGATGGGGATTATTAATCTTTCCATAAAACACCCATCATCCTACAAATAGTTATTAAGTTAATTGTTTTTGTATATTTTTCGTATTTAATACAATCAAGATTAATGATGTCTATTTTTTCATTCACAACAATCTTCTTTTCTTTTTTCCTCTTTCCTTATCTCCCCTCCCAAAGCGTAACCGTTATAGCACTACAATCACTTCTCCATCTTATATTTGATAATAATTTTACAGTGAGAATCATGATAAGTGCAGGAATAATCGGTGCATCGGGATACACTGGTGGGGAGCTTATGCGCTTGCTCCTGAACCATCCCGAGGTTAATATTACGGTAGCTACTTCAAGGAAGCTTGCAGGAACGGATGTTAGTGAAACACACCCGCATCTGAGGGGATTTCTGGACCTTGAGTTCCAGAATCTCAGTCCTGAAGAAGTAAGGTCGAAGTGCGATGTGGTATTTGTGGCTGTGCCACATGGTACTGCAATGAACATAGTGCCTAAGCTAATTGACGGGAAGACAAAGGTCATAGATCTGAGTGCGGATTACAGGCTCAAGACAGATGTCTTCGAATCCGTCTATAATCTTGAGCATAAGAGTCCCATGGAAGCTGTGTTCGGTCTGCCGGAGCTCCATCCAGAGGTTGCTGAACAGACATTCATCGCAAATCCGGGATGTTTCCCCACAGGTGCGATACTGGGTGCTGCTCCGCTGGCAAAGGCTGGACTTATCAGCTCAGTGATATTTGACTCAAAGTCAGGCGTCACCGGTGCTGGAGTTGAGCCTTCACAGACATCACACTATCCGAACATGGCTGAGAATGTGCAGGCGTACAAATTGACCACACACAGGCATGTTTCTGAATTCGTGCAGGAACTCAACCGTCTGGATAATTCCCTGACAAACATCAGTTTCACACCTCATGTAGTTCCTTCATGCAGGGGAATCCTCACCACAGCCCACATATTCACAAAGGAACAACTCACGCTGGATGATGTTAGGTCATTGTACGAGGATATGTATGCAGACAAGCCATTTGTGCGTGTAATCAAGGGCATTCCTACTCTTGGTGCTGTTCGTGGCTCCAATTTCTGTGACATCGGATTTGAGGTTGATGAAAATAACAACCGTGTAGTTGTCGTCTCTGCCATTGACAACCTTGTAAAAGGTGCATCAGGGCAGGCAATTCAGAACATGAACCTCATGTGCGGTTTTAACGAGACCGCCGGGCTCTGGAACGCTGCAATCTTCCCGTAAGGTGCAAATCCTGAAATATTATAGTAAAGTAAGGTATAATCATGAAAGTAAAAGATGTAATGAACCCGAACGTTGTTACCTGTGCTCCAGATGATGCGATAAGAGATGTGGCGCAACTCCTGAAACAGGAAAACATCAGTGGTCTGCCGGTAGCGGATGAGGGCAAGGTAGTAGGTATCGTTTCAGAAGGCGATATCCTGAAATTGCTGCAAGTCCCGGAACATGGCGGGCTCTGGTTGCCAAGTCCTTTTGAGGTTATCGAGGTTCCTATCCGCGAGCTGCTCAATTGGGAAGAAACCAAGAACATGCTCGATGATGTAGGTTCAAAGCCAATCAAAGAGATCATGACAAAACACGTTTACACAGTCAGTCCGGAAGATTCGATACAGGAAGCCTCTACTATAATTACTAAACACAAGATTAACCGTCTTCCAGTTGTGGATGAGGATGAACAGCTTGTGGGTATCATTACACGTGGCGACATCATTGACGGTCTTGGACAATTGTAAGAAGGAATATTATGAAATTCATTGAAGGCGGTATCTGTGCGGTAAAGGGCGTGCGTGCCGGTGGTATCAAG
Organism: Methanolobus sp. ZRKC5; assembly: GCF_038446525.1. Lineage (GTDB taxonomy): Archaea > Halobacteriota > Methanosarcinia > Methanosarcinales > Methanosarcinaceae > Methanolobus. The sequence continues at coordinate 2,267,361 of NZ_CP151792.1, forward strand.
CCCGGAAAAATGGGAATGGCAATTATTCAGGCAGAAGGAAACGCTGCCGGAGTCTACACTAGGAACAAGGTCATTGCAGCTCCGCTGGTGGTTACAAGGGAGAACCTCTCAAAAACCGGAAAGCTCTCTGCGGTAATAGCAAACAGTGGCAATGCAAATGCTTTCACAGGTGTGCAGGGTCTTGCTGATGCCAGGATCATGGCATCTTCACTTGCCTCCAAACTTGGGGTTGACGAGGAACTGGTAGCTGTGGCTTCCACAGGTGTTGTGGGACACAAACTTGACACCGGCTGGATAACGACTCATCTTGATGAGGCCCTTGATTCTATGGGTGAGGACGCAGATGCCAGTATGAGTGCAGCACGTGCTATCATGACAACTGACACTGTCCCAAAGGAGCTCGCCATTGAGATGGATTCCGGCATCCGCATTGCAGGAATTGCCAAGGGCTCAGGTATGATAGAACCTAATATGGGTACCATGCTTGCTTTTGTCTATACCGATGCAGAGATTCCTTCAGAGATCTTACATTCATGCCTTACAAGTTCCGTAGATAAAAGTTTCAATATGGTGGTTGTGGATGGTGACACAAGCACCAACGATATGGTACTTGTAACAGCCACAGGCCAGTCCGGTATCAGTCCGCAAACGTCTGATTTCCAGGCAGGTCTTGATCTTGTACTGACCGAGCTTGCAAAAATAATAGCAATCGACGGAGAAGGTGCCACTAAACTCATAGAGTCCAAGGTCACCGGTGCAGCCTCTGAAAAGGATGCTCGTCTTGTGGCCAAGGCAATAGTCCGCTCCCCTCTGGTCAAGTCTGCCATCTTCGGTCAGGACCCCAATTGGGGACGTGTCATAGTAGCAGCTGGTTATTCCGGTGCAGATATGGACCAGACGAAGATCTCCCTTTCATTCTCAGCCGGAACCGAGGTCGTTGAACTGGTAAAAAACGGCAAAGTGGTCAAAAATGAGGAGGAAGCCCTGTCCCAGCTAAAGTCCATCATGGACCAGGACGAGATATTCATCATAACTGACCTCGGTCTGGGTCACGAGAGTGCGACAGCATGGGGTTGTGACCTGACGTATGATTATGTCAGGATTAATGCTGAGTACACGACTTGATATTTCTGTTAATAGTGGAGGGGCTGAACCTTTCTGTACTTCTTTTTTTAGTTTCTTGCATTATTAAATAATTTTGGCATACCTTTATTGTTTTTGATAATTCCCACTACTCTGTATTCGGTTGCAACAAATTATAAGTAACCCTTATTATATAATCAATTTCATAAAAGTGGGTGTGCCAGATATGTCTTTGAAAATAAACGATTCCTCGGTTTCTAAGTTTGAAGTGGATTCAATGGATATCCATGGAGATGGAATTGTCATACTATCACCCGATGGGATCATTTCTTATTCGAATTCAAGTTGGCATGAATTTGTCTGGAGCAATGGTACACATCCTGTTAAAAATGTTGAAGGAATCGATTATTTAAAAAAGTGTGATGAAACAACTGGTGAAAAAGCAGAAGAAGCTGCAGAAGCAGCAAAAGGGATAAGAGATGTCATTAATGGGGATAAGAACATATTCAAGCTTGGATATTCCTGCCAGGTTTCTGGTGAAAAACACTTTTTTTTAATGAAAGTCCAACCACTCTCACAAAATCATCCTACAAATGTTCTTTTACAACATATTGATATCAATGGGCAGAAAAAAACAGATGCAGATTTACTTGGATTAGAAAAACGTTTTCATACAGTCCTAAATAACATACAGCTTGTCAAGTTAACATTGGCTTCAAATGGGGATATTATTTCTTTTAATGACTACTTACTCGATCTGACAGGATGGAAAAAAGAAGAAGTTCTTAACAAAAATTGGTTTGAAATTTTCCTGCCGGCAGAAACAACTGCTGACATAAAAACCGCCTTCCTTAAGACAATTGAAAATAATGATGTGCCCACATATCATGAAAATGAGATTATCACAAAAGATGGGGACAGGAGATTAATTGCCTGGACAAATACTGTTTTTAAAGACCAACATGGTAGAATTTTCGGTATTACCAGTGTTGGGGAAGATATAACCGACCATAGGTTTGCAGAAAAGTCGCTGTTGGATAGCAAAGGGCAATTACGCACATTAGTGGATACGATTCCAGACGTAGTTTGGCTGAAAGATGCTAATGGTACTTACCTCATATGCAATGCCAAGTTTGAGCGATTCTTTGGTGCAAAAGAGGCAGAAATTATTGGGAAGACTGATTATGATTTCGTAGACAGTGATCTGGCAGATTTTTTCACCCAAAAAGACAGGGAAGCAATGGAAGCTGGAAAACCTGTTATGAATGAAGAGAAGATCACGTACTCCGATGATGGACATGAAGAATATCTCGAAACCATCAAAAGTCCAATGTATGATTCTAATGGACAGTTGATAGGAGTACTGGGTGTTGGCAGGGATATTACCCCGCGCAAACAAGCAGAAGAGGAACTGAAGGCGAGAGAATTAAAGCTTCGTACTGCACAGAAGATCGGACATTTTGGAAGCTGGGAGTTCGACTTAAACTCCGGCAAAGTGGATGCTTCGGAGGAAATACTTAGAATATACGGCATGGAAGATAAACAGTGTACGATCGAAGATATGCAAAAAGTACTGCTACCTGAATATGTTCCTATTCTGGATGCGGCACTAAGTGATTTAATGACTAGCAAGGTGCCTTATGAAGTCCAATTCAGGATAATGAGGCAAAATGATGGTGAGACCCGTGATATACGTTCGGTGGCTGAATATTTCCCCGAGCGAAATGCAGTTATCGGAATGATTCAGGATATCACTGAACAAAAAAGGATTGATAAACAAATTGCCGAAGAGGCTATCTGGAGACGTATATTCATAGAAAAATCCCGGGATGGGATAGTTGCCCTTGATAAAAATGGTAAAGTTTACGAGATGAACCAAAAATATGCGGATATGCTTGGCTATTCTCTGGAAGAAGGCCTTGAGTTGCATGTTTGGGATTGGGACACCCAATGGACACGTGAAGAATTGGTTGAAATGATCAGGCATGTTGGTGAACCCGGGAATCATTTTGAGATGAGCCAACGCCGCAAAGACGGCTCTTTTATTGATGTGGAGGTCAATTCGAACGGGGTCATGTTTGGGGAGCAGAAATTATCTTTATGCGTGTGCAGGGATATTACAGAAAGGAAGCAGGCTGAAGAGGTATTACTGCGTGCTAAAATAGATTCAGAAGCTGCTAACAAGGCAAAATCAGAATTCCTTGCTAACATGAGTCACGAACTACGCACCCCTCTTAATTCCATTTACGGTTTTTCACAAGTGCTAAATGATAAAATAGTGGGTGAGCTGAACGAAAAACAATCAGTGTATCTTTCGAATATTCTGGACAGCAGTGAACATTTGCTCGAATTGATCAATGATATTCTCGATCTATCAAAAGTTGAAGCCGGGAAGATGAAACTTGAATATGGAACTTTCAGAGTTAGTGATCTAATAGATGAAACTTTGATATCGATGCAACCTGCTGCAAAGAAGAAACTCATCGATATAAGGTCCGAAATTCAGACTGATGATGTCGAAATATATGCCGACAAAAGCAAGATTAAAGATATTATGTATAACCTTTTTTCCAACGCAATTAAATTCACACCTGAAAAGGGAGACATATACGTTAATACAATTTCCATCAATGGCACACTGCAGGTCTCTGTCTCAGATAATGGTATTGGTATTTCAAAAGACGACCAACAAGAGATATTCAAACCCTTCAAACAAGCAGACTCTTTTCTAACCCGTAAATTTGAAGGGACGGGTCTTGGTCTTGCAATTGTTAAAAAATATGTGGAAATGCACGGTGGAAACGTTCTGGTAGAGAGCAGTCTGGGGAAAGGCAGCACTTTTACATTTGAAATTCCATTGTATCAGAAAGAGAATTGATGGTTAATTTTTTTGGGTTGAATATATGCTGCTCATTTAAGGAACTTTCAGGATATGAGAGAATGCTGGGTATATTAATTGGGCGCATTAACATCTCTTCCTTCTATCAATCACATATAAATACTCTCTAAACATAATTTGTATTCATTGGGTGAAATAATGGACATTGCCGATTGGGAAAAACGGTATTCAGAAGCAGTCTCTAATGTAAAAGGGCAGCTTGAAAATGTGCAGGGTGTATTCGTGGCTTATAATAGTAATGTTGATGCCATGAAACATATCAGCGAAACGGACATAAAAAAGCTCATTGGGATAGTGGGATGCGAAAAGATACATGAAAGGATGGTGGAATATCCCAGAGAGATAAAAGACCCTGTAGATTTTATGGCCCGCCTCATCATAGCCATGCGGGACGGCAAGGCGGCTGAAGTTCCTACTTATACAACTGATATTCATGAATGGTTAATGGATAACCTTGTTTTTGATTCTGCACGCATGGGCGGGCAGGCTGGTATCATATCCAATCTTCTGGTAACTCTTGGCGTGAAGAACGTCATCACCTATGTACCATGGCTTGCAAGGGAGCAGGCAGAGTATTTTGTGGATTCTCCTAATCTGTGGCATCCTGTTATGGAAGACGGGAAACTAGTTCTGAAACATCCAAAGGAAGCATATGACCCGGAGCAAAAGCCCAAGATCAACTGGATACTTGAATTCTCCAATGGTATGAAGTTCAGTTGTGCAGGCGAAAAATACGAAGTTCCAAGGGACAACCGGTTGATAATATCATCCCGGCCTAAATGGATAAGAATAGACATGAGTCCTGAGATGTACGAGCAGCTCTCTGATATCAGGGAAGACATAGACGGTGCAATTCTTGCCGGATACCAGATGATTAAGGAAGAATACGAAGACGGTACAACCTATCTTGATTATGTGCAGAGGGCTGTCAGTGTAATAGAGCGTCTGAAAGGCTGCAATCCTCAGATGCGTATACATGTGGAATTTACATCCATACAGAACAAGGTCATCCGCAAAGCCCTGCTTACCGATATCGTGAAAAAGCATGTAACTTCACTTGGTCTTGATACCGTGGAAGTTGCAAACGCTCTCAACGTGCTTGGATACGAGGAACTGGCATATTCTGTGATAAATAAAGGCGAGAACAGCATTGTTTCTCTCTACGAAGGCGCTGTCAGGCTTCTCAAGGAACTTGAGTTGCAGAGGGTGCATATTCATTCACTGGGCTATTATATCTGTGTGGTATCAAAGGACCATCCACTGGATGCAGATTCTCACAGGCAGGCACTGCTTTTTGCTTCAACGGTGGCAGCAACACAGGCAACTCTTGGCGCCATTAAATGTATTGATGATATTTCCGTAGGTCTGGAAGTACCTGTCTATACTGACGGACATGATGACCTTATAGAACTTGAAAAATATCTTGTGAGAAGGGGCATCTGTACAGCTGAGGATTTCGAGGATGGTTGTATAAGCAGTAGTAGTCATGGTCTTATTATAGTTCCATCCAAAGTTGTAAAGGACCCTGTTGCAACGGTGGGGATAGGTGACGCCATATCAGCAGGTGCTTTTATTGCTTTGCTTGCAAAAATGCCGAAGGTCAATATATGCCAGATAAAGGAGTAACCGATGAATATTCTCTGTGCCTACAATGCAAATATAGATTCCATCAATCACATTGATGGCCAGGAACTTTCCCGAATGCTCGAAGAGAGCACAGAATTTCAGGACAAGTTTCAGGAGAAATTAGTAAATCCTCCAGGTTCCATATCATCAAAATCAGACTTCTTTGCAGGCCTGCTTTTATGCATGCGTGATGGTACAGGCGCTGAATGGCTCATTCATGACAAAGAAGTTTTTGAATGGCTCAAAAAGACATTTCTCAATGATTCTTTAATGAGAATGGGTGGCAATATGGGTATAATGGCCAACGTTCTCTCAGAGCTCGGCGCTTCAAAGGTGGTGCCGAATGTTGCCAGTCTTTCAAAACTGCAGGCATCCTTTTTTTCTCAAAAGGCTATCTTCCATCCGTATGATGGAAAGCTGTACAACAGTAAGGAAATAGGGGCTATTCTACCAGCCAATAATAACAGGCCTGAGCTCATTCACTTTGTATTCGACTTCAAAAAAGGAGACACTGTTAATTTTTCAGGTGACATCATTTCAGTTCCAAGGGAAAACAGGTTCATAGCAACCTACGATCTTTTAAACTTCCAGCTTCACCTTAATGAACATTTCCGGGATTATTCCATGAAAAATACCGCAGAGATGGATGGAGCTATTATTTCCGGTTTCCACATGTTGCAGGAAGATGAAGAAGGTTCTGAAAAGAACGATTATAAGCTAAAACTGGATACATCCCTAAAGCAACTCCAGAGTTGGAAAGAAGCCAGAAAAGACCTGTATATTCATGTAGAATTCGGTCATTTTTCTTCCGGGAAAATAGCATCCTATGCATTTTCTATTCTGTCTCCTATAGTTGACCGCATAGGGATGAATGAAGATGAACTTGCCATGCTTGCCAGTATCAATGGAATGGACCCAAAACCGATACTCGCAATGGATTCGGTGGCAATTGCAGAATCGGCAATAAAACTTTGCAGTGATTTCGGGCTGTGTAGAATGCTTGTTCACACAAGGGAATTCGCACTTTCAGTATCATGCAGGACAGATGATGATCCAGAAAAAACAATTAATGCAATGGATTTTGGAGCCGGATGTGCTGCTGCTTTTGCATGTTCCGGGAAGCTTACTGACAGGGGAGAGCTGCTCACGATAGCATCCAATATACCGAAAAGTGAGTTTGGAAAAGCAGCATCTTCCAAACTTGCAAAACACATAGAAGAAGAGTGGAAGTGCAGCAACACATGCGGGATACACATGTCTTATCTGGTGACCATAGTTCCGACCCGTATTTGTGATGAGCCTGTGTCAACCGTGGGACTTGGGGACACTATCTCAGCCGCCATTTTTTTAAGGGAGCTTGAACTCAATTCCTGATATGTATACTCTTTTCTCTGAGAACTTTAACCTGAACTACACCCTTGATTGTGGTCAGGTATTCCGGTGGGACTTTATCGATGGCTGGTGGACCGGGGTTGTAAATGGTCATGTTGCACGCTTGCAGCAGGACAGCAAAAGCGGTGAGGTCCTGGTAGATTCAAAGGTAACAAAAAGTTATTTTGAGAATTATTTTCGTTTTGATGATGACCTTGATACCATCCTTCAAGAGGTCAATAAGGATAAATTTATGGATGAGGCTATAAGAAAGTACATGGGACTTCGTCTTATCAGGCAGGAACCCTGGGAATGCCTCATATCCTACATGCTCGCAACCGCCTGGAGTATTCCTAACATCAAAAGGGGTATTTCCATGATGTGCAGTAATTACGGGGAAGAAATTGAGGAAGGCTATTACAGTTTTCCAAAACCTCACTCACTTGTTCATGCATGCGATGATGACCTTCGTAGCTGCAAGCTTGGTTTCAGGTCAGGCCGTCTGATCAAGGCTGCAAAACATGTGGAGGATGGAAATCTGGTTCTGGGGGATATTTTTGAGGTGGATTACAACGAAGCAAAACAGAGGTTGATGTTTTTAGAAGGCATAGGGGAGAAAGTGGCCGACTGCATTCTCCTTTTTGCATTTGATAAGATGGAGGCTTTTCCGGTGGATACTCATGTTGAAAAGGTTGTGAAGACGGTCTATGGTGATCATGAATTCTTCGGTGGAAATGCTACGAAAAGTAAAATTGGTAACTGGGGACGCATGTATTTCGGACAATACTGCGGCTATGCACAGCAGTATTTCTTCTATCAGAAAAGGCTTGAAGGGCTCTGAGCGTAAAAAGAAAAAGCTGTAAATATAATTACTTTTTCTGTTCCCATTTTCTCAGGAATATCCTGAATTCAGATTCCTTTATTTTTGCTATCTCGTTGCCTTCCAGAATTGTGAATCCTTCAGTCACTGCTTCTCCAAGGTGTTTCCCAAGTGAACAGGTTCTCATTCTCTTATTGAAGAGGTGCTTTGCAGTTGAGAACTTTCGTCTGATATCGGCAACGTAGAAGCCATCCTCTATGTAAAGTGAGAATAGTTCATCTGAATCCTGATATTTTTCCTTGAATCCTTGTGCATGTTCACTGACCCATACAGGTGGACCTCTATGTTTTTTAACATTTGGAAGTTCAGATGAGATAAGTTCTAAAAGGATAATTGCATCTTCTTTTGCCCAGTAGCCCGAATTCAATACCTTAAAATCATATTCATCAAGCAAGGCACGGACCGAGTGCTCCATTTTATCCAGTTGAGGATACAGTATGTCATCAACAAGGTCCGGAGCCTTGAAGACAATAGCAACAAACGAGCTTCCCCTTGAGTTCATCATATCGATGATCTCGTTTTCTTTCATAGGTGCCTTTTCTTTTGGGAAGAAGAAATCTTCAGAAGGTTCTTCCGTGTATAGTCTACAGACGTCGATGAATTGTGCAAATTGATTCAGGGAAAGTGCAGCAGCCACATTTCTCTTCGGGTCGGTGGGGTCTATGACAATAAGAGGGTCTTCGTGCTTGACTGTTCCATGTTCCAGCATGTCGATGGTGAGTCCCGGTTTCCAGTTGCATGCGTTTCGCATTGTGTTGCGGAATGAACCGTAGTGTACTATCAGAAGTTCAGTGAGATAACCTGAGAATCCCTGTGTCCGAAGCTCAGAGCCATAGGTTCCGGTGCCTTTCATAAACTGTTTCATGATCAGCACATCATCTTCGCGACCGGGAATGCTCATCTTGATGAATTCATTATGAAAAGGTGTTCTGTCAACGGCAGACTTGATCATGGAGGCGGAATCAACGGCAAAACAGGGGACAAGGTCAACGTCGAAACCTCTGTAATTCATGTTGAGGTAAGGATGTTCTGCATAGCGTTCCTCAATGTTCTTTCCATCCTTTGCAACTTCCCTGGCAATGAGAAGCCCGTTAACTTTCAGTTCTTCCCGACTGGTACTTTCCGGGAATGCAATAAAAATATCAAGATCATGTGTGCCTGATATCCAGGTATTTCTGGCAGCAGAACCAACAAGTTTAGGGATGATATTCTTTATTCCCAGTTGTTTTGCAGCAGTAATTACGTTTGATAGCAGTTCGGAAGCTACTTCCTGTAACTTCTCTTTTTCTTCAGGACTGGGTTTTATCCTGTCAAGTACCTGTTCTTCCAAAGTCATTTTAGATCTCAATTTGAAATATGTATATAGGGAATCAATTATTAAAGATTAATGAACATTTATGAAAAAATAAACAGGATTAGTAAATAGATTCAGCAAATCCCTATATTCTCTTTCTTTATGACGTGGTTGTAGTTTTTGTAACCAAGGATATCAGCTAGCATATCTGTGTGCTTGCCTTTGACCTGTTCCAGTTCTTCGGATGTGTAGTCTGTGATGCCTTTTGCAAATACCTTTCCTTCACAGATGATCTCAACTATCTCTCCTCTGTCAAAGTCGTCATGTATACTTATAACTCCTGAAGGGAGCAGGCTCATGCTGCTTAGTATGGCATCCTTTGCACCGGCATCCACTTCAATGGAACCACATGCTTTTGAGAGTAGTATCCAGCGTATCCTGTTCTTTTGAACTTCCTGGTTTGCGAGGAACAGTGTTCCAATGTCTCCTCCATCAAGCACTTTTGTGACAATGTTATCAACACCGCTGTTGGCGATTATCATATAGCATCCTGACATGTGGCATATCTTTGCGGCTTCGATCTTGGTTCTCATTCCGCCAACACCTTTCATGCTTGTGGGATTACCTCCATAGCTTTCGATTTCAGGCGTGATATCTTCTACAAGACTAAGGAGTTTCGCATTGTTGTTGCGTTTGGGATTTTTATTATAAAGACCATCGATATCGGAAAGGATTATAAGGAGGTCGGCTTCCATCTTGCTGGCAACCATTGCAGAAAGTTTGTCATTGTCACCGAATGTTGCTTCGATCTCGTTAACACACGTGCTGTCATTCTCATTGATGATCGGTATGACGCCGTAGCTAAGCAGGGTGGATATGCTGTTCCTCAGGTTTAGATATGTCAGCCTGTTGGAGAATGATTCGTAGGTAAGGAGAATTTGGGCCACTTTGAGGTTGTGTTTTGTGAAGGAATTTCCCCATTCCTGCATTAGTAAACCCTGACCGACAGCAGCACATGCCTGCCTGACAGGTATTTCCTTTGGCCTGCTGTCAAAATCCAGTATGTCTATCCCAATACCGATTGCACCTGAACTTACGAGGATAACTTTTTTGCCTGTCTCGTGCAGTTCAGCCACTTGTTGCGCCATGCTCTCCATAAATTGACGGTTAAGCTTGCCGTCTTCGGTATTGATGGATGATGTGCCTACTTTTATGACGATCTTGTTCACATCATTGAAGAGCTCTTTCCTGTCGGTCAAAAGTGTTGCTCCTGTTTTTCTTACTGCCTTATTGATTTCTGTACGGCTCTTCTTCTTCTTATCTGGAAAGGGCATTTGATGCCGTCTTGTTGAGCCTGCGGTGTGTGAATTTCTTCGCATCAGGTCCTGCATAATCTGCGACCATGTCTCCATTGCCTACAAGTATATACTTGTAGATGAGCAGTCCTTCCATTCCTACCGGACCACGTGCGTGGATCTTGTTGGTACTGATACCGACCTCCGCTCCTTTTCCATATCTGAAGCCGTCTGCAAATCTTGTGGATGCGTTGAGCATGACACTTGATGAATCGACAAGGTCGGTAAATCTCTTCTTTTTGAGATCGTTACATGTTATAATGGCATCAGTGTGATGGGAGCCATAGTGATTGATGTGCTCGATGGCTTCTTCCATTGAGGTGACTATCTTTATGGAGAGTGTAAGGTCGTTGTACTCTGTTCTCCAGTCGTCTTCAGTGGCTCTAACTATGCTTTTAAGGAAGTCTATCTGTTCCAGTATTTTGAATGATCCATCATCACAGCGCATCTCTACGCCCGCTTCGTCGTACATCCTTGCCATTTTCGGAAGGAACTTTTCGGCTATATTCTCATTGATAAGCAGTGTTTCCATTGCATTACATACTGCAGGGTACTGGACTTTGGAATCAAAACAGACGTTGTATGCTTTTCCAAAGTCTGCCTCGTCATCGACGTATACATGACAGATACCGTCTGCGTGTCCGAGAACTGGTATCTTTGTGTTGTCCTGCATGTATTTCACAAATACGTTGGAGCCCCTTGGAATAAGCAGGTCGATGTATGTGTCCAGACGCAGGATGTCGTTGACCTCTTCCCTTGTTTCCATTAGCTGGAATGCGCCTGTTGTCATTCTCTTTACGGATTCTGCTGCTTCGTTTAGAAGATCGAAGATAACACGATTGGAATTGAGTGCCTCGCTTCCGCCTTTAAATATGGTGGCATTCCCGCTTTTAAGGCACAGTGCCATGACCTGTGGCACTACATCAGGGCGTGCTTCAAATATTACTCCGATAAGTCCGATAGGGGAACTTACCTTGTAGAGTTCGAGTCCCTTATCAAGTTCAAGTGCATCAATGGTCTCCCCCACCGGGTCTTCAAGATTGATAACATCACGAATGCCGTCTATCATTCCGCTTATCTTGCTGTCGTTTACCTTGAGCCTGTCCACAAGAGCCTGGGAAAGTTCTCCTTTCCTTTTCAGCTTCTCAGCAGTCTCAACGTCCTTCCGGTTTGCTTCAAGTATCTTATCGCGATTATCGTTAAGTGCCTGTGCCATTGCTTCAAGAGCGGCATTCTTTGTCTCAGTGCTGACACTTGCAAGGATGATGGATGCCTTCTTTGCCTCAATGACCTTTTCTTCAATTTCCAGAACCATAAAATAAACCACCTTGGGTTTTTTAAAAGAGTGATGTAAGTATTATATTATTTATAGTGATATTGCACATAGTTCTTTGGTTTTATATTTGTCGATTATAGTTGACTGCCTAGAGTTCGGTATTTTTGGATTTAATTTGTAACTATTCAGCCTGATAAAAACGCTATCAATAACAATCTTGACAAAAAGTTGAAACGTAAATTTCATTCGGATCATTTATTTTGATTGTTGCTATTGATTGCTTTTTTGATTGTTCGATTGTTAGTGAGCAGACATCTCTATTTCGATGAAATCAGTACCAATAGGCAAATCGTGCCAGGCTGAATAGTTACTTTAATTTTAATGTTCAGCGAATTTTTGTCTTTGTTTTATCAAATCACCATCTCCCTGCAGTATGTTAACACATAACATTCTCTTAGATATCTTTATCAATAATCATTAAGTATGGATTGGCAGGAGATTATCATGAGCACACGCGAGTACATGCTGGGAAACGTTGCAATTGCACGCGGTATCGTTGAAGGAGGCGGACAGGTCATATCCGGGTATCCCGGGACACCGTCATCTGAGATCATCGGTACTCTGGCAGCAATGTTAGAAAGAGACTTTTATGTAGAGTGGTCGGTCAATGAGAAGGTTGCCCTTGAAGTGGCAGCCGGTGCTGCAATGACTGGAGTGCGTTCAGTAGTCACCATGAAACACGTGGGACTTAACGTAGCAGCAGACCCGTTACTAACCCTTGCATATACTGGTGTCAAGGGTAGTATGGTCATCATCGTTGCAGATGATCCATCATGTCATTCATCACAGAACGAACAGGACACCCGCAGATATTCACAATTCTCACTAATTCCATGTCTGGACCCTGCCACACCGCAGGAAGCCAAGGATATGATGTCCTATGCGTTTGAATTCTCTAACAAGGTGCAGATGCCTGTAATATTCAGGCCTACAACTCGTATATCCCATGGAAAGTCCGATGTAGAGCTCGGACCCGTGAACGAGACCAAACCCACAGCAGATTTCCAGAAGGAACTTGAAAGATGGGTCATGGTTCCTAAGAATGCCAGGGTACAGCACGTTCATCTGCTTGAATTACAAAAGGACATCCTGACTGAGCTTGAAGACTCACCATGGAATTCACTTGAACTATGTGAGGGTGCCAAGGTCGGAGTCATAGCATCAGGAATCGCTTCTGTCTATGCAAAGGAAGCTATCATCAAACAGGGTGTGGATGCATCATTCCTCAAGATTGGAACCTATCCTGTTCCTGAGAACAAGATACGCACTCTCATGGAGAACTCTGAGCGTATAATAATTTTCGAAGAAATGGAGCCTGTGGTCGAAGAACGGGTCAGGATAATTGCACAGGAAACCGGTTCCAGCGTGGAAATAATCGGCAAGATGCAGGGGCCTGTTCCAAGGATATTCGAGCTTAACACCGACATCTGTGCAGATGTCCTTGCAGACGTTCTCGGACTCGAAAAGTCGGATGTTCCTGCTGAAGTCACAGAAGATTTTGATTATGATGCATGCAGAATAGATCTGCCCATGCGTCCTCCTGTAATGTGTCCGGGATGCTCTCACAGGGCAACTTTCCATGTCATGAAAAAAGTCTATGGCAAGAATGCCATCTTCCCAAGTGACATCGGTTGCTACACACTGGGTATCCAGAGCGGTACAGTTGATACCACACTCTGTATGGGTGGTAGTATAACCGTGGCGAGCGGAATGTATCAGGCAGGGGAGAAGAAACCTATCTGCTGTTCAATTGGTGACTCAACATTCTTCCATACCGGAATGAATGGTCTGCTCAATGCTATCTATAATAAAGCCGACATCACAGTAACTATAGTAGACAACCGTATAACCGCAATGACCGGTCATCAGCCAAATCCTGGAATGGGCAAAACTGCCACAGGCGAGAAAACCGTGGAAGTTTCAATTGAAGCTCTATGTCGGGGACTTGGTGCTGAATTTGTAGAAACCGTTGATCCATATGACCTTAAGCAGACGGAAGAGGTCTTCAAAAGAGCAAAGGACTACAAGGGAACATCCGTTGTAATCACAAGACAGCTTTGTGTCATCGATGCAAAACGTTCAGGTCTTCGCAGAAAACCGTTCACCATCGATGCAGATGCGTGTGTGGGATGCAGGCTCTGTGTGAACCTGGGCTGTCCTGCAATTGAGTTTGATGCAAATACCAAAAAGGCATCTATCAATGCAATGTGCACAGGCTGTGGAGTGTGTGCCAGTCTTTGTAAGTTTGATGCAATCTCGGAGGTGAAGAAATGAGTGCAGAAGGAATATCCAGATTCGATCTTGTAATTGCCGGGGTAGGTGGGCAGGGTACTATCCTTGCATCTGATATAATCGGTAAGGCTGCTGTAAAGGAAAATATGTCAGTGCGTGCAGCAGAGACTCATGGAATGGCACAACGTGGCGGCTCAGTTGTAAATCACATCAGGCTTGACTGTGAACTCGGTTCAATGATCCCTATGAAAGGTGCTGATGTACTGCTTGCACTTGAGCCAAGTGAGGCTCTAAGGTATCTTGAATTCCTTTCTGATGACGGAGTCATCATAGTCAACACCGATCCAATTCTTCCGGTCACTGTAACTTCAGGACTTTGTAGCTATCCGGACGTAGATGCCATTGTTGAAAAACTTAAACAGAGCCACGATGTAAAAGCCTTCAATGCAACCGAACTTGCGAAAGAGGCAGGACATCCGCAGTCCATGAATGTTGTCATGGTGGGTGCAGTTTCAAATTACCTGCCAATATCTGTTGAAACTATTCTGGGATGCGTCAGGGAGCTTGTCCCTCAGAAGACAATTGATATCAATGTCAGGGCTTTTGAGATGGGCAGGTCCATAACACAGGGATAATCTAAGATTATCCTGTCTTCATTTTCTTTTTTAGGTCTTTATTGGATCTCATATTTTCTACTCATGTTTTATTTGTAAATTTATTTGTCTTTTGTACATAGTTCTATCGATTTATGGGCCAAAAGTTAAGAATTATATTTTTATAATAACATTAATATTTTTGACAAAGTCTATATGGTATACTGTTCCATTATATATTGTATAAAAAATTTGGAGGGATTTTATGGCATCTGTTGGTCAAAAACTATTAGATGTTCCATTTGGGGACATGATAAAAGAAATGGCTTTTGCTATTGCAGAGGGGCAAACTGCTCTGGACATTAATTCGATTAATGTTGCGCAGGCCCTTGCAGAGACTGAACTGGAAGCTGGGAGTGTAATTCTCTATATAGAGGAGACGGTAGATGAGGATGGGAACGTAACTGCTACTGATGTAGTTACCAATGATCAACCCATGTCCTTACTTACATATGGTCTTGAACCTCGTTTCTATGAATTCACCGAATCTGTTATTGAAGTCAAAATGACTATATCAATGAAGAAGGAGTATTCAACAGAAAGGAAATATGGTAGAGAGTTCAAGTTCACCAACCAGTCGAAAATAAGTGGAAGCTACAAGTCCGGTGGTCTTGCAGGTCTTCTATTCGGTAAATCTAAGGTAAGCTACGAAAACACAACTAATGTTGCATACACATCGACTTATGATGCAACATATAAGTCAAAGTATACCTTCAGTGAATCAGGTACCAGTCTTCTGCGTACAACACTCAAACCAGTGCCACCACCAGAGAGAGCTATCCCAACCGTCAGGGTCAAAGAGAGTTCCTCAGAGTAAGGCAGGTATATGTGAATCAATGCAGTGATATCTGCATTGACAATTTATTTTTAACAGAATATTGAAGGAGATTATACTTTGCCATCCAACAGTAGCGAAAGTATTGAAGAGGTTCTTGTCAGTCCGCTTTCAACCATATTAAGTGAAATGGGTAAATCCATTGCACAGACACAAAGGGCACTTGACCGTAATTCCATTGACACACAAATAGAACTTTCAACTGATGAAGCGCTTCAGGAGTTCGATCTTGAAGCCACCTGGTATCACATACCTGAAGTTGATATCGAACTTAAAATGGCCCTGTCCATGAAGTATGAGGAAGAAAGGGATTCAAAAAACCGTATACGTGGGTACAAACGGGTCCTTAATGCAGCACCTTTGAATGCTTCTTACAAATCACTAAACTCATATGATGTAGAGGGTTCAAGCGTTCTTAAGGCGAAAATAGTATCAGTTCCTTCTTCTTCAAGGATAGTGGAAGAGTAATGAGTGGAGGGGTGGAATGAGCGATATTACGGAATTAAGGCAGAATATTGAACGGTTAAATAAGTCAACAACTGCTGCATTAAAAAAACAGAGCTATACTCTGCTCCAGAAGAATATTGTCGGTATAGAATCTGAACTGGGGGCTGTCCAGAGGGAACTGGTGTCTAAAACAGATGTAGTGGATGAGTTGAAAAAAGAAAACCTGGTCCTGAAACAGGATTATGCTATCCTTGACAACAGGGTTCAGGAAATTCTTAAAGAAAAAGCTGAAAGTGATAAGAAACTGGAACAACTTTCACGTACAAGGCCTGAGTTATCTTCTGCAAACCTCGTTAAAGCTTTTCGTGATTCCCTTGTGCAGATGGATGAGTCTATAAATTCAGAGTCCTCAAGGGTGGATTATAACGTAAGTTCTATGAACATCAAACTCAGGACCAATATAGCTGTGAAGGACGATGAACTACGTTTCCAGCTTCCAAAGGCAGACGATGTTATTCCTGCAGACAACCTGAGTGAGGTCGAATTCACTATAAATTCATCATCAAAAGAACGCATATTCTCTGATTATATTGATGTGCCTGATGTTGTAGGGTTGGATATGGACCTTGCAGTATCTATAATAAAGGCTGCTGGTTTTGTACAGGGCGAGGTAATTGAAAAAGACAGTTCTCTTGGACAGGCAACAGTACTCTCTCAGATACCCTCTGGCAGTTCGGTTGCAAAAGCTGGGGATGCTGTGGATCTGGTCATCTCAAAGATCACTTCAGTTGAGGTGCCAAATATTGTAGGTATGAATCTGGCTTCTGCTCAAAAAGCATTGGAAGCTGGCAAGCTTCATTCCGGAAAGGTGACTGAACAAACTGATGCTTTTAATGTCGGTAAGGTTCTCAGTCAGTCCGTAGCTGCCGGGGAGTATGCAGATATTGGAAGTGCAATTGATCTTGTGGTAGCCACTTCTAAGGTAGAGTTCACTGCGGTTTCAGGTATAACTGCAAAGCCTGTAGTCACAGGGACTGTGAGGAATGTCAGAGCGGTGTTATCCGACAGGCAGGCCGCCAGAATATCGTCAGTCAGGAAGTCCACTTCCGGGAACTAAGTTGCATGCCTGTGGAAACACATATTATAAGGGTTGCCGATAATGCAACCCCTTCTCAGGTAGAAGGTATTCTAAAAGCCCTTGTTGGTGTGGGTGGGCGTGTTGAGGTTGTTGCAAACAAGAGCATAATTGCCACTTTCAATGGTGACTATGCAGGTTTGATAAAGGGAAAACCCGGTGTCCAGCTTGTTGGAGGGGTTAATTTCGGGGGCAGAACTATCAGGAAAGTTGTGAAACGCAGCTCTACATAATTGTATGCTTCATTTTGCAATGAAGTTATCAAAGGCAGTGGGAAAATATGATCACAGATTTATATCTGTGATATGTTGTTTTATTTGCTCCTTCATTTCTGTGTTGTTGAGGGCGAAATCGATAATCGCTTTCACGTATTCAACCTTGTCCCCGGTGTCGTATCTTTTACCTGTGAATTTGTATGCGTATATCTTCTGTTCTTCCTTCAAAAGACGTATGCCATCTGTAAGTTGTATCTCGTTACCTATTCCAGCGGTCGTTTCTTTGATGCAGTCCAATATTTCCGGTGTGAATACGTACCGTCCGATGGCGCCTATGTTGGATGGGGCATCTTCGGGCTTTGGTTTTTCCACGATGTCTTCAAGTATGTATAGTGAGTCATCCATGACCTTACCTTTAATGATGCCATAACTACTTGTCTTTTCAAAGGGGACTTCTTCCACTGCTATTGTTGAACGTCCGTATTTCTGGAAGTTATCGATCAACTGTTTTGTGCATGGTTTCTCGTTCACGATGATATCATCACCAAGCAATACGGCAAAAGGTTCATCATTTATGTGCTTCTTTGCCGTGAGGATGGCATCACCAAGGCCTCTTGGTTCCTTTTGTCTGATGTAGTGGATATCTACCATTGAAGAAATATCCTGCACAATCTTCAAAAGTTTTTCGTTGTTCTTTTGCCGAAGGTGGCTTTCAAGTTCCGGGGAATCATCAAAGTAGTCCTCTATGGATCTTTTACTTCTTCCGGTTATGAATATGATGTCATCGATTCCCGAGGCGATTGCTTCCTCAACTACATGGTGGATTACTGGTTTATCGATGATTGGCAGCATTTCCTTTGGCATGGATTTTGTTACTGGCAAGAATCTGGTTCCCAGCCCTGCTACAGGTATCACAGCTTTTTTAATTTCCACTTTTAAACTCCTTTTACTGTCTATATGATCTGGTTTTTGTCCGTTTCTTAAAGTTTTTCCGGGAACTTTCTGTATATATCCCTTTTATACTTTTAATAATCTTCTTAACTTTTCATATGGGTTTGATCTCATTGGGTAGTATTATATTGTAGTTTGTAGTTGTTGTGTAGTATATTATCATAATACGGTCCTATGCTTTTCCTTTGCATTTGGATTATGGTTTTCTGATGCTTTATATTGGTTTATTTTCTACCATTTGCTTGCAAAGGATTTATATACAATATGTCCGTTTAAAGGCGCACGTTAGATTCCATTGAAATATGGATATTTGGCTGAATTAAGATTACAGTGCGAAAAAGTCGGATTTAACATGAAGTATAATTGGGCCTCTTCGAGAATGCCCGCTTACACAAAATGTGATAAAATACTGAAGTGTTTAAATCTTTTCGAGATGACCACTCAGTAATGCCTTTGGGCATACTAAGGTCCGTTGATGACTGGAAGGGCATAAGGGTTGGCGTTGAATGCGTACCATGTGGGTACGTGGAGTCCGCTAATATCATATCTACTTCTTTTTCATTAGTGGTTCCTGCCTGACTTTCTCGCGTAATAGGTCTTGCAAAATTGCATTGACCTGTCAAGAAGAAAATGTTGAATTAGGAGAATAATAATGGCAAAAGGACACAGACCAAAACGAGGTTCACTCGCTTTCAGTCCACGCGTAAGAGCAAAAAGCCACATACCAAGGTTTAACTCATGGCCGCAAGCTGCTGGAGAACCAAAGCTTCAGGATTTTGCAGGTTACAAAGTGGGTATGACTCATGTGGTAATGGTAGATGACGTAAAGTACAGCCTCACAGAAGGTATGGAGATCTCAGTTCCTGTAACTGTTGTAGAAACTCCTGCTGTTCGTGTTGCTGCAGTCCGTGCCTACACAAGCTCTACGTATGGTGACAAAGCACTTTCTGAAGCCTGGGCAGCAGACCTTGATGAAAGTCTTGGGAAGACAATTGCATTGCCAAAGACATCCAATACAGAATCTGCTCTTGCAAAGATCGAGGGCATGATCGATGATGGCGATGTTACGGAAATTAAAGTGATTACTTACACTTTACCAAAGAAGCTGACAGGTGTTCCTAAGAAGAATGCTGACATAATGGAAACCGCAGTTAGTGGATCTGATATAAAGGCAAAGTTCGAGTATGCAAAGTCCTTACTCGGCTCAGAAATAAAGCTCAGTGACGTTTTTGATGAAGGTACATTTGTAGACGTGGCAGCTATCACAACCGGGAAGGGTACCCAGGGTCCTGTTAAAAGATGGGGTATCAATCTGATGAAGAACAAGCACTCACGTCAGGGCAGTCTCAGGCAGGTCGGTACACTCGGTCCATGGCATCCAGCAGTTGTCAGATGGACAGTACCACAGATGGGACAGATGGGTTACCACCAGAGAACTGAATACAACAAGCGCATCCTGAAGGTAGGTGCCGACGGCGAAGAGATTACTCCAAAAGGTGGTTTCATCAACTACGGTCTTATCCGCGGTGAATATGTCCTCATAAAAGGAAGTATCCCTGGACCTTCAAAGAGGCTTGTAAGACTCAGGGATCCAATGAGATCAAAAGTACCTGCTATGAGTGAACCACAGATCGTTCACGTAAGTACACAGTCCAAGCAGGGGTGAACTGAATGGTTACAGCAAAAATTATAGATTTATCAGGGAATGCTAAGGGAGATATAGACCTTCCTGACGTATTCGATGAGGCATATAGACCTGATCTTATCAAAAGAGCAGTTCTTGCAGCTCAGGCAAACAGGTATCAACCATATGGTCCAAGGATGTACTCCGGTATGGATACCTCCGCAAGATCATGGGGCTCCGGCAGAGGCGCTGCTCAGATCCCAAGGATTGTCAATGGTAGCCGTGCAGCAAGAGTTCCTCAGGCTGTAGGTGGTAGGAGAGCACATCCTCCAAAGCCTGAAGCAGATAAAACTGAAAAGGTCAACAAGAAGGAAAGACGTATGGCCATACGCTCCGCAATCGCTGCTACAATTGACGCAGAACTTGTAAAGGGCCGTGGACACAGATTCGATGCACAGCTTCCATTGGTGGCTGCAGATGAACTGGAAACCGTCGAAAAGACAAAGGATGTTATAAGCTTCTTGCAGAATGCAGGTGTTTACGACGACGTGATCCGTGCAAAGGATGGAAGGAATATCCGTGCAGGAAAGGGTAAGATTCGTGGAAGGAGATACAAGAACAAAAAGAGTCTCCTCATTGTTGCAACATGTGACAGTCCATTGATGATATCTGCAAGAAATCTTCCAGGCGTGGATATCGTATCTGTTGATGCATTGAATGCTGAACTCCTTGCACCAGGGACGCATGCAGGTAGATTAGTAGTCTGGACCGAGTCTGCAATGTCCTCTCTTGGGGGAATGTTCGAATGAATGTCATCAAGTATCCGTTTATCACTGAAAAAGCGATGATGCTGCTGGAAGACAATAAACTTCAGTTCATTGTTGATACCCGCGCAAACAAGAATCAGATCAAGGCTGATGTAATGAAGATGTACGGGTTCCCTGTTTCATCTGTCTGTACAATGAGCACAATGAAAGGTCTGAAGAAAGCTATCGTTACTTTCGAAGGCACAGAAGCTGCCCATGAGATAGCGACTAGAATTGGCTTGATGTGAGGTGAATATACATGACTAAGAGACTTATATCACAGAACAGAGGTCGTGGATCTCCTACTTACAGGGCTCCGTCACACAAGTACAAAGCTGCACTTAAACACCCACGTGTCGATGAAGAAGGCACCGTTTATGGTACAGTTATTGAAATTACACACGATCCGGCTCGTTCAGCACCTATTGTCAGGGTTTCCTTTGACACTGGTGAGGAACGCCTGATCATTGCACCTGAGGGTATTTCTTTAGGCGAACAGATCGCATGTGGAATATCAGCTGAGATAAAACCTGGTAACATCCTGCCTCTTGCAGAGATCCCAGAAGGTATCCCGGTCTGTAACATTGAGTCCAAACCAAATGATGGTGGACAGTTCGCACGTGCATCTGGTGCTTATGGAACAGTTGTATCCCATGACCGTGGTAAGACAGTTGTTCAGATGCCATCAGGTGAGATGAAGTGGTTAAATCCTAAATGCCGTGCAACAATAGGCATCGTTGCAGGTGGCGGTAGGGTTGACAGGCCTTTCCTTAAGGCAGGTAAGAAGTACCACAAGATGAAGACAAGAGCTGCAAAATATCCTCGTGTATCAGGTGTTGCTATGAACGCTATTGACCACCCATATGGTGGAGGTAACCGTAAGCACCCTGGTAAGCCAACAACAGTTGGGAGGAATGCGCCTCCAGGACGTAAGGTAGGTCAGATTGCAGCACGCAGGACCGGAAAGCGTTAACCGGAGGTTATGACATGGCAAAGAAATTATCATCAAGATTACCAAAACGAAAAGGTGAATACACCTACCGTGGTAAAACAGTATCAGAACTCCAGGCCATTAGCAATGATGAATTTGTTGAGATGTTACCTGCACGTGAACGCCGTACTCTTAAGAGGGGCTACACAGATGGCAGGAAAAGCGTTGTTCAACAGCTCAGAGATGGCAAGGACAATCTGAGGACCCACTACAGGGATATCATTATATTCCCTGAAATGGTCGGCAAAAATGTAGAAGTATATAACGGCAAATCATTTGTGGCATTTGAAATACTGCCTGAAATGATCGGACACAGATTCGGAGAATTCTCACCAACCCGTCCAAAGGTTTCCCACGGAAGCGCTGGTGTAGGAGCAACCCGTTCAAGTAAGTTCGTGCCACTTAAGTAAGGTGAGATCATGGCAAGAATTGGATATTCTATGGAATTAGACCCAAAAGTAAGCTCAAAAGCTATGGGTGCTGAACTTCACATCTCCCCGAAAAAGTCACGAGAACTTGGTAAGGCAATTAAAGGCATGCGTACCACTGTAGCCAAAAGATACCTTGAAGAAGTTGTAATACTGAAACAGGCAGTTCCTTTTAAAAGGCACGGCGATGGTTCAGGACACAGAAAAGGTCCAATGGCAAATGGTAGGTACCCTGTAAAGGTCGCTGAGGCTTTCCTGAAGATCTTGGAAAATGCTAACAGCAATGCTGAATACAAGGGACTTGACCCAGAGCATATGTATATTGCACATATTTCTGCAAAGCGTGGACGTGTCATTCACGGTATGAGACCAAGGGCACGTGGACGTGGCAGCCCTAATAACACGGAAACTGTGAATGTCGAGATTATTTTGAATGAGGTGCTTTAATGGCAATAGAAAAGAAGTTCGTTCGGGAAGGCTACGTAAAAGCTTCCATGAATGAATATTTTTTAAAACAGCTCAGCAAAGCAGGCTACGGTGGAATGGAAATCAATCGTACTCCGATGGGTACTCAGATCACTGTATATGCTGAAAAGCCAGGTATGGTCATTGGTAAAGCTGGTAAGGTCATCCGTAAACTTACACGTGACATCGACAGGATGTACGACATGGACAACCCCCAGATAGATGCTCAGGAAGTCAAAAGGCCAGAGCTCAATGCCCAGATGATGGCTTCACGCCTTGCTTCTTCAATTGAAAGAGGCTGGTATTTCAGGAAAGCCGGTCATAATACTCTCAGAGCTATTATGAACGCCGGTGCACTGGGCTGTGAAATCGTAATTTCAGGTAAGTTAACAGGTTCAAGGTCAAGGGTTGAAAAACTCGTTGATGGATACATCAAACATGCCGGAAAACCTGCTGAAGATATAGTAGACCATGGGTTTGCAACAGCTGTCAAAAAGCTGGGAACTCTTGGTTGTAAAGTTAGGATCATCCCTCCAGGCGCAGTATTACCTGACGCTTTTGATATTAGAGAAGTCGTAGAGGCCGATGTGGTCGAAGCTGTTGCACCGGAAGCTGCAAAGGCTGACATCGCTGAACTCGTAGGCAAGGAATCAGAAGGTGAGGTTGCTGACGAGGAGGAAGTAGTAGAAGTTGCCGAAGTCGCGGAAACAGGAGTCACTGAAGAAGCTTCAGCTGAGAAAGTTGAAGAAGAATCCTGTGCAGATGAGGCATCTGAATCTGATGATTCAATCCCTGACGAAAATCCCGGGGCAGAACAAAGGCTGGTTGATGATGTATGGCAGCATAAGCACGATGGCTATGACTACTGGCATCCAGTTTCACGTGTCCACAAGGAGGAGAAATAATGGTAATTCTCCGCTTGAACGAGATTAGGGATATGTCCCCGGAAGAAAGGATGGACGAACTCGACAAAATGAGGGATGAACTCATTCGCGAGCGTGCTCTTTCATCTGCTGGCGGAGCTCCTGACAATCCAGGCAGGATTGGCGAACTAAGGAGAACCGTTGCCAGAATAAAGACCATCCAGCGGGAAATGAAGGAGATCTGATTTGGAGATCACTCCTTCTAAACTGGTATTCCATGAACTGATCGGATTACAAGTGACAATAGTCGAAGCAACGAATCCGATCTTGAAAGATATAAGTGGCAAAGTGGTTGACGAAACAAAGAACATGATAATTGTTCAAACAATAAAAGGAACTGAGAAAATGATTCAAAAAAACGGTACTTCCTTTGTGTTTCAGATACCTGCCCAATTATCCGGTAAGCATGCCCAGAGGTATGTTAAAGTGAATGGAAACCTTCTGCTCTCACAACCTGAGAACAGAACAAAGAATATAAGAAAAATACACATGAGGTAATAATCATGGTTAAAGATATTGGATTGGATGTCCCAACTCCTACTGAGGAATGCGATGATGTAAATTGTCCATTCCATGGAGCTCTTCCAGTTCGTGGGCAGGTCCTAGTAGGGACTGTTGTTAGCGATAAAATGGACAAGACAGTGGTCATCCAGCGTAAACATGAGATTCTCATTAAGAAATATCAGAGATATGAAAAGAGGCAATCTAAGATTCACGCACACAACCCACCTTGCGTTGATGCAAAAGTAGGGGACGTTGTGACAGTGGCAGAATGCAGGCCTCTTAGCAAGACAAAGTCGTATGTGGTCATTAAAGCGGAGGCACAGGAATGAGAGGTATTAGATCCACAGTTCCTCGTGCACTTAACGCTGGTGCTAAGATCGACTGCGTGGACAATACAGGTGCACGTGTAGTTGAAATTATATCCGTGAAGGGCTACAGAGGTGTTAAGAACAGGCACCCTCGAGCAGGTGTTGGTAACATGTGCGTAGTTTCCGTGAAGAAAGGAACTCCGGAAATGCGCAAGCAGATCCTTCTTGCAGTAATCATACGCCAGAAGCAGGAACTGCACCGACCAGACGGTCTAAGGGTTTCCTTTGAAGATAATGCAGTTGTCATTGTTGACGCAGATGGTATCCCAAAAGGAACTGATATAAAAGGTCCTGTTGCAAGAGAAGCAGCAGAAAGGTTCCCTAAGATCGGTACAACAGCATCTATTGTAGTGTGAGGTGTGAAATATGGTATCAAATCAACCAAGAAAACAGAGAAAAGCAAGATATACTGCTCCTCTGCACATCAAACAGAAATATATGGGTGCTCTTCTTTCAAAGGATCTCCGTGACAAATACAGTCGTCGCACAGCCAATGTAATTGTTGGTGATACTGTAAAGTTAATGCGTGGAGATCACGCAGGAACTTCCGGAATAGTGGAAGCAATTTCCCTGAAGCACGGAACGATCGTTGTAGAAGGTGTAACAGTTTCAAAAGCAGATGGAACTGAGGTTGCAAGACCTGTCTACCCTTCAAACGTAATGATCACGACCCTTGAAATGAAGGACAAACACAGAGAAGAAATTATTAATAACAGGTGATTTTGTGGGCAAACATCAGAAAAGAATATCTGTCCCTAACAGCTGGCAGATATCAAAGAAATCCAATAAATGGGTCACATCAACAAGACCGGGTCCACATAACAAGCAGCAGAGCATTCCTCTGGGTGTAGTCCTGAGGGATATGCTGGGTGTTGTAGACACCCGTGCAGAAGCAAAGCGCATTCTTTCCGAAGGTAGTGTACTCGTTGATGGTGTTACCAGAAAGGATCTCAGATTCCCTGTAGGTCTTTTAGATGTAATCTCAATTCCTCTTGAAGATGCAGCATACCGTGTGTTACTGGATCGTAAGGGAAGACTTGAAGTTCATAAGCTGGCAGATTCCAATGTAAACAAGCTTTGCAGAATCAACGGCAAGACTATCATAAAAGGTGGAGCCGTGCAGCTTAATCTCAATGACGGTACAAACCTCTTGGGCTCCAATGACTACAAGCCAAAAGATTCACTCATCCTCTCCCTGCCTGGCAAGGATATTGTCAAGCATATCAAATACGAGGTTGGTAATCTTGCTATGATCGTTGGTGGAAGGCATACTGGTGAAATTGGTACTATCAAAGAGATCAACACAGTAAGAAGTTCCAAGCACAACACAGTCGCAATATCCGGAGACTATGATTTTGAGACAATCGAAGAATTCGTTGTTATCATAGGCGAGAAGGTACCTGAGATCAAACTAGGTGGTGAGGTAGTTGAGTAATCCAATGAGAACACCTATTGTGGAAAAGGTTGTTGTTCATATGGGTGTCGGCGAAAGTGGCCAGCACCTTGTGGATGCTGAAAGTATCCTTGGAGAGGTTACCGGGCAGTCTGTTGTCAGAACCTATTCAAAAAGAACTCTTCCAGCATTTGGTATTAAGAAGAGCGAGCCAATTGGCTGTAAGGTTACTCTCAGGGCCGACCGTGCAGAAAACTTTCTTAAAATAGCACTTGATATTGTAGAGAGCAAGCTCAGATCATCCCAATTTGATAAGTACGGGAATGTTGCCTTTGGTATTGAGGAACACACAGATTTCCCGGGCATGAGATATGATCCTAACATCGGTATCTTTGGTATGGATGTTAATGTAATTGTCAATCGTCGTGGTTACAGGATTAACAAAAGAAGGATAGTTAAAAGGAAAATCCCTGCATCTCACAGGATCACAAAAGAGGATACAGTTGCTTTCTTCAAAGACACATACTCCGTGGAGGTAATATAAATGGTTCAAACCACTAAGAGCTTTGGAAGAGGGGCAAGTGAATGTAAGAGATGTGGAAGAAAACAAGGTCTTGTAAGAAAATATGATATTTATCTTTGCAGACACTGTTTCCGTGAGATTGCCCACGATATGGGATTTGAAAAGTATACGTGAGGTGAAAGAAATGGTATTATTAGATCCGCTTGCTGACGCTTTATCTACGATAAAGAATGCAGAGGTAATTGGTAAAGATTCCTGTATCATTAGACCCGCATCAAAACTTATCGGTACTGTCCTGAAAGTTATGCAGGACCGTGGCTATGTCGGTGAATTTGAATTCGTCGAAGATGGTAAGGCGGGAATTTACAAGGTAGAACTTATTGGTAGAATCAACAAGTGTGGTGCTATCAAACCACGTTATTCAGTGGGAGCTGCAGACTTTGAAAGATGGGAAAAGCAGTTTCTTCCTGCAAAGAACTTTGGAACATTGATATTGACACCCTCAAATGGTGTAATATCACAGTACGAAGCTCGTGAGAATAATGTTGGTGGACAGTTACTTGCATATGTGTACTGATGGATGTGATGTCACATGGCAAAAGAAATAAAGAAAATAATCCCTATCCCTGACGGTGTGACTGTTACGTTCGTGGGCCAGCTCCTGACAACATCAGGGCCAAAAGGCAAAAACGAAAGGACTTTTTGGTACCCAGGCATCAATATCGAGGTTGCAGGTTCTGAGGTTATTGTGGACTCATCAGTCACAAAGAAGACCCAGAAGGCAATGGTCGGAACATTTGCATCACATGTTGCAAATATGATAAAAGGTGTCGCTGATGGATTTGAATATCGCATGAAGGTCGTTTACGCTCACTTCCCTATGCAACTCAAGGTTGAAGGAAAACAGTTAATGATCAGCAATTTCCTTGGAGAGAAAAAAGCACGGTCTGCAAATATTCTTGGCGAGTCCAAGGTAAAGACTGCAGGAGATGAGGTAATCGTTACCGGTGTCAACAAGGAAGATGTCGGCCAGACAGCAGCCAATATCGAGCAGGCAACCCGAATCAAGAGATTCGATCCGCGTGTATTCCAGGACGGAATATATACAGTGGAGAAGATAGTGTAGGTGATTTGAATGGATGATAAAATTAAACGCCTGTTTAAGGTAAGGAAAATCCAGAAACACAAAAAACCTGATTTCAAGAGAACAGACAGTCACAAGTATAAGCGTCTGGATTCTAACTGGAGACGTCCAAGAGGTCTTCAGGGTAAACAGCGCAAACACATCAAAGCAAAAGGCGCTCTTGCTCAGGTAGGCTATGGAAGCCCAGTTGCTGTAAAAGGCCTGCATCCATCAGGATATGCAGAAGTCCTTGTATTCACAGTTGGACAACTTGATGTTGTGAATGCAGCTGAGGAAGCTGTCAGGATATCTGGAAAGGTTGGCGGAAGAAAGAAGTCAATCATTGAGGCAAAAGCTGCAGAGCTTTCTATTAAGGTCCTCAACCCAACAAGAGGTGAGTAAGATGACTGATCTTACAAACCAGAAGAGAATAGCTTCTCAGGTATTAGGCTGTGGCGTTCACAGGGTCTGGCTAGACCCTGAAGCATCAGCAGAAATCGCAGTGGCTATTACAAGAGCTGACATACGTGAGCTCATAGCGGCTGGCAGTGTTAAAGCTATACCAGTCAAAGGTGTAAGCCGTGGTCGTGCAAGAATAAGAGATGTCAAGCGTAAGTATGGTCATCGAAAAGGACACGGTAAGAGGAAAGGTAAGAAGGGCGCACGTAATCCTCGCAAAGAGCAATGGATGAAAAAGATCCGTGCTCTGAGGAAGGAACTTAAACAAATGCGTGAAGATGGTTCATTGGACCGGTCTACTTACTGTAAAGTTTACCGTAAGGCAAAAGGTGGAGAATACCGCAGTGTAGCGCACCTTAAGACACACCTTGAGTCAGAGAAGCTAATAAAGCACGAGGAATAATCATGGCAACAGGACCCAGATATAAAGTCGCATTCAGACGACGAAGAGAAGGGCGTACTGATTACCACCAGAGACTTAGGTTACTTCTTTCAAAGGAAGACCGTGTGGTAGTACGCAAGAGTTCAAGGCACATGCAGATCCAGCTTGTAGCTCCTAAACCTGAAGGGGATGTTACCCTTTCATCTGCAATTTCAACAGAACTTAAAAAGTATGGATACGAGGCATCTACTGGAAACACAACAGCTGCGTACCTTACCGGTCTGTTATTCGGTTATAGGGCACAGAGCAAGGGATATGATTACGGCGTTCTTGACATAGGACTCCAGGCATCATCTTCCGGATCACGTGTATATGCAACCTTGAAAGGCATCGTAGATGCAGGATTCGAAATTCCTCACGATTCATCTGTTCTTCCTTCAGATGAGAGAGTAAGAGGAGAACACGTAGCAGAGTACATTGAAGGCTCAAATCTGCCTGAACTGTTCGATACAGTTAAGGAAAAGATCTCTGCTGAGTTCAACTAGGTGATTACATGGCATATCAATATGAAGAAGCATGGGTTCCACAGACAAGGCTTGGGAAACTCGTTCAAGAAGGGCAGATTACTTCCATGGACGAGGCGATCGAGTCAGGTCTTCCTGTAAGGGAATCTAATATAATCGATATTCTGTTACCTGATCTTGAGGATGAGGTTCTTGATATCAACATGGTCCAGAGGATGACTGACTCTGGACGTCGTGTAAAGTTCAGAGCAACTGTTATTGTTGGTAATGGAAACGGTTTTGTCGGTCTTGGACAGGCAAAGGACGTCCAGGTAGGACCTGCAATCAGAAAAGCAATCAGCAACGCTAAGATCAATATAATTAAGGTAAAGCGTGGATGCGGTTCATGGGAATGCGGATGCGGACTTGAGCACACTGTGCCTTCAGAGGTACGTGGCAAGGTCGGCAGTGTTGTTGTAGTACTAAAACCAGCTCCTAGAGGACTTGGTCTTGCTGCAGGAGACACTGCAAGGAAAGTGCTTGAGAAGGCAGGTATTAAGGACGTCTGGACAAGGACCGAAGGTACTACAAGGACAACCCTTAACTTCGCAAAGGCAACATTCACAGCATTGCAGAATGCAGGTACTGTAAGAGTTTCTGCAAATGTGGAGAATAAGGAGGCTTAAAATGTACGCTTTGGTTAGAGTACGTGGAGACGTGAATGTAAGGGGTACAATAAAAGATACTCTCAAGATGCTTCGTCTTCATAGGGTGAACCACTGTGTCCTTCTTAATGACAATCCTCACAATGCAGGAATGATTCAGAAGGTAAAGGACTATGTGGCATATGGTGTTATTGATGCTGCTACTCTTGAAGAGATGCTCACAAACCGTGGCAGACTTGAAGGTGATTTAAAACTTACCGAAGAGTATGTAGCTGAGAATACAGACTATGATTCCATCAAGGCATTGGCACAGGCTATCCATGACGGCGATGTCACAGTGAAAGATGTTCCTAAGCTTAAGCCGGTATTCAGGCTCCATCCACCAAGGAAGGGCCATGCTGGTATGAAGAGGACTGTTCAGCAGGGTGGCGTTCTTGGTAATCATGGTGGGGACATTAATAAACTACTGAAGAAAATGAGGTAATGCCATGTCTAAAAAGACCAACACAAAAAAATTCAGAGGATCACGCACCTGTGGTGGCGGAACCACCAAGAACAGACGTGGTGCCGGTAACCGTGGTGGCAGAGGTAAATGTGGTGAAAACAAGCACCATGTTACTCGTGCACTTCAGCTCGGATATCAACGTGGGCATCAGAGAGGATTTACACGTCCATTGAAGATGCTGAACGATGCTTCTATCGTGAATGTAGGAGAACTTGATGAACTTGCAGATCAGCTTGTTGAAGATGGTTTTGCCGAAGTTCAGGATGGCGCATATGTCATTGACCTTGCTGTTCTTGATATAGACAAGGTACTTGGTACCGGTAAGGTGTCAAAGAAGTTTTCCATCACTGCGGCTGAATTCTCTGCAAGTGCAAAGGAAAAGATCGAAAGTGCAGGTGGATCTTGCACTGAAATAGCTGAGTAATGCCATTTGGCATTACCTATTTATTTTATTTTATATTTTGTGCAATTAAAGGGTGCATATTTATTAATGTTAAAATCTATTAAGGTGTACTTTATAACCTAATAATTGCATGGATTTTTCCATTCAAAGGGTGGAATTAATGAGTCTTAAGGATAATTTGGAACCAATTTTTAATAAATTGCCTGCGGTTGCAAGTCCGGAGGGGCATGTTCATTTCAAGAACAAACTTATGTGGACTCTTGGAATTCTTGTTCTCTATTTTGCGCTTGCCAACGTACCGCTATTTGGATTGTCAGCGGATTCGATAGATCTTTTCGAATCCTATAGAGCATTTTTTGCCGGAGCTTCGGGTTCTCTGATGCTGCTGGGTATCGGTCCTATCGTCACCGCATCCATTGTCCTTCAGCTATTGGTTGGTGCTGATGTCATAAAGCTCGACATGTCCGATCCGTCAGACCAGGCGTTCTTCCAGGGCGCACAGAAGTTCATGGTCTTTGTAATGATAGTACTTGAGGCTTTGCCACAGATCGTTGGTGGCTACATTCAGCCGGATGCAGCACTTGCAGCGACTTTAGGGGTAGGTACAGGAGTAATTACATTTATCATCTTTATACAGATATGCATAGGCGGTACACTGGTACTCTTCATGGACGAGGTCGTTTCCAAATGGGGTATTGGCTCAGGTGTCGGTCTTTTCATTGTGGCGGGAGTTTCCCAGCAGATTGTGACCGGATTGTTTAACTGGACATCTGATTCAAGCGGTTTACCTACCGGATTCTTCTTTAAGTGGATATACATCGTGCAGAATGTGGAAGCAGATTTCTTATTCTCAGGCGATGGTATAATGTTCATGCTGGTAAGTGGTGGTATACTTGCATTGCTAAGTACTATAGCTATCTTCATGCTTGTCGTCTATGTAGAAAGTACACGTATTGAGATACCTCTGGCACACAGTGCTGTGAGGGGTGCAAGGGGCAAGTTCCCTGTTAAACTCATATATGCTTCAGTTCTGCCAATGATTCTTGTAAGGGCATTGCAGGCTAATATTCAGATGATTGGTCTTCTGTTGAGTGGAAGGGGAATAACCCTCCTTGGAGAATACAGTGGTTCAACACCTATCAATGGTATTATGTATTATCTGGCTCCGATCAACAGTCCGTATGACTGGATACCTTCCCTTGTCAGGGAATCATTCACAAGCTATGGTGCTCCAGTGCCTGCCATTTGGCAGATTGGATTGCATGTGTTTGTTGATGCTTTCTTCCTGATCGTAGGTGGTATCATCTTTGCTTTGTTCTGGATAGAGACTACAGGTATGGGTGCAAAACCTACAGCGAAAAAGATCTTTAATTCAGGTATGCAGATCCCAGGTTTCAGAAGGAATGTTGGAAGTATCGAAAAAGTAATGCTAAGATACATCCCGAAAGTAACTATTATTGGCGGTGCTTTCATAGGTGCTCTTACGCTTGTTGCAAGTCTGCTTGGTACTCTTGGAGGTGCAGGTGGTACTGGTCTTCTGCTTACGGTAAGTATTGTATACCGTCTGTATGAGGATATAGCATCAGAGCAGATGATGGAGATGCATCCAATGGTAAGGTCCTTCTTTGGACAGGAATGAGGTGTTGATTATGAATATTGCATTATTTGGCCCACCGGGTGCTGGCAAAGGCACCCAGGCAAAAGAATTGTCAAAACATTACACTATTCCCCATATATCCACAGGGGACATCCTCCGGGCAAATGTCCGGGATGGAACTGAGCTTGGGATCAAAGCAAAAGAATATATGGACAAAGGTGAACTTGTCCCTGATGAAGTCCTAATAGGACTCATCAGAAATAGGTTAACAGAACCTGACTGTGAAACTGGTTACCTTCTTGACGGTTATCCACGAACCATCCCACAGGCAGATGCGCTTACAGGAATTCTCAATGAAATTAACAAACCTCTTGATTCTGTTATCAATATGGGGGTAGGCGATGAAGAGCTCGTAAAAAGACTGAGTGGACGTCGCAGTTGCACGTGTGGCGAAAGCTACCATGTAATGTTCAATCCTCCAAAACAGGAAGGCATTTGCAATGCATGTGGTAGTGAACTCTATCAAAGAGATGACGACAAGGAAGAGGTCATACGTCAGAGGCTTGCTGTTTATAATGATAAAACTAAACCTTTGATCGAGTATTATGATAATGCCGGGCTTCTTGTTAATGTGGATGGCGCAGGATTAGTTGATTCTGTTCTTGCTGACATCTGTAAGATTATGGACCAATACAAATAAACCATCAAAAGAGGCTATCCCTTGGTTACAGAAACATTCAAGAAACAGCTGAATAAATTTTTGCTGGCATTTGGTATTTCCCTGATGCTGGGTATTATGATACTTGGACAGGATTTCAGAGATTCTCTTGGAAGATCTGTAGGTATTGTCATGGATCCGGTAGTGACACTTCTGGGGGCAAGTAATTTCCATATTGTCTTGTTCATTATGGCATCTATTACTGCGCTTTACGCATCACTCATTCAGAAATATACAATTGACTGGGATTTGATGCGCAATACTCAGGAAAAGATGAAGGTATTCCAGAAAGAGTTCAGGGAAGCCCAGCTTTCCAACAACACTGCTCTTATGAAGAAGATGGAAGAAGAGCGCTCAAAGATGATGCAGGATCAGATGGAGATGTCAAAGCAACAATTTAAGCCAATGGCATACATAAGTATAATCTCTCTGCCATTGTTCATGTGGGCTTATTATTACATAAGTAGTCATGATGCCGCTTCTTTTGTATTTCCTTTCTGGGGACAACAAATACTGACTGATACGATAGTGGGTCCTTTCCAGTACTGGATATTCTGGTATTTCATTGCCTCGCTGGCTGTAAGTCAGTTGATCAGAAAGGCTCTGGATGTTGGTGGAGTATAAAGTGTTACTGACTATTAGCGGCCTTCCGGGAAGTGGTACTACCACTGTATCCCGGTTACTTTCTGAAAAACATGGTCTTGAGATGATCTCTGCAGGAGAGGTTTTCCGTTCTCTCGCAAAAGAGTATGATATGACTCTGGCAGAGTTTGGTGAACTGGCTGAATCCGATGATAGTATTGATCTCAAGATAGATGAACGTCAGAAGGAAATCGCTAATACTCGTGATAATATTATTCTTGAAGGAAGGCTTGCAGGTCACATGGCTGAAAAGGCCCTGAAGGTCTGGATAAAGGCTTCAGTTGATGTTCGTGTAGGGAGGATTGTCGCAAGGGAAAGTGGTTCTTTTGAATACAAGCTCAGCGAAACAATTGAACGTGAGGCCTCAGAGTCTGTCCGGTATAAAACAATCTATGATATTGATATTAACGATCTTTCGGTTTATGATATTGTGATTGATTCTGAGAAGTGGGATCAATTTCAGATAACCGATATTATTTCTTGTGCGATCGACAACAATTCTTATTTCTGATATTTGGCGGGTTCTATGAATTCTGGTATCTTACCTTCGGAATATAAACGTGAATTAGTACTTAAGGCAGAAGCGAAAACCAGTCCTTTCTATGGTTGTTCTCCTTACGATCGACCGATTAGGCAACACATTGAGATGGGTGTTGTCAATCTTGACAAGTCAGTAGGTCCTACAAGTCATGAGGTTACAGCCTGGGTTAAGGATATCCTTGAGCTAAAAAAAGCCGGACACTCCGGTTCACTTGATCCTATTGTGACTGGTGTACTTCCGATTATGCTTGGTAAAGCTACCAAGACGGTTGCTGCTCTTCGTTTATCGGGCAAGGAATACATCTGCCTGATGACTTTACATGAGGCTGTTCCTGAGAGAAAGGTTCTTAGAGTGTGCAAACAATTCACAGGACCACTTTTTCAGATGCCACCAATCATCTCTGCCGTTAAACGCGCGGTCCGTGTGAGGAATATCTATTATCTTGAGGTTCTTGATGTAAGGGAGAAATCTGTTCTCATGAGAGTTGGCTGTGAGGCTGGTACTTATATGCGCAAGTTATGTCACGATATTGGTGTTGCATTGGGTTGTGGTGCTCATATGCAGGAACTTCGCAGGACAAAGACTGGTCCTTTCAGGGAAGATACATTGGTAACCCTCCACGAATTGAAGGATGCTTATGTTTTCTTGCAGGAAGATGGTGATGAATCATTCTTACGCCAGGTTATCAGACCTATGGAGGAGGGCTTAGCACATCTTCCTAAAGTTGTCATTCGTGACAGTGCAGTGGATGCAGTATGTCGAGGTGCGGCAATTGCAGCACCTGGTATATCAAGCCTTGACAAGAATATCAGCAAAGGTGATGATATTTGTCTTTTCACCTTAAAAGGAGAGGCTGTGGCATTATGTACTGCATTTATGGATACTGGGGAAATGCTTGAAAATGAGCATGGGATCGTAGCTACGACCGAAAGAGTAATAATGGATGCTGGCACTTATCCGCAAGGTTGGCACAGCAAGCCAAAATAATCACATGTGCCGAGATAGTCTAGCGGTAGGGCGCAAGCCTGGAAAGCTTGTGGGGCATAGCCCCTCGGGAGTTCGAATCCCCCTCTCGGCGCATAATTCTTTTTTGATTTTTAATTACTCTATGTTTCATTTCAACTATATGTGGATAAGTGAAGGTATGTGACATGGGATATTGTGCAATTGCAGCAGAAGATTACTAATCCCGGGCAACAAATTTACGATTCACGTCATTCTCAAAGAATGAGCTGTCATTTTTTTATTCAGTCTATGTTTTCAGCAGACATAATTTCCAAAGGATGTTTTTAAGCAACTACCTCAATTGAATCTATAACAATATAATTGGACATTACTTGAGCAACTGTCCTATGGATATGTGTGCGAATAAGGTGATACGATGGATGATCAAAAAGTATTCAATCTGAAATCAAATATGGATGTAAATTACGATGGGGATGCGTTAGTGATGTGTCCTGAGTGCGATAGTGAAATCAATGTGGCTTTTTCCAATATAGTTGATGAAAGCCTGGTGCTTGGTGAATGTATAATATGTCTTCTTTGTGGCGCTAGTTTGGATCAGGTGCATCCATCTAAAGCGACAACTAAAAAAATAGCTGATTATGTAGAAAAAGAAATGCTCAAAGATCTGGAAAAGGAACTTGGTCAGATTTTCAAATGATCGCTATTTATGAAGCGGCAAAAAGTGCAAATGTTTAAACATAAATGTTGGGTGGGTCTTATCGCAAACAATTACTTGAAACAGGTATTTGCATTGATTAAGGGGGCATAATGTGGGATTTCACGCATGATCTTCAAATTCACTTCACAGGAAAGTATTTATATAATTAGTCTATAGGATGTGTTCACTTGTATTGCTATTTTCTGTTGCATGGATTGTGCAAATAAGAGCAATAGTATATGCGGGTAAATTATTCTATTAATCTTTAGAATTGCCTAGCCCTTTACAGGGTGTGTCGAAACTTTGTTTCGAGGCTACAGGACGATTTACGTCCCTAAGGAGGAAAAAATAATGGCAGATGAAGAAATAAGACATTTAGTCCGTATCATGAATACTGACCTTCAGGGTAGTCAGCCTGTAATGTATGCGCTGACAGGTATTCGCGGCATTGGGCTTAGAACCTCAAAGATTATAGTCGAAAGCACAGGAGTTAATCCGAAAGAAACTATCGGTTATCTTCCTGACGAAGACGTTGCAAAGCTCGATGAAGCTATCGCTGATTTCGAAAAGAACATCCCAACCTGGATGCTTAACAGATGTGCAGACCCACTCTCAGGTGAAAACAAACACCATTTGGGCCAGGACATAATGATGACCTTTAGAGAAGACATAAACAACTTGAAGAAGGTCAGAGCATACCGTGGTCTGAGGCACGAAAGAGGTCTTAAGGTCAGAGGTCAGAGAACAAAGTCCACAGGAAGGCGTGGCTCAACCATTGGCGTAAGCAAGAAGAAGTAAATAAGGTGATCTCATGGGATATCCAGGTAAAAGTAGAAAGAGTTACGATACTCCTCAACATCCTTGGCAGGCAGCCAGGATGGCAACTGAAGTAGAACTCCTTAAAAAGTACGGTCTCCGTAACAAAAAGGAACTTTGGAAGGCAGTCAGTATTCTTAGAAAGTATAGGGGAGATGCCCGTAGAATTCTTGCAGAATCTGCGGAAACAGAACTCACAGGTCATCTTAAGACTGAATCAGGCCAGATTCTCGCCAGACTTAGGAGATATTCAATCCTTTCAGCTGATGCAAATATTGATGATATTCTTGCACTTGAAGCTGAAACAATTCTGGAGCGCAGATTGCAGACTCAGGTATACAGGCTTGGTCTTGCAAGGACTCCTAGGCAGGCAAGGCAATTTATTACACACGGTCACATTGCAATAGACGGCCAGAAAGTAACAATTCCTGGTATGCTTATCTCTCATACTGAAGAGATGAATATCGATTACTATGGCAATTCACCACTCACTGGCGAATCACATCCTGAAAGGCCAGCACAGATTGCTTCAGCAGTTGTAGGAAAGGAGGAGTAAGTTATGGTAGCGAATGGAATATGGGCTGTAGCACACATAAAATGCTCATTCAATAACACTATCATTACCGTGACTGATATCACTGGTGCTGAAACTATATCCAAATCCTCTGGTGGAATGGTTGTAAAGGCAGCTCGTGATGAAAGCTCACCATACACTGCTATGCAGATGGCTTCCCAGCTTGCAGATACTCTTAGAGACAAGGGTATTGAAGGCGTTCACATCAAGGTGCGTGCACCTGGTGGAAACAAACAGAGAAGCCCTGGTCCGGGAGCACAGGCTGCTATCAGAGCATTTGCCAGAGCAGGTATCAAGATCGGTAGAATACAAGATGTAACTCCTGTCCCTCACGACGGTACACGTCCAAAGGGCGGAAGAAGGGTATAAAACAATAAATGGATATGAACTCATGACAATGGAAGTAGACATACTTGAGCTGTCTGAGAGGTCTGCAAAGTTTATATTGTCTAATGCAAGCGCAGCTCTTGCTAACGGTATAAGGAGAGCATCGCTCTCTGATGTACCAACTCTTGCTATAGATGATGTAAACATTTACAACAATACTTCAGTCCTCTTTGATGAACAATTAGCTTTAAGGCTTGGCCTTATTCCTTTGACAACAGACATTGGGGAGTTCGTACCTGTTGAAGAGTGTACCTGCGGTTCAGAATGCCCTGCATGCAAGGTATCTCTGACTCTCAGTGCAGAAGGTCCGAAAATGGTATATTCAGGTGACCTTGTGTCATCTGATGAAACAGTTCAGGCTGCTGATCAAAAGATTCCTATCATTGACCTGAAGGAAGGTCAGAAGGTAGTTCTTGAAGCGATTGCTCATATGGGCTATGGCTACGATCATGCAAAATGGCAGGCTGGTGTGGCATGTGGCTACAAGAATATGCCAGTCGTTAAGTTTGAGAACTGTGATCAGTGTGGTGCATGTGTGGATGAATGTCCACAAGACATTATTCATCTTGGTCCAAACGGTGCAGAAATAACTGGCGACGATAATCTGAAATGCATACTCTGTAAACAATGTGAATTAGCTTGTGAAATTGATGCCATTACTGTGTCCGAAGATGAAAGATCTTTCATTTTCACTATGGAATCAGATGGTTCATACACAGTTCAACAGTTAATTATAAATGCAGGAACAACTATTAAAGAGAAAGCCAGCCAGTTGGGGCAGATTTTAGAGTCTCTCTGACTTGGTTTAGGAGATTTACTCTCCTTATCTTTATAGTAGTCCTTCATGATGCGGGGGTTGCCCAGCCAGGCCAAAGGCGCTAGGTTGAGGGCCTAGTCTCGTAGGAGTTCGTGTGTTCGAATCACACCTCCCGCACCAAACTTTTCAACATGTATATCTTTAGTGAATGTTCTTTCACTTAAATCGACAATTCCATCAGCAAATCTTATGCGGGGGTTGCCCAGCCAGGCCAAAGGCGCTAGGTTGAGGGCCTAGTCTCGTAGGAGTTCGTGTGTTCGAATCACACCTCCCGCACCAAACTCTTTTTACGTTAATTGTTTGATCAGTGGTTACTTTTTTGGTTAATGTTGGTATTTATTGTTATATCTTTTGTGAGGGTTTTGCTCAGCCAGATTAGAGATGTTAGATTTCGGACTTGGTTTGCTGAAGGTTTTTGTATTCGAATCAAACCTCTTGCGCTAGTATTTTGGGATCTGGGTAACTGTAAAACACCGAACTTTAATCAATAGTCTATAAAGTATTTTAATTCGAAAGAACAAAACTATTATTTTATTCAT
Source organism: Methanolobus sp. ZRKC5 (assembly GCF_038446525.1). Taxonomy (GTDB): domain Archaea; phylum Halobacteriota; class Methanosarcinia; order Methanosarcinales; family Methanosarcinaceae; genus Methanolobus. The sequence continues at coordinate 2,306,032 of NZ_CP151792.1, forward strand.
TATATCTGTTCTTTAAAAATTATTTAAACTGATTAATTGAATAAACATTAAATTGTAAAAAGACAATAATCTGTAAAATAGTATATAGAAGTTGAAACAATTGGCTCTGTAGAAAGCCTATTGAAATCACTATCTGTAGCTAATATTAGACAAAACGATCACCATTCAGAAAAATATACAGAAGTTTTATTGACTTCTACTATTGTTTGAATTTTAGAGGATTTCTACAGAGTCATAAGTCGGAAAAATGATTTTTTGCTATTTTTTGAGTATCAAGATCTACTGTACTACATCAACCAGCAGAAATGTATATAATATAGACTCCTGATACTTAGGATTATGAGTCTATTTATCAATCGCACCGAATAATTAGAATTTCTTGAATCCGAATATTCCCGTGATTCTTCATCACTGATCGTAATATATGGAAGAAGGCGTGTTGGTAAAACAGAACTTGTGCTGAAATTCATGGCTGGAAAATCTTCTGTCTATTATTTGTCCCAGAAACTTGACCTTGAGCATCAGGTAGAGGACTTTCTTGAAAAGACATCCGAACAACTTGGTATTTACCAGCCAAAGATCACTAAATGGGATGCTGCATTGAAATTCATTGCAGAGCAGACCAATGAAAAACCTGTAATTATTATCGATGAAGTACCATACCTTATAGAAGGCAACAAAGCTTCAATGTCTGCATTTCAGGCTGCATGGGATTATTGACGGTAGTTCCAACAGGGGACGTAATTCATCCACCGTTTGAAAACGGTGGTCTTCTTACTCCAACATGATAAAAAATATGTGACCTTACAGGAGATCCTCCAGTTCCCATACAAGAAATCCTTCATCTTCAAGCAACTTCCTGTCCTCTATGTTTCTTGCAGCGATCCCTACATTGAAATTCATGCCAGATACATCGGTAATCAGTTCTATTTTCTCTGAAGTAGAGTTGAGGATGCGTCTTGCTTCATCCCTGGTAAGCTCCTTATTCTTTATCTCAATTGCCATAACCTCACTTTTTTCACGGTTTATTGCCAGTATATCTATCTCATCTCCTTTCCTGTTCCACCAGCTTCCAATTTCAGGATATTCGGAAATTAGCCTGCTACTTATCAGCTCTCGGATCATATCCTCAAATAATTTCCCGGTGTAGCTCTGCCACTGTTGTAGAACATTTTCCATTATAGGGTCATATTTACCACCCATGTACTGGCTCAATGCAGAATATATGAAACGGCCATAGAACCTGAAGAGATTATCCTTGAGGAAATATCTCCCTCTCTTACTCTTTTTTGGGCTGTCTGTAACGGGTATCCTGTACTCAACTATCCCGAGCAGGTCCGCAAGGTCATAGAAATAATGTGAAAGAGAGTTTGAAGATACGTGTGTCATCTCCGATATTTCGCTTTTGGAACATTTACCTTGAGATATAGCCGATATTATCTCATAATAGGTAGAGTGTTCCTTGCCGAATTCTTCGATAAGGATATCCCTTACCTCATCTTTCAGCGGTGCAAACTCGCTGAACACGAGCTTTTCGAGTGCATCAAGGAACCCGGTACACTGATATTTTTCAAAAAGGCGGTAATAGTAGATCGTTCCTCCAAAAAGGAAATACAGGTCCAGTTTTTCCTGCATATCCGTGATCTCTATTTCATCAAGCATGGCAAAGGTCTCGTGAACCGTGAAAGGACGAAGTGTCAGTATGTTGTCCGCCCGCTTAAAGAGTGGAGCTTTCTCCTCAATGAATATCTTTCTTATCATACCGATGGAAGAACCCGATACGATGAGAAAGACCTTGCAATCATCAGACTTCATATCCCAGTATCTCTGGAGCTGGGTAATAAAGGAAGGATATATCTTAAGGAATCTCTGGAACTCATCGATGGCTATCACTATATCCCTGTCATAGGATGTAATGAACCTGAGAAAATTCTCAGGTTCCTTAACATTTATGTAATCAGGTAGTTCAAGTTCTTCCCTGAGCATCCTGTCGAACTCGTCCATGAGTATATCTATGCTCTTGTTACTGTCCACAAACAGGTAGAGTGCTTTCCTGTCCCTGCTGAACTGTTTGATAAGCTCGGTCTTCCCGACCCTTCTTTTGCCGGTTATTACGAGGAAGGACGGTTTGCTTTTGTCGAGGAGGGACATTAGGGAGAGTTCTTTCTCCCGGTTGTAGAATTCCACAATGATTATTTTTGTAATCATTATATTTATAACCATTGATGATCGAGTGCGATATGAGAGCAAAGCCCTCAGCATCCTTCTGGTCAATGGTTACACTTTAAATTTCATGCAGGATTGTTTAAAATATGATCGATTTTGAATCAATGCGATTTAACGCAGTGCAACCAACACGCCGCAAGCGGCGCTTTGCTGTTGAAATAGTAAAAGATAGTGATGACGTAAAAATAGATCACCTCAATAACCACTTCCACAGAGGCACGAAACTGATGCCATCTTCTTCCTTTTCAATATCTTCTGTCAGGAGAATAAGTTCTGCATCATTGAGCTTGCTAAACTTGTGCAGACCCTCAGTTTCCCTTGGGTCGATGTCATTAGTATATGAGACGTCTATGGACTGGAGTTTGCCACCCTCGCTTCTGGCAACAAGATCCCTCTTTTTCCCCATCCAGTAATAGACATCGCAGTTCCTTCTCTTAAGCTCAATGAAGTCACAACCGATATTTATAAGCTTCAAATTATCAATGTCTGAGCCTTCACACCCACTCAAGCGTAGCGCTCTCACTACAACTGCCATTGCAAGCAATGGGCAGTATCGCTGCTGTGCATTAAGCAGTAAAAAAAATAACGGGTGCCGTTGTAATATGGAAAATGAATGCCCCTCATGTGGTTCTGATAAAGAATATCCCGAACATCTTCTATGTAAGTATTGCTACTATCGAGGTACTGTAGGAGCTGCGAAATTCTTATTATTGCAAACTATGAGGGATAATGGAAATAAATACTTGACCGTCGATGAACTTACTGAGCTTGTAAATCAGAACCCACACAAAAAACATAAGGTGACAAGAAGTGCCGTATATAAGATACTTCATCGTTATTCCCGCTATTATGAACAGGCCAAGAAAAGAAGGCGAGGATATCTTGTACTAAAAAAGAGATTCCTCGAAAGAAAGGCCAGAGGGGAAGACCGCAGATTAAATATAAGTTGAGTTCTCGTCTATCAAAAAGGGTTGATTATTATGCTATGCGATGGAAAATGGTTTTTCCGATCAACAAGCGTGTTAACAAATGGAAAAATTTCAGAATGACTCAGGAATATTCTAGGAGGGCAAGAGGGATTGACGTTAAGTTGAAAAAAGAGAATATGAGGGCTCTGTAGAAATCCTCATTTGAATAATAAAAATAACCTTGACATACCTGTCAAGGTTATGGACTAATATCTTGAATTTGACTTCTTTCACTTGATTCCAATACTTTTTTGCCCTAATCGCTTCCCCATATTTCCTTTTCAGAACGGAGAACATCGTTTCAACCAGGTTTCTGTTATGATACAATGCTTTGTCAAATTCCCATACCATTTTTCTGCGATATTTGCCTCTGATTCTCTTCCTTTTTCTTTGTCTCAAAGGAATCATAGCTATCGAATCTAGTTGTTCTCTTGTTAGTGAATGTATGTCTTCTGAATCATAACCTTTGTCCATTACATAGTACTTTGATCTACGAGTTTTGTGGCATTGCTTCAGTAATTTCATTGCATGCTTTGCATCATGCACAGGCTTATCTGATATCTTGAAACCAGTAACAATGAACTTTGCAGTATCAATAGAGATACTTGTTTTCAGGAAAGATCTTTGTTTCTTTCCTGTTCTCCAGGAATAATAGTAACTACAGTGGCCACTAGTAAACCCACTTGAATTATAGTTATTAACTTAACATTTTCAACTTATTATCCAGAAATGTCTCAATCCATTTTCTTGCGAAGCTAATCTTCGATGAACAATCAATAAACTCCTCAGCAATCAGATTTTTCATATGATCCAGATCTTTCACAAAATTGCGAGAAATAATTCTTTTGACACTTTTCCAGATGAATTCGATTGGATTCAAGTCGGGTGAATATGGAGGTAAATAGACCAATTCAATATCATTTGCCTGTGCAAATTCCACTGTATATTTTGCTCGATGTGATCTAAAATTGTCGAGAATAATTACGATTCTCTCTCCCATGTTATTGTTTTTAACAGCTGATAAAAACGAACATACATCCTCCTTGGTTGAATGTTCTTTGAAATCAATAACAGAATTACCATTCAATGCATAAAAACCGAAGGAGTTTGCTTTTATCCTGGTTGTGTTTTTGAAGATGGCAGGTTTATTGAAAGACCATAAACGAACCGTATTTGATGTTGTTTGGGGAGATGATTCATCAAGAAATCCGATAACGCAATCATCATCGATTAACGGTAAGTTTTTTTTAAACAATCTTCTGCATTTTGTGGTCTTCGATAATCATGCGCATATGGTTTGGCATGATGCATGCCAAACTTCTTCAAGATCACTAGTATTTGCTTAATGGTGTATTGAACCTTAAATTCATTATAAATGAGTTCCTGAACTTCTTTTGTAGACCAATCATCTCTTTCATGTAACATGTCCCTTAGTTTTTCTTTTTGATCATCAGTGAGTTTGGAAGGACATCCTCCTGAAAACCTAGGCTTTAATCCTTCATATCCGTCTTGATTCCACCGCTCTTGCCATTGATATGCAACGGGTTTTGATATCCCTACAAGTTTAGCTGCTTCATTAACAGAAGCTCCTTCATAACGATGTTTAACAAAATATAAACGTTGTAGAACTCGTGTGTCTTTCTCTAATGACTTAATATGTTTAAGCAATTCTTCTGATGAAAGATGATGCTTTATCGGAATTTGTTCGGGTTTAGCCATACAGTATTGTTATACTCAATTAGTATTAAAAGTTTGGTTAATAACTATAATAGCAGTAATCTCTATCTGCTCTCCGCGTGAATAGAATAGTTTTAGAGGATTTCGATATTCCCTCATTTTAGATCATTAAAGTATTCAAACTCAATTATATCCTCTCATTTTTTATCATTTTGTTTAATTTCTCTTCATTAATCCTTATTTTTAGTATAGCTCCCGCTATCCTAAATTACTCCTTTGGTTTTTAGTGTCCTCAATTGATGCAGATTAAAACAAAAAGCTGTCATCAACATTTTTGCATTCACTCTTTCTACAGTTGTAACAAGAACCTTTCTGGTTTTAAATATTTCTTTTGTCACTGCATACACTCTTTCGCAAGGGACTCTTTTCACACTTATTCTTTCATTTCTGAGGATATCCATTATTCCTAAAGGATGTCCTCTTACAGCTCGTTGCATTGTTGCTGCAAAACCTTTTGCTATTGCTCCAAAATATCCTTTATCTCTATACACCACTTCACCCTTTTCAGACAGATCAACCTGTGAATCGTGAAGTGATGCAGTTGTTGTCTCAAATCTTCTGATTAGTTCATAATCCTTATCAATAATTGTATGAAGTTTGTATCCAAAGTGAGATTTACCATTTTTCTTAGTCCAGGTTCCATCTTTGCTTCTTCTTGTTTTCGCATCTTTTCCTCTGAGTACATCTGCTTTTGCATGTCCTGGATCTGAGTGAATAAAAGTTGCATCCTGGATCATTCCTTTTTTAATCTTCAAACCAAGAGCATCAAGCTGATTCTGCATTTCATCCCACACCGCTTTTTCTTTACCATTGTCGATAATTCTCTTCCTGAATGACCAGACAGTTGTACTGTCTGGTACATATTCAGGAAATCCCAGGAATTTCCTAAAGGATATCCTGTCAATACACTGCTTTTCAAGCTCAGCATCAGAAAGACCATGCCATTGTTGCAGAACAAGCATCTTGAACATTACAATAACATCAGCTTCAGGCCGTCCGCCTGAAGCTGTTCTGTTTATGTACATTGACTCCAGAATAGGGCGAAAAGGCTTCCAATCTACTAAATATTCAATTTCAGCAAGCTTATCTCCGACAGATTGGAGACGCTTATATTCTTCATTTAAGGCAAAATCAGTAAAAGAATCCATAATAGTAAATTTGCTTTGCTATTATTTAAATTTTATTAAATTGTATGAGTATTGATGGTAGTTTCTCGAAATCCTCTTTAGTGTTTGCTGCAATAATCCAGTGAAGTAGATATATTTAATTCTTGTAATGAATTTATGCAGTGTAGTAAAATGTGGAACTTTTTTTAATCCAATTCTTGCTTTAACTTTATCCATCACTTCTACAAGTTCAACAATATCTCTATAATCTTCATCAAGATATTCTTTTAACAAAACCAATGTCAATAGCTGGTGCTGAGTATATTTTCTTTTAGAATATTTAAAACTGTAAATCTGAAGGTGTGAGTTTCCTGATACAGCTAGCGCTGTATCAACAAACTTTAAGTACTTGTTAGGCAAAACACAATCATCCCCTTTTGTGTTTCTATCGCAAGTAATACTCAGGGGATTTATCCTTTTTAAATTATTATGCTAAAATAAAATGAGAAGTAGGTTTTCTACAGAGCCAGAAAAAGAAAAAAACATATCTGATATTTTAGATAATGTTTGGAACGATGCCAATATAATTAAAAAGAGGTCTGATGAAATTAAGTTTGGAATATCACTTAGTCTTGGCTTAATAGGTGGTGTTGCTGGCGGAATAGAAGGTTCAGGAATAATGTCATTTTTAGGTTATACTTTTTCAAATACAGTGTGGGGGATGCAGGATGAATCAACTAGCGAAAAAATGGCTAAATTTGCTACTCCAAATCACTTAGTATCAATATATGACTTTAAAAAGAAATATGGTTTAAATGATTGAGCGTTCTTTCATTTCAAATTTGCCATATCCACTTCATCACAGCTAGAGTATTCAAATTCAAATTCCCTGTATCATTTATCCTTTTCTGCATATCCCACAATGTAGTCTTTGGAACTCCCATGTCCTTAGCTTCAGATACAGTTATGTTGAGAATCCTCTGCATCTCTTGATCCTTGTTGATGAACTCCTGAGCTTGCTCAACATTCAATTCCTGTTCATCAATATTGTTTGCTTCTTTTCCAATATATACGATAGAATCAGCATGAACGTGTTTTCTTTCCAATACTCCAATATCACCATCAAACTTAGATCCAAGATGATTGGCATACTCAAATATTGTCCTGCTAAGTTGCATGGGAACTATAACAAATGGTAAATGATATATGTTCTTAAAGGGGTCATAATTCGTGGAAAATCATATATATTTATTCAATTGGTGCATGGTTCATCCTTGTGGTTTTTGCAATCATCAATGGGATTATCAGGAATTCTTTTTATGGGAAATTTTTTAGTGAGCTCCTTGCTCATCAAGTCAGTACTGTTATTTTCTGCACACTTATCATAGCATTTTCCTATGTATTCTTCATGTTTTCAGGTGTTACAGGCACTCCGAGAGATTATGCGTATATTGGAATAATGTGGCTTTTTCTGACTGTTGCCTTTGAGTTTCTCTTTGGCTATTACATTGCAGGTCATAGCTGGGAACATCTTCTAACCGACTACAATATATTAAAAGGAAGGATCTGGCTTCTTGTGCCTATAGTCACAGCCTTAGCGCCGTCTATTGTCTACAGGCTGATAAATCACAGCCCATGAGATTCCCATATATACAACCTTTCCCGAACTTTATTAAATACAATTTTTCGTTGTCTTAGTTTAGTAATAGTTTTTAGTAATTTAAGTTCCAAAGACATATCCTATTTAAAACTAATTTACTAATTGTTGATCGATGAAGACTTTGAAGAATTAGAAAGTAAAAACGGGTACGTTCAAAAATAATATCTTGAAGCAAAATACACCTGATAATTCATTGATCAGTTTTTCTTTCCACTGATCTTCCTAACATTTAAAGAAGGGGATTAGAAAATGGCATCAAATAAAGAATCCAATGAACGGGTTTGTATGAAGCTATGTGCGGATTCCACAGCCGATGATATGGAATATATAGCAATGGCAGTACATTCTCTTTGTGGTATTCCAACAACTATTCGCAGTGTTAATTGCAAGGGAATTCTTATGGAAAAAGGAATGGTTGTAGACAGAGGGTACACTGGTCCGATCCTTGAAGAGGTCATAAAGACAAACAGAATTGTCAGAACGAGACCTTTAGAGGGTGTCTATAAAGGAAAGTGTGTTGTAGTCGCTCCAATCAGAGCTAATACAGGTGAAGTTGTTGGTGCTGTAGGTATTGTGGACATTGTGGCATCCCTTGACATTTATTCAATATTCGTGGACTATCCTGAGGTAGTAGATGAAGTAGAAGGAGCAAGAAAAAAGCAAAAAGTTGACCTGTTGAATGAAGTAGAAGAAGCAAGAAAAAAGATGGGATAACGTCACTGCAGAAAATTTGCAATCTCTGATATTTAGGTTTGTGTTATTGAACAGCATGTCTATTTCGTGCCATTCAAAATCAGGAGTTCCACTAGAAATCGCCCTAATCTGCCGGATCTTCTCTGAATCCTGTCTTTCAACAGCATAAGCAGGCTCACTAAAATCAAGAGTTTTCCTTTTCTAAAAAACCATATTGACATCCACTAGTATCTTAATACATGCCATTCTCATTCGCAGATTCTTCCGGGATCATTTGTATGCTGTCCCAGTGTTCGACTATTTTCCCATTATCGTCAAATCTGAAAAAGTCCATTGTAACATATTCTTCGTTATCTGGCCATATTTGATGTGTGTGCAGAGCAACCAGATTGCTTTCTGCTATCGCCCTTACAAATTCGATACTTTTTTCAGGATATTCAGCCTGCATCCTTTCGAAGTACTTGATGAATTCTTCAGTTCCATCATCCACCAATGGATTGTGCTGAATGTATTCTTTGCCCACGTAGAGTTCAGTTGCCTTTCTGGGATTCCCTTCATAGGCCATTTTGTAGAATGCGATTGCATTGTTCTTGTTTTGTTCCAAATTTTGTTCCATTATCCCCACTCCGTTCCTGTCTAAAATTCAAGAGGTTCTTCAATTGCATAATTAGGACATTTTTCGTAGCAGTTACCACATTCAAGGCACAGCGAGCTTTCAATGATGTAAATGTCTCCTTCGTTTATGGCTCCAGTCGGGCATGAATCCTTGCATATTCCACAGGCAATACATTTGTCAGTAATTTTGTATCCGGGTTCAATTGGAGTTTTTCCTCCGAATGCGAATCTTTCACGCTTTGGAGTATTTGTCGAGAGGTCAAAAACTTCACCTACTCCTTTTGGAAGGCAAAATGCTTCCAGAATTTCCCTTGTATCTCCCGGATATATGTGGTTCATGACCGGATTCGCATCAAACATCTTATCTAGGAAACTTCTATCAACAAACTCTATTTTTCCTTTAACTCTTACAGTGACATAATTCTCATCCATGACAACAATGGATATTTCTGGATTAGCTTTTAGTTGCTTGTAGTATGGTTTTCCCCTTGCTGTCAAAAAGTATAGCTTATCGTCTTCATGCAGCATCACATCAACTATCCGAACTTCCGGTATGTTGTTGTTAACAGTTGCAAGCGCTACGGATTTAATGTTTCTCAAAAATTCCAATGGATCATCCATTTCATCACACCATGATCTTTATTGTTAAAATTGAATAGGACAAGTTCTTAACGAAAACTTATCCCTGATATTTGATATTGTTTTCCTTACTGAGCGTAGAAATTACCAGTCGTAATCTCTACTTTCTTCATTCATCAAGATCGAAATGTGGAGTTTGGTGATCCATCACATCTCTTGCAGAGAAAGATCTCCAATATATATACCCTGAAAGAATAGCAATCATAAATTCCACAGACGGTATCACTAACCAGATTCCCATATCTCCAAATATTTTTGGAACTATCAATGCAGCAGGAATTAAAAGAACAAAAGCCCTCAGGGATGTTAGTATCAAAGACGTTCTACGGTCTTCGGTAGACTGGAAATATTTTACCAACGCTATGTTTATCGCTGTAAATATATAGCCGACAGAATAGAGTCTTAATGCAAAGCTTGTCAAGGAAACAAGCTCGGATTCTGCAGATACATTTACGTACAGGCTAACGAGCTGTTCGCTGAATATCGCAATGATAGCGATTGTTGCAATACTAAGTACAGTTGTTGTTTTTAATGAATACTTTACAATATCGTGTATTCTGCTATGTTTCCCATGACCGAAATTGTAACTTATCAGGGGTTGATTTGTTTGGCCGATCCCGACAAAGAACATTGTAGATATCATTGAGACAGCTCCAACTATTGCAAAAGCAGCTACTCCGGTAGTTCCGTAGTATTTAGCTGCCAGAATGTTCATAGTAGCGAAGAAAATTGCTATTGAAATGGTTTCAATGAACAGGGGAATTGCATTGTGAACTATCCTTGATATGATCTGCAAATTGAAATGAGGCAGCACAAAACGCAGATGTCCCTGTTTTCGAAGGAAATGGGTGAATAATACTGCTGCACCTACTAATTGTGACATTCCTGTGGCTAACGCTGCTCCAAAGAGTCCCCAGTGAAGCACAAAGACAAAGAACGCATCAAGCGGTATGTTCAGTATACTTCCGCCAAGAGTGCTGAGTAGTGCAAGCTTTGGGTTTCCGTCATTTCTGATGGCATTTGATAAGGTGATCTGAAGACAGAAGAAGATAATGAAATACAGAATGACTGACAGATATGTCTGTACCATTCCATTTATCTCTTCAGTAGCCCCTATCGCGTAGGATATATCTTCAAGGAAAAACAGTCCTGTTGCTGAAAACAGAACAGCAATTATGGTAGTTGTGGCAAAAACCACAGAAAATATGTTGCTGGCTTCCCTGTATTTTTTCTGGGCCAGCATGATGGAAATAATTATTGATGCACCCAAAGAAAGTGCCAGTATTACTGCATTTGTTCCCATCATCAATGGTATAGATAAATTTACAGCCGCCAGTGCAGTACTTCCCACTCCTCTAGCAACAATGATACCATCAGCCACAAAGTAAGCTGCCATTATTAACATTGAACCTATTGAGGGAATAGCATATTTCCAGAAAATGGTTGATATCTTATCATTTCCAAGATCAATGGTTTTAGTATCCATATTTATCAGTCCTTTTTCAATATTACATTCGGCACTTTGTTGCAGCTTTCCAGTGGGAACTCCTTCCATTTCCTGTCATTTTTATCATAAGCAGCTTCGTAACTGTTCTGTGCCATTTTGAGAAGCAGTGCCTTTATCTGTGTTTTTTCTTTCTCAGTAAATCCTGAGAAAATAATTTGTTCCATTTCCTGATCGATCCTGATAACTTCCGGGATGATTCTCTCTCCGCTTTCCGTGAGATAAATATGTACAGCTCTACGGTCATTTTCATCGGTGATGCGTTCGATAAATCCTTTATCTTCAAGAACCTTGACTGCACGGGCAATACCTCCTTTATCTAAGAGGAGTCTCCAGGCAAGTGTGTCCTGTGTAACACCCTGATTATGTGAAAGTACCATGAGCACGGAGAACTGGCCACCAGAAAGTCCAAGTTCTTTCATTCTGGTGTTAAGCCTCACAAAATTACTGCGATAGGTAATTGAGATTAATGCTCCGATGGGTATATTGTCCATATTTTGCTCCATATAAATTTAGTTGTCCAGTCAACTGTTGACGATGCAACTATGTCTATTTGGTATTTAATGATGTTGATGAGAGTAAGAAATCAGAGATCCATCTCTAAAAAGAAAATAACAAATTTGTGGTGCAGGAGCTTGAACACAATCGCATTGAAGCCAATGAAATAATTGAAAGATATGGTTAGAAGGTTTTTTTAATCGAAACACGAAGGAGATGAGGGAAATGATTCAATATTCGGATTGAATTCAGATAATGAGAAAAAAGCAAAAATGAAGCAAGCAATCAAAATAAAACAATACTTCATCTTGATTTGCTTGATTTCCAGACAATGAATCCATTAAGATACTGAAAAGTAAAATGAGGATTATTCATCCTCATCATAAACAGCATTTTCAAGATGAACAATATCTGTATTTGGTCCCAGAGTAAAATTTTTGCTCTGTCTTAATACTATATTTCCAGCAGGTATAATAATCCCCATAGCAACTCCTGCCAGACCAAAGTATCCAAACGCGCTGGCAAGTGACATACCGTTCCCGAGTAAAGGTTGCATGATTATGGGAGATACAAATTGAGCGAGGAACAATATCGAGGTTAATCCACCAAAGATCCTTCCACGCAGATGCTGGGGTGAAAGCAGACCGATCCAATGGATTAAAGTCGGTTGGATCACGCCGGTTCCTATTCCAGCAAATACAACACCTGCAACAATAGTAGCCATACTACCATTTGCCATTAAGAATAAACCAAGGCCTGTAAACCCAATACCTAAAGCACATCTCATCAGTTCGTCCAGATATTTTGAAATTCGAACCTGACAAAGAGCAGCCACCATACTGGCCATTCCCAAAAGGCCAAGCAAAATACCTCCTATGAGACTGGAAGTAATTCCACTTTCAGTAAAGAGGAATGGTCCTTTTGAAGGTACAGTGAACATAAGTACCATTGCAATGAACATTATAAAATAGACAAATGCTATGGCTCCTATCTTCAATTTACTTTTTGGGTATGTTGTTTCATTTTTACTTACCAGTGTGTGATGTTTTGCAGGTTCCAGCAAGGAAAATGCACCGAACATTATTGGCAAAGCAATCAAATAGATAAAGAATGGATAACGCCAGCTAAATTCAGCAAGTCCTCCACCTCCGGTTTCCAGTATCAAACCACCAAAACCCATGGATGCAGCTTGCATTCCATAAATCTTCTGTCTTTTTGCAGGATCCGCATAATAATCAGTGATCAATGCGGTTGCACAGATCATTATTCCTGCGATCGCTATCCCAAGAACAAACCTTCCCGCAAGAATAGATTCAAGAGAGTCAAAATAAGCTCCTGTAACTCCTGACAGACTGAAAAGGAGAAGGGAAGCTATAAGTAATTTCTTTTTACCGTATTTATCTGCAATGATTCCCATGAACGGGGAACTCAAAGCGATTGCAAGAGAGGGCAAGGTTACCATAAATGACAGGAGGTATTCTGCATTCTCTAAATTGCTGAAATATTGACCCATCTTCGGAAGTGCAGGTGCAACTGCTGCTCCTCCCATAAGAGTGATCATGGAAGCAGCCAGCAGGATAGGTAGTGCTAATTTACTGCTTGAAATAGGGTTTTTATCTATAGCCTGATTTTTCATTATTTTTAATCTCCATTTGGTAGAGGTATAAACTATTGTTGACTAGATTTTTTTAAGTGGAAACTCCTTCCGTTTCTCACCGTCTTTATAAGCAGCTTCATAAGAATTCTGTGCAATTTTGTGGAGTAGTACCTTCGCATGTGTCCTTTCTTCCTCCGTAAATCCTGATAATGTAGTTTCTTCCAGTTCCTGATCAATTTTGAGAACTTTCGGGATGAGCTGTTCCCCGGTTTCCGTGAGATAAATAAGCACAGCTCGACGGTTACTTTCATCGGTGATACGTCTGATAAATCCTTTGTCTTCAAGGATTCTGACTGCCCGGGCAATACTTCCTTTGTCTATGAGAAGCCTCCAGGCAAGTGTGTCCTGTGTAATGCCCTGATCATGTGAAAGCACCATGAGTACGAAGAACTGGCCTGCAGAAAGTCCTATTTCTTTCATTTTGTTATTTATCCACACAAAATGACTACGATATGTTATTGAGATGAATGCTCCGAGGGGAATGTCTTCCATGATTTACTCCTTTATTGTATACTGTTGTGGCAACAACTGTTGTTCTGGCAATAGTGTATAAACTTGTTATTTAAAGATGGCTGTTGCAGAGAAAGTATATTTCTCAATACTCCGTACCTTTGTCTTTCTTTGCTTCGATCTTTTTTTGAAGTTCGACAAAAGCCTGAACAAAAGCTTCAGGTCTTGGCGGGCAGCTCGGAACATAGACATCTACAGGGAATATTTCATCCACATTCTGAACAGTGCTGTAAGATTCGTAAAAAGGACCACCACTGATGGAACAGTCGTCATAACAAATAACCCACTTTGGCGAAGGCATCTGATCCCATATTCTTTTCAGTGCTGACAAGTACTTCTTTGTTACATACCCTGTAATGAGTAGTACATCAGCATGTTTTGGGGAGTTACGCGGGATAATACCGAAACGGTCCATGCCATAGTGAGCCATATTTCCAGCAATCTCCTCAACACCACAACAACCCATTGCATTTGACACGAACCACAATGAATTCTTGTGACTCCAGTTAAGTACATCCTGGATCTTTGTCTTTTTTATAAATTCTGCAATGACATTTGATTCAGTGAGTGCTACGCCGGGTATGTCATTGTATCCTATCTGCTCTATTCTTGTTTGATCTAATTCAACCATTTGAGACACTTCCTGTTGGTTAGTGTGGATGTGATATGTTATCCGGATGAATACTCCGGGGGGTATGGAGTCCAGATTTACTCTTTCAAGTGTGTTGCTGCAACAACTGTTGTTGCGACAACAATAAAGCAAAAACAGGTATTTAAGGATATTGTTTACAGTGAGAAACCAGTGATCTAGATTGCAAGTTTTTAATCCAAAGTGTTGTCATATAAACTATAATTAACAACAACTAAGCATCCTGTTCTATTGAAAGTTGTCAGCGCTTAATTGAAGATATCGAGTCCCGGATTTAAATCCACAAAAGGAGGGGGTTCATTGTGAATTCATGTTAATATCTTCCTGGTTTTAAACCATATAAATTCAATGAATTGCCTTATATAATATCAAGGTACACTTAATGCACATATACTTCATACAGACTTAATATATAGTCACTAACAAAAAGTATACTTAAGTGAGATTATGGGAAACGACGAAAAACTGATCAACATAAGGAATAACAAAGAATATCACTGCCCTGTGGAAGCGACCCTTGATGTAATCGGGGGGAAATGGAAACCTTTGATCCTCTGGCAACTAAAAGAACTTGAGGTCATACGCTATAACAAACTACAGCAGAAACTACATGGAGTTTCCCCAAGGATGCTGACGAAACAGCTAAGGGAGCTTGAAGAGGATGGCCTGGTAAACCGCAAGATGTATCCGGAGATTCCTCCAAAGGTCGAATATTCATTAACGGAATTTGGTAAGACCGTTACTCCTATACTTGAAGCACTTTGTGACTGGGGTAGTGAATACTTGGGAAGACAATGTGCTCTTGGGCCGGATGAATAAAACATTACATTCGATTATTCAAATCTTTGCAACCTTTAATTAGATCATAAATTCCCCGTAATCCCCATGTCCTCTTCATTTGTCCGTTTAACTTTATTCGAGTAATGAGCACTGCCTACTGTAACAGGTGCTCTATCCTGAATATGATCAACACTTTTTTCGATTACACCTTCAGATGCCATTAAGTTAAGGTGCCATCTAAGGATAGTCTTTGAAGAAACACGACTGTTTTTTGACTGCTTAGAGTCTTACTTCTACAAGACAGTGGTATTTTTTGTTGTTTTTTATGTTGGCAAGTTTTTCATAGTTTCTATTGTCGCGTGCGGTATACTTTTTGTTAGTAGCTATATAAAAAGTCTGCATGAAATATATGAGCATTAAGTGTATTTTGTATGATTCCATCAACTATATCTTTGGGGTAACCAATATGATAACCGTAGGTTCAGCTTATAGGGACCTAGGCATCGGCTTGCATCGGAAGATGTCAAAAAAGATTCAGAAATGATGTGGTATAAGGGAAATGAAACCAATAACACTAGAGGAAATGCTTGCACTGCCATTGAACAAATTTGTCGATAGGTGCGTGGACTGGTGTGAAGAGTTCAATGATGAACAAACCATGAAAACAGATAAAGAAACACCCTGCTCAGTTCTATTTTGGGTAGTGAATAATCAAAAGAAGTGTTCAAAGGGAAACGTGGCAAATATTGAGCATTGTCCTGTGTGCGATCAACCGGTATGTCCAAATTGTATGAATCATAACGTGCATCAGCTGTTAAGGGTTACTGGCTATCTTTCCACTGTGGCTGGTTGGCTGGAACGCGTCAAAAAAGCAGGGATTGAAGGGTAGAAATAAGAATTTGAGTTCTGCCACTATTTGAATGGTGACTTATATTTGATGCTATGTGGAATACTTATTCAAACAAGTACCAATCAGGCTGAAACTGGTAACTCTGTTCAACATATGGTATTTTTAAAATAATTGTGAGTTTCCATTAGAGTCTGAATATTAAGGATTTCTACAAAGCTGAAGATTGATTGATGGAATGCAAATGATGAAAATTTTATTTATAACTGTAAGGTGAAAAAATGGGAATAACAACTCAATGCAAAAAACTTAGCCCCATTGCTGAAGATATCCTCGGTAAAAGGTATTACCATAAAGGGGAGGATTGGAGCGGACTATGTGAAAGAGTCGCATTTGTAATATCAAATGGTGACAAAGAATTAGCAGATGACTTCTTTGATGTAATGTACAACCTTGATTTCTTGCCAAATTCTCCTACATTGGCAAATGCAGGTAAAGAAGGTGACAGACAACAGCTTTCTGCATGTTTCATATTGCCTGTTGAGGATGATCTGGTTGAAATAATGGGAACAGTCAAAAACACCGCTGTTGTTCATAAAAGCGGTGGTGGGACTGGTTTTGATTTCTCTTCAACCAGACCCAAAGGTTCCCCGGTATCATCAACAAATGGTGTTGCATCCGGTCCTCTCAGCTGGATGAAAATCATCAATGCAACTACAGAAGAGGTCAAACAGGGTGGTATGAGACGTGGTGCAAACATGGGTACTCTCCGTGTGGACCATCCGGATATTCTTGACTTCATCCTTTGTAAGAAGAATGACAAGATGATGACAAACTTCAATTTGTCCGTTGCTGTATCTGAAGTTTTCATGGATGCTGTTGAGAAGGGCGATGATTTTGAACTGGTAGATCCTCATAATAGCGAAGTAGTCCGTATGGATGCCCGTGAGGTATTTGATATCATATGCGAGAATGCCTGGGAATCCGGTGAACCCGGAATGATATTCATTGATACGGTAAATTCCACTAATCCTGTTCCTCATCTCGGTGCGATCAAATCATCAAATCCATGTGGTGAGTTCTATTTCATTCCATTCGGTGTATGTAATCTCGGTTCAATAAACCTGGTCAATATGCTGAAACCTACAGAAGATGGACTTTATGCAATTGATTTTGACCGTCTCAAGAAGATCACTGAAATTGCAGTCACATTCCTGGATAAGGTTATTGATGTGAATCATTTCCCATTACCTGAGATCCATGATATGGCACACAAGACCAGACCTATTGGATTAGGTGTCATGGGACTTGCAGACATGTTGTTGTACATGAAATTACCCTATGACAGTGATGCGGGTCGTGAAATGGTTGGGAAGGTCATGAAGTTCATTGATAACGCTGGATGGGCTACATCAAACATGCTTGGTCGTGAATTCGGTACATTCCCTGAGTTCCAGCAAGAAAACCTTCCATCACAGAAGACACCAAGAAATTGTCAGATCACAACAATAGCACCAACAGGTACACTTGCAACATTCGCTGGTGTATCATTTGGAATTGAGCCTAACTTCAATTTCGTGTATAAGAGGAAGATTATTGATAGCGAATTCATTCAAGTCCATCCACTCTTTGAGAAGGTGGCGAAGGAAGAAGGTTTCTATTCTGAAGGACTGATGGAAATACTCAGGACAACTCCATCTCTGCAGATGAGAGATCTGACTGAAGTTCCGGACCATGTGAAGGAATACTTCATCACAGCTTTCGATGTTTCACCTGAAGACCATGTGAAGATGCAAGCTACGGTCCAGAAGTATGTTGACAACGCCGTCTCAAAGACTATAAATCTCCAGTATGACGCTACATCTAAGCAAATTGGAGAATTGTATATGATGGCCTGGAAACTCGGATGTAAGGGTCTTACAGTCTATCGTGATGGCTCCAGGGACGACCAGGTGATCGTTGCTGCAAAAGAGTCAGATGCGGACGATATAAAGCTCCTTGAAATATGCGGAGATACAGATTTTGAAGAAGCTGATATTGAAGAAGATATCGCTCCTACTCAGATCGATATCATGAATCCTGATACACTCGCTTTTGCAATGGAAGGTTTATCTCCTGAAGAGAAGTCTGAGCTTCTTCAGAGAGTAAATCTCTTCAGATTGGATTACAATACAGAAATCGACTTGCATCCAAAGGAAACTGTAAACGGTAGAAGGATAAAGTTCACAACCGGATGTGGTGAATTATATTGCAAATCGTTCGAGAATCCAATAGGGGATGGTAATGATGCAATTCCTTGGGAGCTGTTCATGACCACTGTTGGTGGTGGATGTAAAGCTCATTCTGCTGCACTTGCGATCACTGTGTCACTTGCATTGCAGGGAAGAGCAAATATCAAAAGCCTTACGCATCATTGGAGTAAGATCCAGTGTGATGCATGTAAAGGCCGTGATACTGATGGTAAGTCATGTCCTTCGATCGTGGCCAATTACATCAGATCATTGACCAAAGAGTCGGTTACCGGTACAACAGAAAAGACGATCAACAAACCAAGGATTGCTCAAGAAGTCACTAAAGTACAGACATCATTGAAGGGTGTTTGTCCGGAATGTGGTGAAGAGATAAGGCGCATTGATGGATGTAGAAGTTGTTCAGCATGTGGCTGGACAAGGTGTGATTAATGTCACATCATCTATTCTTTGATAAAACGTGTGCGTAAAAAGACTGTTGACAAAACAAATTTGTTTACAATCTTAATTTAGCATTCTTTGATAAAAATTGAGGCCATAGTTTTCGGTAAATTTCAGCAAAACCTCCATTATCTCACTATACTATACTTTTTGTTAGTGACTATATAGTAAGTCTGTATGAGGTATATGTATATTAAATGTGTTTTGAAGCATATAATGCAATTCATTAGATTTGTATTGTTTAAACAATGAAGGTATGCAAATGAAAGTAGTCGCTATAAACGGAAGCCCACGTAAAGAGGGGAACACAGCAGCCATGTTGAAAGAACTCACGTCTAAACTCGAATCAGAAGGCATCGAGACCGAAACTATCACCATTGGCGGAAAGAAGATTCATGGCTGTACAGCATGTATGAAATGCTTTGAGAATAAGAACAGCAAATGTATTTTTGATGATGACGGCATCAATGAATGCATCGCGAAAATGAAGGAAGCTGATGGTATAGTGATTGGTTCACCTACTTACTTTGCAGATGTCAACACAGAGACCAAGGCACTCATAGACCGTGCAGGATTCGTGTCTATTGCAAATGATCAATTCTTTTCCAGAAAAGTCGGTGCTGCTGTGGTAGCAGTTCGCAGGGCAGGTGCAGTACGTGCCTATGATACCATCAATCACCTGTTCGGCATTACCAACATGTTCGCCGTGGGTTCAACTTACTGGAACATTGGTATCGGTCTGAACCCCGGCGATGTCGAAGATGACGCTGAGGGTATGCAGACCATGGATAATCTCGCCTCCAACATGGCATGGTTGTTGAAGAAGATTAATTCCGAGTAAATAAAAATAGAGGAATTGGCAATAAAATGAGAATCACTGGAATATTGGGGGAATGTCATAACGACATTTTCTCTGTGATTCTTTAATGTCAAAAGCCTTCCCATGTATCAAATGTTTCTGAATTCCTTTCTTTTCTTCCTTCGCCCCATCTTCTATATCATTCTAATTTGATGGAAGCTGTATGAATTCATATTACAAAACAATTATATAGGTGCAAACATCTCCAATGCAATTCTGATATGGACGATTCATGAAGATGAAGAAAAATGGATGATCGAAAAAAAGGAATACTTTACTTACTGATAGTTGCTGCAATGTGGGGTTTTTCTTTCATTGCCACAAAAGTGTTGCTTGATTATCTCAATCCTGCAATCATTGCATTTGCTCGTTTCTTGATTGCGGCCATTCTCCTGTTAGCTATTTCCCGGGAACGAGAAAATTATACCCAAAATGAGATTAAGTATGTAGTACTTGCAGGTTTTCTTGGTATTACCTGTTACTACATGTTTGAAAATGTGGCACTGACATTCACAACAGCTACCAATTCATCACTTATAGGTGCTACTATACCTATTTTTTTCATTATGACTGTCGATATAATCAGAAAGAGGCTATCAAACCCAAAAAAATATTTTGGTGCATTTATTGCTCTTTTTGGAGTAAGTCTGCTGATACTGAATGGGAAATACAATCTTAACCTGAATCCTCTGGGGGATTTCCTTATGTTTGGGTCAGTCTTTTCATGGGTATTTTATACCCTTATCATAGAACGTATGAGTTCAAGGAACTTACTCATTGTTTCCCGGGATCTCACATTAGCAGGTATGGTCTTTCTCCTTCCATTTGTATTCTATGAAGCACAGACCCTAAAGATATGGACATTCACTCAAAATGACCTTCTGATAGTTCTCGCTGCTCTCATTTATCTTGGTGCGTTCTGTTCAGCACTGGGATTTTTCTACTGGAACAAAGCTATACATCTTGCTGGATCATCTACCTCAACTACTGCTCTCTACCTTATTCCATTTGTAGCGATTATAGGGGACAGCATAATAATTGGAAATTTACCAAATATCTATGTAATAACAGGGGCAGTTTTTGTAGTTGCAGGTGTCTACTTTTCTGAACATTCCTGATAGAGGCGATATACTAATAAATGCAAAGCATATAGGCAAAGACCTGTAAAGTTAGTATGCACATCAATGCGGAGTTATCATCATGAAAATACGTGAGCTTATCAGCCATCATTCCACCAGCACTGAAAAAAGAGGAAACGGGATTACAATCCATACGATCAATGTTTCCGAACCTATAGAAACACCCGAACGATTCAGCTATCTGGATTTCCTGTCCGAGGAACCGTCCAGAAGGATCTGGGCAAGTGACCAATACAGGACGATATTGATAGAGATTGATGGTGAACTAACCGCTTACGAACATGTGAGACTGGCAAACTACAGGATCCAGTTAGATGGTCTCAAGGAAAAATACGAAGAAGAAAAGGTGAAGGGTCTGCAAGAACTTGCTGATGCATTTACGTTCGCCAGCGATGAACACAAAAGCGGTGTAAGGAAGTCAGGTACTCCATACATATCACATCCAATGGATGTAGCATCCATCCTTCTCAAAGAAAATGCGTCATATGAACTTGTTATAGCAGGATTGCTACATGACATCGTTGAAGATACTGACGTTGATATTGCAACAATATTAGTTAAATATGGCCAGCAGGTTGCTGATTACGTGGACGCTGTTACCGAACCTGAAGAGCTAAGACAGCCTGCAACTGGTGACAAGACACAAAACTGGAAAGAACGAAAGGAATACACCATCAGAAATATGGCTAGGGCAAACAGCGAGATAAAACTCCTCTCATGTGCAGACAAGCTCGCCAATATCAGAGACCTTATCAGTGATATAGGGATTCAGGGAGAAGGGTTCTGGGACAAGTTCAATGCACCTAGGGAAGAACAGCAATGGTACTATCGCTCAATGCTTGAAGCATTTGCTACAGGTCCCCAGAACATCACAGAGACCCGTGCTTATCGTGATTTCAAGGAATGTGTGGACAACCTGTTCTGAATTGAAAACTACATTCCAAATAACAGATTGCTTATTGTAAGCAATCTTCTTATTCATTAAATCCTGAAATTCTTCAGTAAACTTCTTAGCTCCCGAATATTTCAATCTCGAAGCATAGCTTTCAGTTTAGGTCAATACCTGATTCTGATCCGGCAGCTTACCTATAAGTAAAAAACAGTCAAAAGACACTTCAGTTCTTGACCTTGGAATGATGCCTTACTTCTTCAATTTCAGCTTTTCCAAGGGCTTTTAAAAAGTGCGCGGCGCGGGTAGTTGTATGCTGGTGTCTTTCTCTCACACGGGCCTGATAGATGCGTATGGAGCGAAGGAAATCTATCTTACGGAACTCCGGCCAGAATGGTGCGCAGAAATATGCTGCACATTCGTTTCCATTAGCCTGCCATGGGAGGAAATTGGATACTCGTTCATCTCCGCCTGTGCGTATGACCAGGTCCACATCAGGTAGTGCTGAGCCATTTGAAGGGTACAGGTGCCCGGATATGGTATCTTCATTGATATCTTCAGGTTCCAGTTCTCCGGCCTGGACCTTGCCAGCAATTTCCTGTACCGCCTGAACAATTTCCTGTCTGCCGCCGTATGCTATTGCAACATTGAGATTGAATTTATCATACACTGATGTTACAAGTTCAACATTCTTGATGGAATCGCGGAGCGGTTCTGGTAATTTATCGATATCTCCAATGGCATGAACTCTCATCTTTCTTTCATGCGTTCTTTCGTCGACGACTATCTCATCGAACTTAATTCTGATAAGGTCAAAGAGTTTATCCTTCTCATCGTCAGACCTGTTAAAATTCTCAGTTGAAAAAGCGTAGATGGTAAGGTGTTCCACTCCTATCTCACAGGCCCATTCCATTACATTCTCAGTAACATCTGCTCCCCTGCTGTGTCCGAAAGAACTGATCTGGCCGAGCTTACGCGCATACCTGCGGTTCCCGTCCATAATAATAGCTACATGTCGTGGAA
This sequence comes from Methanolobus sp. ZRKC5, assembly GCF_038446525.1. Lineage (GTDB taxonomy): Archaea > Halobacteriota > Methanosarcinia > Methanosarcinales > Methanosarcinaceae > Methanolobus. The sequence goes on from NZ_CP151792.1 coordinate 2,328,721, forward strand.
CATCTTCACTTTGAACTTCCTGCGTAAGCAGACGTTCATATCCTTTGTATACTATTCGGGGTATACTTCTTAGTATGAGTGACACTCCCGTGTTTTAAGTGAAATTTAATTATGTTTTTAGCTTGAAACCTTTCAAAATGGAAAAAGAGAGAGTTTACGTTAGTAATTATCGAGGACGGTTCGTACAATATCCCTGTAATCTTCCTTTAGCAGGTATATATTGTGGTCTCCGGTAACATCGATACTCAGGATTCCCAGTCTTGTATTCATGAGACCAACCATTGCGGATACGCCTCTGTAACTCACATCAAAATCCGTATTATGAAGATGCTCGTACACGTCACCTGTAGTGAACTTTCCACCATTAAGGAACAATTTCAGTACTACTTTTCGTATACCAGTATCATCGCGACTAAGATATTTTATTAGTCTTTCTCTTACTCGCTCTTCAATCGTTTCCAGTACAAACACCTCTTTCTTCAATATGTTATTTTATCTTATAAAACTATTTATTTGAAATAGCTTTAAAATCCTTATTGGATATGAGAATTGTACCATCTATATCATTCTCCCTTATATATTTTAGCTTTTACAAGGGTATCTTCTCAACAATTAGTCCATCTTTAAGAGGATATCTTTCAAGAATGTACAATTTTCTTATCGGAGTCCTGATCGATTCTGCAACATCTTCCAGTATCCACCAGGCAATATCAATTCCATCTGCAGCGGTTTCCATCATTTCAGGAGGTACTTCCATCTGCAATAGTTCATTATTTACAATTTTAAGTTCATCACTTGTAACACATTCAATATGTCCATAATATATAGTGCCATCCTCACTTATCTCATCAAAGGGCCTTGCGGTGTTCTCAGCAATACGTATAAGCCTGTTTCGAAGCTGAACCGCATCTTTGTAACTTGATGAACAGAAGTGTATCATTTCACAATTTTGGGCAATTTCAGTTGCATATTCCTCAGAACCGATAACTGCATTTGATACATCATCTCTCAGCGTATAACCTTTTGCTTTCATCGCATCAGTATTTGTGTCGGAAAACTCCAGTTCATTAAGGTTAAGGAAGCACCCGACCTTCTCTACAAAAAGTGCCATTTTATCAGCACCTTCAATAGAAGGTATCTCTATTCCTGCTTCCATTTCCAGTTCCTTTGCAAAGTTTATTGAATCTGCATAGCTGGTAGTATCCATTCTGCCCCACAGCTCCACAGGGGGATGGAACCTTATCTCATCGAGTCCTGCCTGAGATAGCTCATTTAGCGTTTTCCTGTCAGGAGCAATGGATGTATACATGTGTATATGGTGTTGAGCCCCGAACTCTTTTTTCAGGAGTTTAATATAATGGATAACTCTATCCATTTTTAAAAGAGGCTCTCCTCCGGTAATCCCTGTCCCGAGTGCATTCATCTGTCTCGCTTCTTCAAGGACATCCTGGTCAGAAAGGACCTTCCTTTCATTGGCATAAGTATCGTCAGTACGCCTCTCGTCTGATACAGGGCAATAAAAACAATCTTTCGGGCAGACTCCTGTGACGAAAAGCACCATCTTTGCTCCTTGCTGGCAGAGTTTGCATCCATCCGATAGAAAAGAAGAGAATGAACCTGATTCTCCCGGGATAAGTTTACTCATTCAGGCTTCCTATAACTTGCAGGTATATAAGGTTATTTTTATAGCCCCACATCCTAACTCTTATTTAGAATCCACGTAATAATTAATTCCGATGGAAGAACGTGAAGGCTTTATTGTATCCATTGGATGCAGGAAATGTGGGAGGTGTGAGAACATTTGTCCCAATGGAGCACTTTACAGGATCAATGGTTTTACCAACGTGGATCACGAAAAGTGTGATCTCTGTATGAAATGCGTAAAAATATGTCCTAACAAGACACTGGAATATATGGAATGAACCAGGCCACTCCATATAGTTTCGCAGTTATTCTTTCATTCCGATGGAAAATGCCTTGCCTAGTAACTTGCCAACACCGTAGTAATTCCTTTCAGGTGAGTAGATAATCGGTTTTATTTTTTGAATTTCGGGATTTCCTTTTTCATTCAGTACAGACTCATCTGCTTTTATATCTACGATCTCCCCTATGAATTGTGTATGAAGTCCCAGCTCAAAGCTCTGTACCAATTTACATTCAAGGACAATGGGGAATTCTTCTATGTAGGGTGCATACACAAGATCACTTTTCACAGCTGTAAGTCCCATCTTTTCGAACTTGTCAACATCCTTTCCACTTGCCATGCCAAAGTAATCTGTTTCCTTCACGTATTTCTCAGAGGGAATGTTTATGGTAAAAGCTTCCTTTTCCATTATGTTGGTATAAGTGTAAGTGGCCTTGCGCATGGATACGCTAATGCATGGTGGTTCTGAACAGCAGATACCTCCCCAGGCGGCAGTCATTGCATTTGCATTTCCAAACATGTCATAGCTTCCAACGACCCACGCAGGTGTCGGGTAAGCTAAGGATTTTGCTCCGATCGATTTTTTCATAGGATACACCTCTGCAAAAAAGGTCTTAGGAAACCTTTAATCTTGCGGCAGTTGCCTCATCATATCATTCCCCTGAAAATGACCCTTGAAAGTATGGTTGACACAGTGAAGACTATTATGGTAACCGGCAGGATCTGCCCGATATCGTATCGCAGTTGTGCCTTGTCACCTCCATACTCGATAGTGCCTGAAAAGCGAATTAGTATAACCGTTATAAATATGATATATATTCCAATGGCGAACATGAAAAGATCAGAAGGTATGGACTGGTTCAGGTTCTCAGGGGATATTTGAGCAGGACCCGGGAATGCATTTTCAGGCAGACGTTTTATGCTTTCTGCTATATTCTGGAGGATCTTTGCTATCACTTCAGAAAGGGCAATGGTAACTCCTGCTATAAGGGGTGCGAAGACCGCAGCAGTCGTACGCATGGTTGAGGTCATATCATAGAGTGACTGCTTTATGTTCAGCTCCACGTCCTGAAGTTCCTTAAGGTGGTCTGCAAGCTTAACAATAGCGACACCTGCTACCACATGGCTCTTGTGGGCACTTTCAATGAACAGCATCATTGTGGTCTTGATCCTCTCTGAATAGATGTCCTTGAATGCTCCGAAATCCTCATCGAATATTGCTGAATGGATATCTGTTCGCATGTTCATCAGGTTAAGTGATATCCTCTCAAATGCGGTTGCTATGTCAGAACCACGCATTGTAGCTGCTGTGTGAATGAATGCTTCTTCAGCAGACCTGCCCTCGGATATCCTTCGACCAAGGACAAACAGGGCATCTGAGAACTCATTTTCCATTCTGCGTATTTCATCTCGTATCTTTTTGTAGGGTGCATAGCTGATATTCAGGTAAACGGAAACAGCAAATACAATACCCCATATTATGAAAAGCGTGGGTGGAATAATTCCATCCAGGGTTGCTGTTGACACTATGTTCCACGGGTTTCCCCTGTAGATCAAAACGTATCCAAGTAAAGATATTGCAATACCTATTGCTGAGGAAAGCAGAAGTGCGTGTCTTTTTCGATTTTTTATATTAGCGAGTTCCGGGTGGCTTTCAGGTATGTCCTGTGGGATGAATGCAGCAGGTCGTTGCATTAATATATATTCTGCATATGCGAAGGTTAGCAAGGGCAGGACCACATCATAGACTGTCACAAGGGTTCCAATCCCAAAACGTATCCCTACCACGGTTATTGCAGGCATCAAAGCTACAAGTGCAAGTGGTATCAGGATGAATATGGAGTAAAGTACGTAGGTAGGTGTCTTCAGTTTAGAGGCGAAACTATCCATAAGGGTACGTGTACTTTCAAGCACCAGATCAAGTGCCCGGTTAAGAGTGATAACTCTCTGTACCTCATCCGGTTCACATGTAGAGCTTTTGATTAGATGCAACGCCCTTTTGAAATACTCGCTGTCCTTCCCCCATAGGTTGGAAAATTCCAGTATAGCATCATCGATTCCCCTGTATTCTCTCACATGCAGGTTCCATATCATCTTTTTCAGGTCCTTTGCAAGAGGCCTGCTGGAGTTGCTGGCTGCAAAACGAATGGCTACCTCCATATTTGGCACCAGTTTCATTGACATCACAATGTAGCTGATGATCTCCGGCATATCGCCAAGCGAACTTACTTTCATCCATTTTGCATGTATTTTGATGTACTCGCTCATGTAGAGCAGCACTGCCAATGGAAATAGCAGGCTCAGCAAAACAACGGCCATGAGGGTAGACGTTTCAAAGTTAGTGATCCTGAAAAGGAAAAAGTCAAAAATAAGTATTCCTATCAGTGTAAAGGCAGCAGTCACATAGGAAAGAAGCACGGTTTCATGAGCTTCGAGTCCCAATCCTGTGTATACCATTGCATTGCGGTAGCTCTCACTGGTAGCATTATCTGAACTCTGGCGAAAAACATCGAAATCCTTTACAAGCCATCTGAAGTTTGCAGAAGTGAACTTGCAGCTATGATAATACCAGTTCTCATTGTACAGCCTGACCACCTGCGCAGATATAATGTTCAATTTGCCCGACAGTTTGCTGTCCTTCACCTGTGATTGTAGCGTGTTCTTCAGTTTTCCCGGCAAAATCATTGAACCAGTCCAGCCAGCGCTCATAGACTCTTTGGTAATCAGTGCCGTCAGGTTCTGTGATCTCCCTGTCCATAAGCAACCAGAACATGTTGTTTGCAACAGCCACATTCCTTGCATCAAGCAGGCGCTGGTCTTCTTTGCCGTATTCTGCTATCCTGGTTTTTATTTGCGCTCGCATGCGTATGTTGCGGGAAGCCTCATCCATGGAAATTCCCCATTTGTCTGCAATCTTAGCGATTAGGGCGGATTGTCCCCTGTCCATTATGTCAGAAGGTTTGAGACAGTCATCTAATGCACTGTAGGTGAGTATATCCGAGAAAACCTTGCCTGAGTTTTCTTCCCATTTTTCATTGACCTCAGCAACCTGCATGACCCGCCGTTTCATTGTCATACTTCCTGCTATTCTGGTATTGGCGCAGACAATGACCGCATCAGTGGCTTTGAAGGACGCAGGCGGAACTCCAAGTGTATTTACTATTCTCTCGTAGACTGCATCTGTGGATGAGCCATGTATGGTTCCTATTACTGAGTTTCCAGCGGCACCTACCTGCATGGCTTCATATAGAGCAGCTACCTCTGGTCCCCTCACTTCTCCCATAATGAGGGATGAACTGCCAAGTCTCAGGGATGCTCGCAGTGCTACAGTTGGCTCTATCTCAACGCCGTACTTCATTATGGCAGATTGCGAGTTAAGCCCCTGGACTTTCCAACCCATTTCCTGGAACTGTTCAACAGGTATCTCAGGTGTGTCCTCAATGGTTATCATGCGGTATTTTTGTGGCATTTCCATGAGCAAGGCACACATAAGTGAAGTCTTTCCGGCTCCAACACCCCCTGCAACAAGGACAGAAGCCTGTCCGTCCATGATAAAACTGAGAAGGCCTGCAGTGAGTGCTGAGATGGAACCGTTATTGATGAGTTTAGGGAGTGTCCAGGGGTCCTTTGCGTGTTTCCTGAATGCATAGGCTATCCCTTTTGCACTAAGGGGATCTCCAATGACTGAAACACGTACTCCATAGTCCCTGAGGAACATTTCAAGTACAGGTGTCGCTTCTCCAAAAGGACGTCCGCTAATGGAACGAAGTCTTGAGACCATGGATTCCATATCTTCCTGGGAAAGATAGATGTTAGTTACACATTCCTCGCCATCCAGAACCACATGAACCGGATTGCGGTCTGCCGGTGCATTTACATAGACATCAGTGACACGTTCATCTGACAGCAGGTCCTCAAGTATCCCGAGTCCGGTAGTATATTTCGTCAGCAGGCCACTGCAGATATTCATCTTTGCAGGGTTGCAGGTTATATCGTCAACGTCCTTCTCTTCGAGCAAAAGCTGCTTGCTAAGCCTGCGGAAATATTCCCTTGAGTTAGCCGGGTCGGCAAACTGCAGGTCCACAGGCCGGTGCATTATCATCTTCTTCCTTACTCTCTCTATTAGTTTGAGTTCCTTTTCTTCAAGGGAGTATTCCATTGGGTTGATGATGTACATTTTCTCAGGACGGTCCGCTAACTGATATATGTTCACAGGCAAATGTCTCTCATCCTGATAACTGATGTCGTAACATTCCTGGAATATGGTATTGTCCGGTGGTTCTGTGTAGATCCTGGATGTGGAAAAAGGAGGTCTTACATAGGACCTGAGATGTTTTTCATAGTCAACTTCGCATTCTGTGCCGAATTCTCCAGAGCTTTCAGGACCAATGCCTTTTGTTATTCTTTTTGAAATGGAATTCATTTCACAGAGGATGCCTGTGAAATTCTTCCTGCATAGCACACATTCGTCCCGGATATCAGACAACTGATCTTTTGCTTCGTTGTATTCAATTAGCTTGTCAATTATGTAACAGGTTTTAAGTGGATCAGTTCCTGACGATTCAAGTATCATGTTCATTATGCTTGCGTGCTCTTTTCTGCACTGCTCATTGCTCTGACATGTTTCAGGTACGATTTTTGAACTTTTGTAGGATATCAGCTTGTCTTTCAGGCCGGACATCAGGTATATCGTTGCAAGTGATTTTCCCTCATAGTCTCTTTCGTAGAGTTTTGAAAGAGTGACCCTTCCTGCAACAGGTTCTTTCTGGAGGATATTGAATATCTTCTTTCTGCATTGTTCATCTTCAAAAGTGGATTCATGGTCGCATTCCTTGCAGTCAATGGTTATGGTTTTGCTATTTTTTGAGACCTTTGACCTGTAAGGGCAGCCTTTATCATCATTTTCCTTTTTCCCTGCAAGTAAGGAAACACCTGAACGGAATTTGCTTAAAATCCTGTTGATCTTTTTCTTATCACCAGGCAGATCATTAACAGGCATTCGTTCAGAAAGTACCAGTTGCATTTGTTGGTATTGTATGATATTATTGGTGTCGTTTTTCAATATCAGGTCGTTTTCTATTTTTTCAAATGTCACGTTTTTATCCCACCAAGTAAGTTTTTTTAAGAAACAGAATAATCTATTAAAAGTTTTCGAAATTAATTTCCAACAATTTAATTTTTTACACACTTATTTTTTAGAAAGTTGTTGTTCCTTTTCCGGTCAACCTGCAACAAGCGTTAATATAATACTTTCACATAACTTCCCACTGGACTTTATATTCCCGAAGCATAATTTGTTTTAGAGGCCGGAGATTCTACATGGGTATATACACTGTTTCACAATTGAATGAATACATAAAACAGGTTCTTACACAGGATCCGCAGCTAGGGCAGGTATGGGTGCGGGGTGAGATCTCAAATTTGACGAAACATAGTTCCGGTCATTATTATTTTACTCTGAAGGACAAGGGAGCTCAGATAAGTTGTGTGAGCTTTCGGATGACCAATCGTACTCTTAAGTTCGAACCGGAGGCCTCCATGAAGGTTCTGGTTTTTGGAACAGTGGATGTCTATACCGTGCGTGGGCAGTATCAGTTGCGGGTACTGGATATGCGTCCTGACGGAATCGGTGAACTCTACAAGGCGTACGAACAACTTCGTAACCGGTTACAGGAAGAAGGTCTGTTCGAAGTGGTCCACAAGAAAAAGATTCCTCGTTTTCCATCAAAAGTGGGTGTTGTTACGTCACCCACAGGTGCTGCAGTCCACGATATTATCCATGTGCTCAAACGAAGGTTCCCTGTAGATATACTGCTAAGCCCTGCAATAGTACAGGGAGATAATTCTGCTGAAAGCATCGTCAGGTCTCTTGAGCATCTCAACAGGACCGATGTTGATGTGATCATTGTTGGCAGGGGTGGTGGTTCGCTGGAAGACTTGTGGTCTTTTAATGAGGAAATAGTCGCAAGGGCAATATTTGACTCAGCAGTGCCGATAATCTCAGCAGTGGGTCACGAAACAGACTATACGATCGCTGACTTTGTTGCTGATGTAAGGGCGCCAACTCCATCGGCTGCGGCAGAGATTGCAGTTCCTGAAAAGTCAGACCTTAAGACGCATGTGCTTTCCTTGACATCACGTATGCAGCAGGCTACAATACATTTCATATCCGGCAATAGAAATCAGGTGGATTACCTTTCTTCCAGGATCGATCATGAAAGGTTTGCTGAAATACTGCGACGTGATATGCAAAGAGTTGATGAGCTCAGTTCCCGCATAGAGTTTGGTGTCAAAAAAATAATAGAATCAAAGGTATCATCTCTTTCCGGGGTTGCCGGTCGGTTGAACGCAGTAAGTCCTTTGAATACGCTGGAGCGGGGTTACAGTATCGCTCTTCGCAATACTGACCACAGTGTTGTCAGAGGTATTGATGATGTAAGTCCTGATGAATGTTTGGATATCAGGGTAATCGACGGTACCTTGGAGTGCAGGGTGACAGGCGTTAAGTCAGAAGAGCGAAGCATTGGTGAGAAGAAGAGTTGAGTTTATGAAGGAAAAGAAGAATGAGCCTGAAGACCAGGATGAAATGAGTTTTGAAAGCTCCCTGGAAGAGCTGGAGTCTCTAGTAGAGAAGCTTGAAAAGGGTCAGTTGACCCTTGATGAGAGTCTTGGGATATTTGAGCGTGGCATGAAACTTGCACGTGTGTGCAATCAGAAGCTCTCAAAAGCTGAAAGAAAGATTGAGATACTAATTGAAGAGAATGGGAAACTGAAAACTGAATCATTCAGTGATGAATAATTCTAATCTGGGGGAGTTTGAAGGGAATGGGTTTTGACGGTCAAAAATACGAAAAATTCTCAAAGCCTCAGCAGGACTGGGGAAGCAGGTTGATGGATGAGCTTGATCTTCAGGGCGATGAATGTATCCTTGATCTTGGTTGTGGTAACGGTCTTCTCACAGAAAAGCTGGCAAAAAAAGTGCCTGATGGGAGGGTTGTAGGAGTTGACAGTTCTGTCTCAATGCTTGAGCAGGCTAATTATCACAAGGCTGACAATATGGAGTTTCGCCTGCTGGATATGGAGGACATGATTATTGAGGAAAAATTCGATGTTATTTTTTCTAATGCTGCCCTACACTGGGTCAAAGATCACTCCCATGTCCTCAATACTATTCATGACTCTCTAAAAAGTAATGGAATAATGAGGGTGCAATTTGCCGGAAAAGGTAACTGTATACATATTGCTGGTGTAATGATGGAGGCAATATCCTCTCCAGAATTCGAATCAGAATTCAGGTCCTTTGAATGGCCGTGGTATATGCCTGATAAAGGTGAGTATGAAGAACTGCTCCGCTTGTCAGGCTTCGAACAATACCGGGTCTGGATAGAAAATGCGGACCGCAATTTTCCTGATGATGAATCGTTTGTCGGGTGGATAGAACAGCCAAGCCTTGTTCCGTTTGTGTCTGTTCTTTCGGAAGATAGAGCTTCTCTTTTCAGGGATTTCGTAGTTGACAAAGCAAAAAAAGTAGCCGGACAGCCGGACGGGACTTATTTTGAATTTTTCAGAAGGCTAAATATATTTGCTGTCAAAAAATAAAAAAATGGGATGAATCAGGCAGAGTCTATTCCTGTCTCTTTCTGATCATTCTCATCTTCCAGGTATCTTTTTGCTAACAGGAATGTACTGCTTCCTGTGAGTATCACCAGGAATATGGCAATTACAAGACTTTCGGTTGTGAAATCCTGCCATGAGTGTACTGATGCCCATATTCCACTCCTTGTTACAAAGGTTGCGAATATCACCAGCAGGAATGAAACTACTGCAAGCAGTGGTGCCAGGAATCCGTATTCACCGTGTTTTGTGCGTGTCTGGGCATGCAGGTATGCTGTGGCAGTTATCCAGGGTATTAGTGAAGATGTTTCCACAGGATCCCATGTCCAGTACCATGCGCCCCAGCCGAGGACTTCGTATGCCCAGAATCCTCCAAGTCCTATTCCAAGTGTGAGGAAGAGCCAGGCAATTCTCATCCAGTCTCTTGCTATCAGTGTCCACTGTTCATCCTTTGTGAGAAGGTTAGAAATGGCAGATGCGAATGGTATGGTGAAAGCTGCATATCCAAGGAAGAGTACTGGCGGATGCACAGCCATCCAGGGATTGCGCAAAAGCGGGTTCATTCCCTGCCCGTAGGGTACATCATAAAGTATAGCGAACGGGTTCCAGTTAGTTGCTTCAACCGTGCCAGTTGGCAGTATCTGGTACGCAGAAAATGGATTATCAATGACAAGCAATAGCAGGAACACGGATACAACTATCATGGATATCATTCTTGTGATGTCCATCATCTTTGTTTCAACAAGTTCTTTTGTGTGTCCTGTGTAGCGGAGCAGCAAAAGCATCACGAGGGTTGCCCATGTCCAGAGTAGAAGAGATCCTTCCTGTCCGGCCCAGAAGGCTGATATTCGATAGAACCACGAAAGATCGGTGCTGGAATGATTGAATACATACTCATAGGAAGCATTGACACTAAGCAGTTGTATTATGAGTATGAGTGCAGAGAGTGTAATACATGCTGTACACAACATTTCCAGCTTATTCCAGTGCATTTTTGCCCTGTGCTGCGATGATGTATAGTAACTAATTGAATAGAAGGTGGCACCCCATCCACAGATGAATGCCAGCCATATGAGGATCATACCTAAGTTCAAATCATCACCTCTTTCCCTTTGCTCTCTTAGCTTTTCGTTTTTCTATTTCATCTTCGAGCATGCGGTCATATCTTCCTTCATTTGCTTTATTGCTCATTCCGGATGTGCCTGATTTGATGCCTTTACTGCGGTCTGTTAGTAGCAGGCTGGTCATGCCTATTACCATCATGTAGATACCTCCCCAGAGGCAGTTGATGAATGGTACCGTTCGCATGTAGAGGTCGATCTCACCACCTGACTCGTCAATAGCTCTTGGAGCTATGAACAGTTCTTCTGTTGGCCCGCGGTTAATGTAGGTAGTCGTATATGTCTGCCCCCACTTGAAATCGGTGATGTAGCTGACCTTACCGCTTTTGAAATAATTACCGTTCTTATAAATGTCAAAATCGACCCTTGTAGTATAGGCTGATGCCGGATAGGTGCGGAAGGGTTCACCAGTGTAGTATGAATCCATATTATTGATCTTTAGCTGATAGTGCTGTCCTTCAAATGAACCGGTTTGATCTGTACTCAGGACAGCGGAACCTTCTACTTTCATGTTTGAGCTGAGGATAATTCCAAGCAGGATGAGTATGATGCCTACATGGATTACGTGCGCGCTGAGTTTCCTTATCTTTGCTGATGAAGGGGCATTTTTGTTGATGATGAATATCCTGATAATCCTGTAGAAGGTTGCCATCAGTGCAACGATAAGGATGGGCACAGCAATATCCATGGGTGTATTCCCAAAGGGCGACATCACTGCAAAAAGTATCGAAAGGGTAGCAGATAATCCTATTATTGGGATGATGTACTTGCGATCAGCATAACCCACGAGCATACCTGTGCTCAGGACCAGAACAAGGATAGCAACGGGAATTGCAGTTCTATTGTTGAAGTATGCGGGTTCAAGGCCAAGCTCGACCCCGGTTGTGAGTTTTGCTATAAGGGGTGTTAACATCCCCATTGTTATGATTGTTGCCAGTAAAAGAAAAGTGACAACAGCTGCAAGCATAGTATTACTTGTTGTCGGGTAGGGTATTTTGTTTTTCATCTTGCTGGCAAATCCTATGTGTACAACATATTTATAATTAAAGCTATTTTATCTATTGTGCTTCGATATATTAAATAACGATGTTGCATATCAGAACAGAACAACAAATGAGAGTTGATAATTACGATAGAAATGCTGATAACTGCTGTCTGGCTGATGCTTCCTGCTTATATCCCAAATCCTATGGCAGCTGTCCTTGGCGGAGGAAAGCCAATTGACGATGGCAAAACAATGGCTGATGGGCGGCGTATACTCGGAGATGGAAAAACATATCATGGCCTTCTTACAGGTATATTCTTCGGAATGGTGGTGGGTCTGCTTCAGATGTATTATCTTTCTAAGAGAACAACACTGTTCTCAGTTGAGCTACCATCGTTTGCAGGAAATGGTTTAAGCGCCAGTGCGGTAATCGTGATATTTACACTGGCATTTGGTTCACTGTTCGGGGATATGTTCATGAGTTTCTTCAAAAGAAGGCTTGGACTTAAGAGAGGTGCTCCGCTTCCGGTTATCGACCAACTTGATTTTGTCTTTGGGGCATGGCTGCTTACATATATCGTGTCTCCTGGCTGGTTCACAGCCAATTTCACAATTCCAGTAATCATTGTGCTTCTGGTGCTGACTCCTGTTCTACACCTGGGTACGAATATCATAGGATATTTCATCGGGGTCAAGAATGAGCCCTGGTGAGCATTTTAAAAATATAATTATTAGGTGATCGAATGTCTGATGGGAATGGTAAACGTGCATTGATAGATGCTCTGAAAGTGTGTGGTGCAGTTAAGTTCGGTGATTTCACACTTGCTTCAGGGAAGAAAAGTTCATATTATATTGACATAAAGAAGGCAAGTACAGATCCTGCTACGCTTAAAGTGATAGCAGAGGATGCCGCAATGGTCATAAAAGGATTGGATCTCGATGCTGTTGGTGGTGTCGTGCTTGGTGGTGTTCCTCTTGCTACGGCTGTTTCCCTTGAAGCAGAGCTTCCATTGATACTAATTCGCAAATCTGCAAAAGATTATGGCACTGGTGGACGCTTCGTCGGTGAGTTCAAACAAGGTTCAAAGATTTTGCTTCTTGAGGATGTGACTACAAGTGGTGGCTCTGTTAAGGATGCCATAGTGGCGATCCGTGAAGCAGGTGGCATCGTGGAAAGGGTCATAACTGTTGTTGACCGAGAGTCTGGGGCAGAGAAAAACCTGAGTGACATAGGTGTGAAGCTTGTTCCTCTTGTCAGGGCAAGTGACCTTCTTTGATATTACACATTAAAATAAAGACAAGTTATTTATTTCAGGAATTAGAACTCTTTGATATTCTGATTCCTAACAAAATAGGAAATAATAACAGATATTGAGTTAAGTTCCGGCTTATCTGCATATCATTAATAATAATTTTCTGATGATGAGGTTTGATATATGAATGTATTAGTAGTTGGTGGCGGCGGAAGGGAGCATGCTATCGTAGCAGCAATAGCACGAAGCAGGAATGATCCGTCCATCTATGTGGTGATGTCAAAGAAGAACCCGGGTATTGCTGCACTATGTGAGGATTTCCTCCTTGAGAAAGAAACAGATGTTGAGAAAGTCGTCGAATTTGCATTATCAAAGAATGTTGAGCTTGTTGTAGTTGGTCCGGAAGCACCTCTTGCAGTTGGTCTTGCAGATGCGCTCGAGGATGCGGGTATCAGTGTTGCCAGTCCAAAGCAAAAAGTTGCACAGCTTGAGTTTGATAAGGCATGGGCACGCAATTTCATGAGAAATAACAATATTGACGGCTGTCCTGTCTTTGATGTATTCACTGATAAGGATGCTATGGATGCTTTCATCGATAAACTCGGAAATGTTGCTATCAAGCCATCCGGCCTTACAGGCGGAAAGGGTGTCAAGGTAATGGGTGACCAGTTGCCTGATGTTGAGGCAGCAAAGGTATATGCTGCAAGTCTGCTCGATCAGGGTAGCGTTGTTGTTGAGGAGAACCTTGTTGGCGAGGAGTTCACCCTGCAGGCTTTTGTAGATGGAACGAACCTTGCTTTCATGCCAACAGTACAGGATCATAAGAGGGCATTTGAGAATGACCTTGGACCTAATACGGGTGGTATGGGCTCTTATAATGCACCAGGTGAGATTCTTCCTTTTCTTACTGCTGAAGATGTTGAAAGTTCAAAGCAGATAATGGTGGATACTGTAAAGGCGCTCTACAAGGAAACCGGGCAGAAGTACAAGGGTACGCTTTATGGTCAGTTCATGATCACAAAGGATGGTCCCAGGGTCATTGAGTTTAACGCACGTTTCGGTGATCCGGAGGCAATGAATGTGTTGCCTTTGCTTGAAACTGATTATGTGGATGTGCTTGCTGCAATGGCAAGCGGTACGCTTGATAAGCTGGATGTAAAGTTCAGTAAGAAGGCAACAGTTTGTAAGTATGCTGTTCCTGCAGGCTACCCTGACAAGCCGACAAAGGACAGGGAAGTAGTTGTCGGGGACATTGATGGTGCCATAATTTTCTATTCCAGTGTTTACGAGAAGGATGGAAAAGTCTACACCACCGGATCAAGGTCTGTTGCTGTTGTAGGTGTTGCAGATTCAATTGAAAATGCTGAAAAGATAGCCCAGGATGCCCTGGAGAATCTTTCTGGTGATCTTCATTACAGAAGTGATATCGGTAAAGCAGCTCTTATCCAGAGGCGCATTGACCACATGAACCAAATACGTGGACAGTAAGATTATTAGTTATTTAATGAGGGTTGATAATATGAAACATCTTATTTCAATGGCTGATCTGACTCATGATGAGATTATTGAGATACTCGATATGGCAGAAGACCTGAAGGAAAAACGCTTACGAGGCAAGGTCACTGATCTGATGAAGAACAAGAGCCTTGGTATGATATTTGAGAAATCATCTACACGTACCCGTGTTTCATTTGAGGTTGCTATGTGTGATCTTGGTGGGCATGCATTATACCTGAATGCCAGGGATATGCAGCTTGGTCGTGGTGAAACGGTTGGGGATACCTCGGAGGTGCTCTCAAGATATCTCTACGGTATCATTGCAAGAGTTTACAGCCATGAGACGGTGAAACAACTGGCAGAACACTCCTCAATTCCGGTTATCAATGCACTTTCGGATAAGGAGCATCCATGTCAGATACTTGCTGACCTGCTCACTATCCGCGAGTACAAGAACAAGCTCTCTGACCTGAAATATGCATGGGTTGGCGATGGGAATAATGTGTGTAATTCAGCTATTATCGGCTGTGCTCTTATGGAAATGGAGGCTGTGGTTGCATGTCCTCCCGGATATGAACCTGATGAGGACATTGTGGAACTTGCAAGAGAGCTTGGTGGCAACATTACTATCACCAATGATCCAAAGGAGGCTGCAAAGGATGCTGATATTATCTATGCAGATGTCTGGGTGTCCATGGGTGATGAGGATGAACGTGATAAACGTCTTGCAGACCTTGCTCCATACCAGATAAACACTGAACTGGTGGAGCAGGCGAAAGCAGATGTTATAGTGATGCATTGCCTTCCTGCACACCGCGGCGAGGAGATTAGTGCAGAGGTTATGGATGGTCCTCATTCAGTTGTTTTCGATCAGGCTGAGAACCGCCTGCATGCCCAGAAAGCACTTTTAATGAAACTGATGGCGTAAGTAGTCGCCAGTTTCCTCAAATCCTATTTTCTGAACACAAAGTTTAATTAGAAAAAGCACTAGTAAACACCATTCACAATGCGGGAGTTGCCCAGCCTGGCCAAAGGCGCTAGGTTCAGAGCCTAGTCTCGTAGGAGTTCATGCGTTCGAATCGCATCTCCCGCACCACGAACTTTTTTTAGAGTAACGGAATAGTACAAAAAGCAATTTTATATTTTAGTTATTGCCGTTGAATCCTTCAAGTAATACTCGAAAAGATCTTTACTCCATTGTTTTGCTCTGGGGTTGCAGCAGGCTAATTGCTTGTTACTAAATTCATTCGTTTTGGAAAGCAACCTTAAATTAAAACAATGTTTGCTTACTGACAAGGATAACAGTTCCATATGTTTCTGGCAAATGTAAAATTTAATTTTACCACCATCAATTAACTCTTTGAATTCCTCATACCAATCTTCTTTGAGTTTTTCAAATAATTCTTCGGTGATTATTACATGAACATCTTTGTTTTTTTCTGCAAAATTTGAGAGTATTTGATAGAAGATCGGGTGTACAAAAGTAAATATAAAAGACAGTGAACTCGATTCATTAGCCTTTTCGATAAAATCCTTGTTGATCTCATATGTATTGATCAAACTGGGTTCTATTATTTTGCAATCCTTAATTTCATTTATTCTTTTTAATAGGTGAGGGGGAATGAATTCAGTTTCGTGGCATGCAAAATAGCCTTTAGTATGCTCAAAAGCAGCAATAGTATCCAGGAAAGGTTTCGTTTCATCAACTATTAGTTTTCCTATAGTAGTTAATTCGTAAACATCTCCGGATTGAGTTACAAGGGAGTAATTTTTTAAAATCTTGGCTTGAGGAAGCAATGCCGTTCTTGTTGTTTTTAGTGACTTTAGAATAGTCTCCATTTCCTGGGGACCTTCATGCAACAATAAAAGCATACTTTTTCTTTTTTCAGATGCAAACATTACATCGGTCAACATTTTTTTCATGCACTGCACATCCTGCCAGTAAATCCAATTATCTGTCTACTGCAACCAAAAATAACACAGAGTCATATAATATTCCTAATAAATCGCCTTTTATAGATATAGCTATCGAAAGTTTTCACATGTACACATGTATATCTCCACTACGCAGTACTATTTATTTTTCTTTCCTGAAAACATTTTTTTCTAAACATGAAATTGTGGAAACTAGGCTAACAAATATTGGTGAGAAGAAGGTTTATGAATATGCACATAACTAAAATACGTAGGGCTGAAAACAGGACTGAATATAAACTATTATCATAAGAATGTAGTAGCATACAAATCAAAAAGATTCTATATTTCAGTTATTGCTGTTGAATCTTTCAAGTAATAATTGAAAAGGTCTTTACTCCACTGACGTGCTTTAGGATTGTAGCAGTATAGTTGTTTGTTACTAAATTCATTATTTTTAGACAATAATCTCAGAACAAAGCGCTGATCACTTATTGATAATGGCAAAAGTTCTATATCTTTTTCACAGACGTAATATTTGATGTTTTCACACCCAAGAAAGTGCTTAAATTCATCATACCACTCATTCTTATGTTTTTCAAAAAGCTCTTTGTTGAGTATCATTGAAACTTTTATGTTTCTTTTTGCATAATCTGACATAATTAAAGGAAAATCAGGATGCATAAAAGTAACTACAAAGAATAATGAATTTGATTTATTAGCCATTTCAGAAAATATCTTGTTGACTTCATATGTATTCAGTAAACTAGGTTCTATTATTTCACAATCTTTGATTTCGTTTATTCTTTTCAAAAGATTATTGGGAATACAATCTATATTATGAGATGCCAGATATTCCTCATTCTGATCAAGAGCATCAATAGTTTCCAGGAAAGGTTTTGTTTCATCAACTACAACTTTTCCCATAGTCGTCAATTCGTAAACATCTCCGGATTGAGTGACAAGGAAATGATTTCTTAAAATCTTAACCTGTGGGAGTAATGCTGTTCTTGTTGTTTTTAATGACTTTAGGATTGTCTTCATTTCTTTTGGACCATCCTGTAGTAACAAGAGCATATTCTTTCTCTTCTCAGAGGCAAATATTACATCAATCAACGTTTTGGCTTTGGTAATTAAACATCGTTATATAATATGATGGCCTCTTTTTATATATGAATTGTCCAAAGTGTAAGAGTTCCAGTCATAAGAAGAACGGTAGGATTGATGGTCGACAACGCTACAAATGCCATGATTGTGGATACAACTATTCAGTAGATATAAAATCCACCGCTAGCCCCGTATCTGTTAAGCGACAGGCTTTACAACTCTATCTGGAGGGGTTGGGATTTCGTTCAATTGGACGTTTTTTGGGCGTTAGTCATGTTTCTGTTCAAAAATGGATTCGAAAATTTGGTAGTGAATTAGAGGATCTAAAAAGTGAAAATGAGATTTCTGTTGTGGAATTGGACGAGATGCATACTTATATTGGGAATAAAAAAACTACTGCTGGATATGGATTGCTGTTGATAGATATGGGAAGAAATTCATCGATTGCTCTTTTGGCAGCAGAGGAACAAAAACAGGACAAAAACTCTGGAAAAAGTTAAAGACAAAAGAGGTTGGGGAAGTAATGACGGATTATTGGAGGGCATATGCCAAGTTAGTCCCCAGAAACATCCATACTCGATCAAAAGCAGAAACATATACTGTTGAAGGATACAACAGCATATTTAGGCATTTCCTGGCAAGACTAAGGAGAAAGTCAAAGTGTTATACTAAAAGTCTTGAAATGCTAAAAATCTCCGTTTTGCTCTTGATGAAATATAGGAATAAAGAACTAGCTATGTTTAATTAACAATGCCAAAAAAAGAACGGTTCTCTTGAATTAAGCGCTTATGACAGTAAAAAGCAGAAAGATATCGTCCATGAATGCAACATGGTGGTCCACGGACTTGGAAGGGTTCCTGCCATAGATGGCCTTGAACCTGAAAAAGGTGGAGTGGATATCGAACATGGAGCCATTGATGTCAATGAATATCTGCAAAGCATATCAAATCCTTCAGTATATGCCGCAGGAGATTGTATAATCCCCGGACCTGCACTTACCCCTACTGCAAGTCTTCAGGCACACATAGTTGCATCCAATATACTGGATGGAAACAAACATACAGCAGACTACACAGAAATAGCCTCTGCAGTATTTACCATTCCCACACTTGCAGCAGTAGGAATAATGGAAAAGGATGCTACTGACAGACATAAAGTTCTATTCAATGACATGAGCCAGTATTATTCTGCAAAGAAAACGAACCTTGGGTTTTCTGCATCCAAGATCATTATTGAAAAAGATACCGGAAAAATAGTAGGAGCGCACGTAATTGGACCAAATGCTGAAGATACTATCAATCTTTTCACTCTGGCCATAAAGGCAGGACTTACCGCTGAACAGGTAAGGGAACCCATGTACGCCTATCCTGCAAGCAGTTACGATGTGAAGTATATGCTCAAATAAGAGCATAATTTTTTTTCAAAAAATACTATTCAGTTGAAAAATCAAAGGAGCGAAGACGCAGGGCTAGTACAAATACAAGATAGATTATAAGCGCAGATACTATGAACGCTCCTCTTCCCATAAGTTCATAGATGAAACCGCCTCCGATTAGTCCCAGAATACTGGCGATGCTCATAAAACTCCCTGAAACTCCCTGAACAAGCCCTTGATTTTTATTTCCTGCAAGTTTTGATAGCATGGACTGTATGGAAGGCCACATGAAACCGTTGCCAACTGCGAAAAATATCGCTGCCACATACGTAAGTAATGTGCTACCAAAGGCCAGAAGCACAAAATTGCTTCCGAGTATCAGACTCCCTGATATTATCAGAAACACGTCCGAATATCTTTTGGAAACGTATGAGAGTACCGGCCCTTCAACTATCACAAGCATGATACTCAAGAAAGAAAAATAGAAACCAAGCTCTGCAATACTCCATTGAAGATCATTTGCTGCATGTACCGGGAAAGCCGTATAGAATGTATTAAAACCAAGGAAGATGAGGAAATAAATAAGGAACATGTAAGGTATGTGTTTCAATTTCATCACATCCCTGAACTTCTGCTTTTGTATAGGTGTGGCGTCAACACATCCACCCGGCTTGTCAGACATTGCGGATAATTCCATCGGAATCTTGTTCTTTAAAGCGCATCTATGAGACTCTGGGACATAGAGTGCTATCATTATAACGCCTGCAAGGGATATGAGAATGGCTGCAAGCACCGGCAGAGCTTCACCATATATGGTCACACTGAGAATTCCGGCAAGTGCAGGCCCGACTATGAAGCCAAGGTTTGTGGAAACTGACATTTTACCGAAATTCTTGCTTCTGTCCTTATCCTTAGTAATATCAGCGATGTAGGCGTTTGAAACGGAAACGTTACCCCCGGTAAGTCCGTCAAATCCTCTTGCAATGAAGAGAAGAACAAGTGGAACCGTTATTACGAAAGTTCCCAGTATCCCGGAACTTACAGGCACCAGCACGGCTACCGGTACAAAAAGAGCAATGAAGAAAATGATCCATGACAAAAGAGTGCCTGCCTGGCTGAGAAAAAGAACTTTTTTCCTGCCATATGTATCAGACCATCGTCCCAAAAGTGGAGAGCCTATTAACTGGAAAACAGGATACATTGAAGACATAATACCATATATCAGTGCATTGCCACCGAACCTTTCAACAAGAAATATGAGAAAAGGCAAGACTAAACTAAGCCCCATGGTGCCGATAAAATTCACCAGAAGGAGAGGATAAAGAGAGATTTCATTTGTTTCTTTGTCATCCATTTTCTCAATAATTTTAGGGTACAGCTAATATATGATGCTTTTGTGACTTTTGTAGAATATCCAAAAAATTAATTATGGAAAGGATCTTTACCTGTATCCATGAAAGAACTATACCTTACTGACTGTTACTTGAAAGAATTCGATGCAATGGTTGAGAGTGTCAAGGACGACAAATTCGTAGTACTTGATAAAACAGCATTCTATCCTAATTCCGGCGGACAGCCAAATGACACCGGAATGCTGGTAAAAGAGGATGGAACTGAATTCCCTGTGAGCTATGTCGCAAAATTCGAGGGCAATATCAGCCATGAGGTTACAGCAACAGGATTGAAAGCAGGAGATAAGGTAAAGGGAATTATCGACTGGGAGAGAAGATACAGGTTCATGCAATACCACACAGCCTGCCATATACTAAGTGCCATAATACACAATGAGACAGGGGCTAAGATATCAGGCAACCAGCTGGGAGAAGAAAAGACCCGTGTAGACTTCAATCTGGAAGATTTTGACCGGGAGCAGATAAAGTCCTACGAAGCTAAGGTCAATGAAGTAATAGACCGCAAGATACCTGTGACTATTACTATTATGCCAAGAGATGAAGCATTCAAGATCCCTTCTGTAATTAAGCTGAAAGATGCATTCCCTCCGGAAATTGATGATATTAGGGTAATCAGCATCCCTGATGTGGATACACAGGCATGCGGTGGCACTCACATCGCAAATACAGGTGATATACCCCATATAGAGATAATCAAAGCCGAGAATAAAGGAAAGAACAACAGGAGAGTATATTTCCGATTTGCAGATAACTGAGGAAATATAAGAAAATGGCTTTTTTCTAATCGTGAATATCCGGGTTGTACAGAGGAATGGACACGTGGACAACTGTGCCAACGCCTTCCTCACTTTCAACCTCAATTGTTCCGGAATGCAATTCCACAATATTCTTTGCAAGATAAAGACCCAAACCATTACCCCCATGGATACGTGTGGCTGAACCATCAACCTGATAGAACCTGTCAAAAATCAGGTCCATACAATTTTTGGGGATTCCCATACCATGGTCACTTATGTCCACATGAATACTATTAACATCTTCCTTGATAGAAATAGAAACTATAGAGCCATGTGAAGAGAATTTTATTGCATTATCCAGAACATAAACAAAAAGATACTGTAAAAATTCACAATTACCATATACCAGGTTCATATCAAAAGAATAATCTGTGTTTAGCTGAATGTCCTTTTCTTCCACCTTGCTATGGAGGCCGAATATAGAATTATCAAGAACTTCTTTAAGATGAATAGGTGACAATACATGATATTTTTCAAAGTAAAGAGAATTCATGTTAAGCAAAGACTCTATTAACTGCTCAAGGCGTTCTGAATTAGAAACAACGATTTTCATACACTTCTTTTGTTTTTCATCAAGCTCACCAAGAAGTCCGTCATAAATAGCTTCACTATACCCTTTAATGGAGATGAGAGGTGTTTTGAGCTCATGGGTGATATTAGCTACAAACTCATCTTTCATCCTGTCAAGAGATTTCAGCTCTTCATATGCGTTTCTGGTTTCATCAACAAGACGAATATTCTCAACAGCGATACCAACCTGATGACCTACGTTACCAAGTATATCAAGGTCAGTGTTTGAGATAATAATCGCATCATCGGGGAACAATAATATGACACCAACCAGATCTTCACGGGAAATAACAGGAACAAAAACAAATCTTCCGGCATTTTCGTTCACGTTAAACTTTTTCAGGCTACCCTGAATATCATTTGCCTTATCTGTGACCAATGTACTCTTTTTTAAATCGGGAATGGTCCGGAATAGGGAATCATCACAATTGATACCGTTAAGTTCTCCTTTTAGCTCGTCTTTTATTCCGTTCGATGAGCAAACCTTTAAACTCTTGTCCGGGGAACAACAAAGACAAATCACACCTGAATTGCACCCTAGATAAGAAAGTACCTCATTGAGAATATCATCTAAGAAATCCTCCATCTCCATTGAACTTGCAGCGATCAATGCCGTGGACTGTAAAATCAGCAGGTTACGGTTTTTTCTTTGAAGGTCTTCTTCTGCAAGTGATCTGTCAGTGATATCCTGGGTGGTTCCCAGAAAAAGAACCTGTTTGCCATTATTATCCCAAGTTACTTCACCAAGAGAATGAAGGATGCAAATTGAACCGTTTTTCTTTATTACCTTGGTCCTAACTTCGAATTTGTAACCCGGAATTGAAAGTGCCTTGTCTAAGCAGGAATTGAACAAACTGCGATCATCCGGGTGTATGAAAGTAGAATAGAGATCCTTGTTAATTGATATTTCATTGGGTGAAAAGCCCATGATCCGATACATCTCATCAGACCAAAAATGCTTTTTTGTGCGCAGATCAATTTCCCAGCTCCCTGTACGTGATATTTCCTGTGCCCTTATGAGCCTTTCTTTGTGTTTAACAACAGATTCTTGAGCTTTTTTTCGTTCTATACTGTCTACAAAAATATCTCCAATTATCCTCATGAGTTTTATGTGATTTGGTGGCCATATCCGATTCTGGCTGAAGGAATCAAATCCCAGAAAACCAATCAACAAACCATTGGATTGAAGAGGAATAGACAGTGCAGACATAATTCCCGCTTTTTGCAAAGCTTCTTTTTCTTTGCTTGCTTCTGCCGGTAATTTTGATACATCTGGTATGTTTAGTATATCAGGATTCCTTAGTTTCTCCATCCACCATGGAAAATTTCTTCCAGAGAGATTGTCCACATAGGCATTATCGATATTTTCTGCGTGCCATTTGTACACTGTATCATTTTTGTACCGATGTTTTGAAAAAAGTATTAAGTAACTGCGATCAGCACCTGCAAATTCAGCTATCTTCTTAAGGGAAAGATGGATTCCAGTGTCTATATGCTCTGATTTTTTTCCAATAAAATGAGAAGATATCTCTGCGACAATATTCTCAAATTTCAATTGTGAAAGTAGTTCACTTTCAACAGACTGGCATTTTTGGGACATTTTGGAAACGGTCATGCCAAACAAAAGGAAGCCGATGAAGACAAATGACCTGACATAATGGTCATAGTTAAATATCTTTTGCGATAAATAATCAGGCAAGATGCTTGCATTTTGTAAGAAATGTACTAGGTAAGCATCTATGATCCAGAATACAAGACCAAAGGAGATTGATATTAATACTATTTTTACTTCTTTCCTCATATACAACCCTGTTATGAAAAAAATTATTTTAGCATTTTTAAATACCTAAATTGATTATCATTGGCCTGATAGGTTATTATAGAGTCTTTTATATATATGTTCCTATTTATTCCGGTAACAAAAGTAAAATGGCTTTGCAGTTGAAATCAAAGATAATATGTATTTAAGATGGTAAAGAGACAAGTATATGTAAAATGGCGCATTTTCAAAATAGATTAAAATAGCTTGAAAAGAACTAGGGAAGCATAGGACGGTATGTGAACAATTATAAAAGAGATAATTGTATTAGTCCCTAACCACATTAAATCAAAATGCGTAATTAATTATATTGCATTTATCTGCGGAGATATACAAAATGAAAGTACTAGTTAGTGATCCATTATCAGAACAGGGATTAACGATACTTCAACAACATTTCACAGTTGATGTCCTTACAGGACTTTCCGAAGAAGAGCTCGTTGAAAAGATACCAGAATATGACGCACTTGTTATCAGAAGTGGTACACAAGTCACAAGAAAGGTCATAGAGGCAGCTGACAGGCTGAAGATAGTAGGCAGGGCAGGAGTTGGAGTTGATAATGTAGATGTAGAGGCAGCTACGGAAAAAGGAATAATAGTTGTCAATGCACCTGAAGGAAACATGCTCTCCGCGGCAGAACACACTATTGCAATGATGATGGCGCTGGCAAGGAATGTGGCACAGGCCAATGAGTCACTCAAGTCCAAAAAATGGGAGCGCAGCAAGTTCATGGGCATAGAGGTCAATGGTAAGACCCTTGGTGTAATCGGGCTGGGGCGAATTGGTGCTGAGGTTGCAAAAAGAGCACAGGGACTTAACATGGATATCTTAGCATACGATCCTTTTGTCTCAGATGAGAGAGCAGAGGAAATGGGTGTGAGAATGATGTCCGTGCATGAGATAGTGAAACAGGCTGACTTTATTACTGTTCACACACCGCTTATCAAAGAGACCAGAAACATAATTGATGCTGAAGAGTTCGCGATGATGAAAAGCAACGCAAGGATCATCAATTGTGCACGTGGCGGAATCATCAATGAGGAAGCACTTGCAGATGCATTGAACACTAACAAGATAGCAGGCGCTGCAATTGATGTGTTCGTTAATGAACCTCCTTTTGACAGCCCTCTTATTGATTGCAAGACCCTGATAGCTACACCACACCTCGGTGCTTCAACTAAGGAAGCACAGATCAATGTCGCGGTTTCTGTGGCCGAAGAAGTAGTGTCTGTACTTAACGGCGGACCTGCGAAAAGTGCTATCAATATACCATCGGTCAAACCAGAGATCATGACCATGCTTGCACCTTATATCCAGCTTGCTGAAACAATGAGCAGTGCATGTGCACAACTTCTTGGCAAGAACTATGAAAAGATAGAAATATCATACAACGGGGACATTTCTGAGAAAGACACACGACCGATAACTGTTGCTGCACTAAAAGGTATGCTCCAGGTCGCACTTGGTTCAGCTGTCAACTATGTAAACTCAAGCTCCCTTGCAAAATCAAGGAAGGTGGAAGTTGTTGAAAGTAAATCTGAAACTACAGAAGAGTTCACTTCAACAATAAAGGTAGAGATCACAATGGATGAAGAGAAAGTATCGATCATAGGTACCGTAGTTGGTGGCAAAGGAAAGATCATCAACATCAACGGGGAACATGTTGATATTATACCAACCGGATATATGATAGTAGCAAAACACATTAACAAACCTAACGTGATCGGACCATGCTGCATATTGCTTGGAAAGAACAATATAAATATATCTGGAATGCAAGTTGGAAGAGCAGATATTGGCGGAACGACCATAATGGCACTTAATGTTGATTCAGAGGTTCCAGATCCAATACTAAAAGAAATGAGATCGGTTGAAGGAATAATCGATGCCAAACTCATTCATTTATAAGTCAGACAAACAGAGATTTATTTAAAATATAAAGGATGGTAGCAGTTTAAATGATGCGAAAACGGATATATCATCGGTTTCCCCACAGAAATGTGGAATTTGAACAGAAGTACCGCTACCATTCGGACCTACCTTTTTTTGTGAAAGTGATGGCAAACACGGACGGAAAATTCGGCATGTTTGTCACTGAGTCTGTTACTCAGAGAGGACATCGCATACAGGCTAAGAGGGAAATTGCGGTGGAAGTCGTAACCAATGGCATCGATTTTGCCCCACTTAATTATGATACGGTGGATGAAGTACTGGATACCATTGAAAGAGAAGGAATAATGGATTTCAGGGTTCACTTAAGGTATAGTTATCTTGACGGGAAGTATAACCGTGTACCATTTCGAGGTGACATATATCTTGTGAGAGCCATTCTCGAATATGAACTACTGGTACTTCAGATAAATCATATAGACGGTCCGAAGAGAACAGAATGTGGCCGGGTTGCCGACACAATTATTGACGAGCTTCGAAGGGGTTCCTAATGGACGAATTGATGCTTGTAGCTGCAACCCCATTCAAAAGAAATAACAAGAATTCACTTTCGATCAAGGATTTTGAATTTGTGCTCTCTTTTGACCTTAAGTGGATGGCACCTGATGTTGCATCAAAGGTAAGAGACAGGGCCATAGGTGCCCATTTGTTGAAATTTAGCGGGGCAGAATTAATTCCTAATTTTGACATAAGTACAATAGAGATACCACACGGTTTCAAGCCTTCTGAATCAATCTTCAAAGATAGATCAACCATTGAGGATATAATAGCCCTGATAGTTGCAAATTGCGGAAAAAGTGCAAGAGATACAACTGCACTTATCAATAAGAAACAGGAACTATTCGATGATCTTATAGATATAGAGGTTGCTGGTCTGCTAACAGCAAAAGAACTTGGATGTGACATCGAGCCAATATACGACAAAGTGTATAGCAATGTTTTTAGTGACGACCAAAATCCCACATAATCTTTATGTACTATTAGTGTTATTCAAAAGCAGTCTGATTCTACAGACAACTCATGTTCTTACTTAATTGACACCTAACGGATGTTCGAACGCATATAATGCGTGAGTGAGACATAATCTTGCGGAGGAACAATATGAGCAAGACTACACAAGTCAAAATTGAAAGAAAGACAAACCCTCGCACTCCTGTGCTTATTGCAGCACTGAAGGAAGGGTCACGTCAGACCGACGCTGCTATCTGGAGAGATGTGGCAAAGAGGTTGGAAAAGCCTGGAAGGAATTACGCACAGGTAAACCTCAGTAAGATCAACAGGTATGCAAAGGACGGAGAAACGGTCCTTATTGCAGGCAAAGTACTTGGATCAGGACTCCTTGAGAAAGCAGTCACAGTTGCAGCATACAATTTCAGTGTAACTGCAATGGAAAAGATCACAGGTCTTGGCGGTAAATGCCTGACAATTGAACAGATTTTAGAAGAGAACCCGAAGGGATCTGGCATAAGGATCTTACAGTAGGTGAAGAAGATGACAATTATCGATGCAGACGGACTCATTATGGGTAGGCTTGCAAGCACTGTGGCAAAGAAATTGCTTGCTGGTGAAGAAATTGATATCATCAATGCTGAAAAAGCAGTAATTTCTGGTTCAAAGATCACTACATTAAGAGAGTATGACGAAACTCTGAAAAGAGGAAAGCCCGAATACGGACCATACTTCCCCAAGAGACCAGACAGAATCCTCAAAAGAACTGTAAGAGGAATGCTGCCATACAAACGTGCAAGAGGAAAAGATGCAATGGGTCGCCTTAAAGTGTACGTAGGTATTCCAATGGAATTCAAGGACAAGGAAAGTGTAAGAATTGCTGAGGCAAGCATGGACCGCCTGAGCTCAAACAAATACCTCAGACTTGGCGATGTCAGTATAAAACTGGGTGCTAAGTTCTAATAAGGAGGAAGATTATAATGTCCATTAAAGTAATAACCTCATCAGGTAAGAAGAAGACAGCTATTGCACGTGCAACAGTTAAGAAGGGAAACGGAAAGGTGCGCATAAACAAAAAGCCACTGGAAATATACGACCCTGATTTTGCAAAGTTCAAAATCACTGAAGCAGTAATGCTTGCAGGTGAAGTTTTAAACGGAATTGATATAGACGTTGTTGTCAGCGGTGGCGGAATAATCGGCCAGGCAAGTGCTGTAAGGACTGCAATCGCCAGAGGCATTGTAGACTGGACCAATGACACAAACCTTAGGGACACATACATGGCATACGACCGTAACCTCCTGGTAAACGACTCCAGGCAGAAGGAAACCAAGAAGTTTGGTGGACCAGGTGCACGTGCCAGATATCAGAAATCATACAGGTAGGCAATAGAATATGTTACCAGTTCGATGTTTCAGCTGTGGAAAAGTAATCTCAAATTGCTGGGAAGAGTACAAACAGCGCGTAAATGAAGGAGAAGACCCGGCAGTAGTGCTCAATGATCTTGGTGTCACTCGCTATTGTTGCCGAAGGATGATCCTTTCACACGTCGAGCTAGTAGATACGCTTGCCCCATACCAGTAAGGACCGTAGGGTAGTCTGGGCCATCCTTTAGCGTTTGGGACATAACTATTTACTATGCGAAACACGCTGCAATCTGAGTTTAAATCTCAGCTGGCCCATGGCACCTTATAGGAAACCTACTGTTCAGGACATACATACGACCACATTCGGAGGGATTCCGAATAAAATATTTATAATAACTATCATTGACCCCATTAATGGCTATCCATACAGGAACACTTTTTGTAAGCAATAGGATTAGCTGTCGATAAATGGACTATTGATATTTTCATTATGATTTTGATAAGGTGATCTATTGACTACAGAACACTATACCAGGTATGAAAAGGCTAGAATTGTTGGTGCCAGAGCACTGCAGATTTCAATGGGAGCTCCAGTTCTTATAGATGACCCAAGTATGAACTCATTATTTCTTGCCAAAAGAGAGTTCGAACTAGGGGTTACCCCGATTACTGTTAAACGAAATTTTGATAAATAGGTGATTTTATGGATTCAACAGAGGAAACTATAATCAATGAAGCAAGTGAAGTGACAGAGGAAGTAAACGAAGAAGCAAAAACTACATCCCTTGTCCCAATAGATGAGTACCTTGCAGCAGGCGTACACATTGGTACACAGCAGAAGACCGAAAACATGATGAAATTCGTCTACCGTGTAAGGACAGACGGTCTTTATGTACTCGACATCCAGGCAACTGATGAAAGAATTAAACTTGCAGCAGAGTTCCTTTCAAAGTATGAACCACAAAGAGTCCTTGTTGTCTCTGCAAGGCAGTACGGTCAATTCCCTGCAAATATGTTCGCAAAGGCCATCGGTGCTAAGTCAATGGTCGGTAGATTTATCCCGGGACTTCTCACAAACCCGAAAATTGAACAATTCTGTGAACCAGATGTAGTAATTGTTACTGACCCAACCGGAGATGCACAGGTCATCAAAGAGACCGTAAACATTGGCATCCCAGTTGTTGCACTCTGTGACACAAACAACATGACATCTAACGTAGACCTTGTTATCCCAACCAACAACAAAGGAAGAAAAGCACTTTCCCTTGTATACTGGTTACTTGCAAGAGAGATAGCAAAGGCCAACGATTCAATGTTCACTTATGAGCTTGAAGACTTTGAAGTAGGAGTCTGAACTGACAACTCTGTGTGAAGCATACTACAAATATATTAAAAACCCTTATTAGAATATGGGGTGATCAGTAGTATGAGACAGACAACCGTTGCCGGCCAGTTCTATCCGAATAATCCGAAAAGTCTTAAAAAAGAACTTAGCAGGTGCTTCAAGGATCTGGCAATTTCAGAAAAGCCGATTCTTGGTGCTGTTGTACCTCACGCCGGATACATATATTCGGGTGAGGTGGCAGCACATGCATATGCCCAATTACCTAGAGCAGACACCTATATCCTGTTTGGACCAAATCATACAGGATACGGATCTGCTGTGGCAATGTCCCAGGATACCTGGATGACTCCTCTTGGAGTTGTTGAAACAGACATAGAAATTGGAAAGTTGCTTGCGGGAACTATCATAGACTTTGATGAGCTTGCCCACCATTATGAGCATTCTATTGAAGTGCAGATACCTTTTTTGCAGCACAGGTTTGGCAGTGATTTCAAGATCCTTCCTGTATGTATGGGTCTTCAAGATGAAGAAACCGCAATAGAAGTAGGGAAAGAAATTGCAAGGGCCGTTAAGACCTCAGGAAAGAAAGTGGTGTTCATCGCGTCGAGTGATTTTACTCACTACCAATCTGCTAAAATTGCCAGCGATAATGATCAGTACCTCATCGAGCCAATACTTGAAATGGATATTCCTGAATTTTACAGACGTAAGGAAGAAAGGAATATTTCAGCATGCGGATTTGGCCCGATAGCAGCAATGTTAGCAGCCACAATAGAATTTGGTGCCAGGAAAGTCTCACTGTTGAAATATGCAACCAGCGGAGACGTAACCGGAGACATGTCAGGAGTTGTCGGATACGCGGCAATCACTCTGGAATAAATATCAATATAAAAAGGACATTCTATGATCACATGTTCTGCACCCGGAAAAGTTTACCTTTTTGGTGAACATGCAGTAGTGTACGGCGAAAGCGCCATCTGCTGTGCAATAGAGCTACGCACAAAGGTCCATGTCCAGAAAAATAATGATATAATAATTGAATCGGCCCTTGGGACCACCGGACTGGATTTTGAGATACATCCCTATGTATCCCATGTCATCGAAAAAATGCGCCAGTATGCAGACATAGAAGGAGTTAGAATAAATATCGAATCCGAGCTTCCCGTAGGTTCCGGGCTTGGATCATCAGCCGCAGTAACCATTGCCAGTATACAAGCATTGAACCACTTATATGAATGTGACCTTTCGCTTGAAGATATTGCGAAGACCGGACATGAAATAGAAAAGATAGTACAGGGCAATGCAAGCCCCACAGACACATATGTGAGTACCATGGGTGGTGTTGTGATGATACCCCAACGAAAGAAGCTTCAACTTATCGAATGTCCAATTGTGGTCGGCAATACGAACAAGTTCTCCTCAACAAAGGAGCTTGTAGAAAATGTTGCTAACCTTCGCAGCGAATTTCCTTCTGTAATTGACCCAATACTTTCCAATATTGGCCAGATGTCCACACTTGCTGAAAAGTTCGTTAATCAGAATGATTACATAACCATTGGCAAGCTTATGAATGTAAACCAGGGACTTCTCGATGCCATTGGTGTCGGAAGTGCGGAACTTTCATCCCTGGTATATGCAGCACGCAAAAATGGTGCTATAAGTGCCAAGATAACAGGTGCCGGCGGTGGAGGATGCATGGTTGCACTTGCAGAGAACGAAAATGCAATGGCCATTTCAAGAGCCATTGAGAAAGCAGGCGGAGAAGCTATTATTACTAAAAATACAGAAGAAGGCGTACGACTGGAGTCATTAAATGGATAACAATAGTATCACCATCTTAAAGATCGGTGGCAGTGTCATTACAGACAAAAGTGCTGATGACGGTGCTGCAAGATTAAATGAAATTGAGCGTATTGCCAGTGAAATTGCAGATTTTAACGGTAAACTTATCATCGTACATGGAGCCGGTTCGTTCGGCCATCCACAGGTCAAACGTTTTGGCCTGACAGGAAAGTTCGACCACGCTGGATCGATAATAACACACATGTCCGTAAGGGAACTAAACACAATGGTTGTCAAAGCCCTTAACTCTGCAGGGGTTAATGCATTACCAGTGCACCCAATGGCCTGTGCGGTATCCGAAAACAGCCGAATAAAGAGTATGTTCCTTGAGCAGATAGAGGAAATGCTTGCAAACGGTTTTGTTCCTGTGTTACATGGAGACATGGTAATGGACACTGAACTTGGAACTTCGGTCCTTTCAGGAGACCAGATAGTTCCATATCTGGCAATCCAGATGAAAGCATCAAGAATTGGCATCGGAAGTGCTGAAGAAGGTGTACTTGATAATAAAAATGAAGTGATACCCCACATCAGCAATGAGAACTTCAATGAAGTTAAGGAATACCTTGGAGAGTCATCCAATACTGATGTCACTGGCGGTATGCTGGGAAAAGTACTTGAGCTTTTAAATCTTAGTGAGCAGTCAAGTAGCACTTCTTATATATTCAATGCAGGCAATTCAGGGAACATATCCGATTTCCTGAAAGGACAGAATATCGGCACCGCAATTTCTGGTGTCTGAACAATATAGATCTTAAGGTATTATTATGAGCACTTCCAGGAGAAAGATAGAGCATCTAGAGTTATGCGCTTCAAGCCCGGTAGAATCAAGGAAAATTGGACCAGGATTCAAGGATGTAATGCTGGTACACAGGGCTTTGCCAGAGATGGACATGGATGAGATCGATCTGTCTGTCCGTTTTCTGGAAAAGGAAATAAATGCACCTTTTATGATAGCATCCATAACCGGTGGACATCCGGATACAAAACCTGTTAATGCTGCACTTGCAGAAGCTGCAGAAGAACTGGGGATTGGAATTGGCGTTGGAAGCCAGAGAGCAGCCATAGAAGATCCTTTACAGGAAGAATCATTCAGCATTGTCAGGGATAAAGCACCCAGTGCATTTGTATATGGGAATATTGGTGCTGCACAAATACGAGAATATGGCGTTGAAGGTGTAGAGAAGATCATTGAAATGATCGATGCAGATGCCATTGCAATTCATCTGAATTTCCTTCAGGAAGCAATACAGCCAGAAGGTGACCGAGATGCTTCTGGAGCACTTGAAACTATAAAGGAGATATGTTCACTGGCAGTACCCGTTATCATTAAAGAAACAGGTGCAGGCATATCACATGAAGACGCATTACTCCTCAAAGATGCAGGAGCATCTGCCATAGATGTAGGTGGTGTGGGAGGTACCAGCTGGTCCGGTGTGGAAGTATATCGTGCCAGGGAAAGAAAAGATCTGGAATCTGAATTACTAGGCGAATTGTTCTGGGATTTCGGCATACCTACCGTTCCAAGCATAGTGGAATGCAGCGTGTTTTTACCAGTAATCGCAACCGGTGGAATTAGAACGGGACTGGATATTGCAAAATCACTCGCACTTGGTGCATCAGTTGCAAGTGCTGCGCTTCCTTTTGTTGAGCCGGCACTGAAAGGGAAAGATGAGGTTGTAAGCAGCATTCAGCATATGCTGAATGAACTCAAAGTAGCAATGTTCCTTTGTGGCTACCAAGATGTGAAAGACTTGCATCTGGCACCCACTGTAATCAGTGGCTGGACAAGAGAATATCTTGAAATGCGTGGCTTTAACGTAAAAGACCTTGCTCTTCGTTCAAAGAACACTGATTTCCAGAGAGTTTAACATTCATCAAATTAGGGAATATTTGAATAAAATATATATAATAATTAGAGAGTAATACATATGACTGAAATAGGAATTATTGCAGTTGGCGGCTATAATGAAATGGGCCGCAACATGACTGCTATCAGGATCAATGATGACATAATCATCGTTGATATGGGCCTTCGTCTGGACAGAGTCCAGATACACGAGGACGTAGAGATCGACAAGATGCACTCGCTTGAACTTATTGAGATGGGAGCCATTCCTGATGACACTATCATGAAGGAAGTCAACGGGAATGTACGTGCAATTGTCTGCACACACGGTCACCTTGACCACATTGGTGCAATATCAAAACTTGCACACAGATACACAGCCCCTATAATAGGAACTCCTTATACGACAACCCTCATTAAACATCAGATAGAATCCGAGAGAAAATTCGGAGTAAAGAACAACATCATATCAATGAATGCCGGCGGCACAATGGAGATCACAAAAGACATTTCCATCGAATTTGTCAATGCCCAGCACAGCATAATTGATACCATTTTCCTTGTCGTCCATACAGTAAGTGGTGCTATAGTCTACGCTTGTGACTTTAAGCTTGACAGGACGCCCACACTTGGAGAAGCACCTGACTTTGACAGACTCAAGCAGCTTGGAGAAGAAGGAGTTATTGCACTTATTACAGAAAGTACAAATTCCGGTCGTAACGGAAAAACTCCATCTGAGATGATAGCTCATTCAATGCTAAGGGATGTACTTATCGAGACAGAAGAATCAGATGTAGGCATGATCGTAACAACCTTTGCATCACATGTAGCCCGAATGAACTCTATTGTTAAGTTCGCAGAAGAAATGGGAAGGATTCCTGTACTCATGGGCAGGTCCATGGAGAGGTACATTGCAACTGCTCATCAGATGGGATACATCGATCTTCCTGAATCAGTAGAGATATATGGTAACCGCAGGGAGATAGACAAGGCTCTTGCAAGGATCATGGAAGGTGGGAAAGATAAATACCTGCCAGTGGTCACAGGCCATCAGGGAGAACCTGGCGCTGTGCTTGGAAGAATTGCAAGTGGAGACACACCTTTCAAGATAGACAAAGGTGACAGGATCATATTCTCTGCTAATATAATACCAAATCCAATGACACAGGCAAACCGCTATGCACTTGAGACTAAATTGAAGATGCGTGGAGCAAGGATATATGACAATGTCCATGTTTCAGGACATGCATACCGCGAGGACCACTGGGAACTCCTCAGAATGCTTAAACCCGAACATGTGATTCCTGCACACGGAACTATACAGATGCACAGTGAATACATACAGATGGCAGAAGATGCAGGGTACATACTCGGAGATACTCTCCACCTCCTGAGGAATGGAGAAGAACTCTACATTGAGGAAGAGTAATTGGTTTAGACAGGGATCATTATGGATTTGATCGAAGAGATTAAAAAACGCTCAACACATGTCGATAAGGGAATAGAGGAATACCTCCCCATCGACAAGCCATATGAGCTTTATAAGGCAGCCAGATATCTTCCTGATGCAGGAGGTAAAAGGCTTCGTCCGGCAACAGTCATTCTTGCAGCAGAAGCTGTGGGATCGGACCTTGAAACAGTTCTTCCGGCAGCTGTAGCCGTTGAACTGGTCCATAATTTCACACTCGTCCACGACGACATAATGGACAGGGATGATATACGCCGTGGAATGCCTGCAGTCCATGTCAAATGGGGAGAGGCAGGAGCTATCCTTGCTGGCGATACCCTTTACTCAAAAGCTTTTGAGATACTGACACATGCATCAGGAGAACCTAAGCGCATCCTTAAATGTATCGACATCCTTTCCAAGACATGCAGAGACATCTGTGAAGGCCAGTGGCTTGATGTGGAATTTGAGGACCGCATGGATGTTACAAAGGAAGAATATCTCGAAATGATCGAGAAGAAAACCGGAGTACTCTATGCTGCTTCCCTGCAGATAGGTGCCATTCTGGGCGGTGCATCCGATGAAGTTGCCGATGCATTCTATGAGTGTGGAAGGTTAATTGGTATAGCTTTCCAGATATATGATGATGTCATTGACATGACAACCCCTGAAGAAGTACTGGGTAAAGTCAGAGGCAGTGACCTTATGGAAGGTAAGAAGACACTCATAGCCATACACGCTCTGAATAATGGTGTGGACCTTAAGATATTCGGCAAAGGAAAGGCCACCACTGAAGAGATCAATGAGGCTGTCCATCAACTGGAAGAAGCAGGCTCCATAGATTATGTAAGAGATCTTGCACTGGGCTACGTGGCAAAGGGTAAAGAGCTTCTTGATGTCGTTGAGGATTCAGATTCAAAGACCATACTTCTGGCAATTGCAGATTATATGATCACAAGATCATATTAATCTGTTCTTCCTTTTTTTTATTTTACTTTACTTTTCTAAGAGCTATGCTCTTAGAGTATTCTATTTACCATTTATCAGAATGAGTTGATACGAAAAATACCCAGTTATAGATTATCAAAAAAAAAGTATTGAAAAATCAGGAGTTATCCTGTTTTTCAATTGCAGCCTGTGCTGCGGCAAGTCTTGCAATTGGTACGCGGAAAGGCGAGCAACTTACATAGTTCAGTCCGACGTTATATCCGAACTTTACAGAGCTTGGCTCTCCACCGTGTTCACCACATATACCGATCTTAAGATCAGGTCGTGTGGAGCGTCCCTTTTCAATACCTATCCTGACAAGTTCACCAACGCCTTCCTGATCAAGGACTGCAAACGGATCGTTATCAAGTATGGAATTATCGACATAGAAAGGAAGGAACTTACCTGCGTCATCTCTACTGAAACCAAAGGTTGTCTGTGTAAGGTCGTTGGTTCCGAACGAGAAGAACTCTGCTTCCTTTGCTATCTGGTCTGCAGTCAGAGCAGCTCTTGGAAGTTCGATCATTGTGCCTACAAGATAATCCAAATCAATACAGTTTTTGGCTATCACGGCTTCTGCAACTTCAACAAGATCCTTCTTAGCAGAACGGAGTTCGTTAACGTGGGATATCAGAGGAATCATTATTTCAGGAACTATATCCATTCCCCCGGATTTCATCTCGCATGCAGCTTCCATTATAGCCCGGACCTGCATTGCATAGATCTCAGGGTATGTGATACCAAGACGGCAACCACGGTGTCCTAACATCGGATTTGTCTCTACCATAGAGTCAACGCGTTCCATCAGTTTTTTGATATCTTCCATGCTTTGGGCACTGCCACCTTCTGCTTCAAGTGCCCTTAACTTATCTGCGAGCTCTTCGTGTTTTGGAAGGAACTCATGCAGAGGCGGATCAAGAAGACGAATGGTTACAGGATAACCTTCCATTGCCTTGAACATACCTATGAAGTCTTCTTTCTGCATCGGAAGGAGCTTATCAAGAGCTGCTTTTCTCACGTTGGTATCTTCAGCAAGTATCATATCCCTTACTGCAGGAATACGATCCTCTCCAAAGAACATATGTTCAGTTCTGCAAAGTCCAATACCTTCAGCACCAAATTCCCTGGCTACCTTAGCATCATGAGGCGTATCTGCGTTTGTCCTGACACCCATGTCCCTTACTTCATCTGCCCATGAAAGCAGTATGTCAAGTTCACCGCTTACACCGGGAGTGATCAAATCGACTTTACCAATAATTAGACCACCAGTAGCCCCGTCCACTGTAATGTAGTCCCCTTCCTTCACAGTAACATCACAGACTGTAAATGTCGAGCTAGTCATGTCAATAGTGATTGCGCCACATCCGGCAACACATGGTTTGCCCATACCTCTTGCAACAACAGCTGCATGAGAGGTCATACCCCCTCTAACAGTGAGTATTCCCTGCGCAGCATCCATCCCGCCTATATCCTCAGGAGAGGTTTCGGTACGGACAAGAATGACCTTTTCGTTCTTCTTTGCCATTTCTTCAGCATGTTCTGCAGTAAAAACGACTTTACCAACAGCAGCTCCCGGGGATGCAGGAAGACCTGTGGCAAGAACTTCATATTCAGCTTGAGAATCAATAGTTGGATGTAAAAGATTATCGATCTGTTCAGGAGAGACACGCATAATAGCTGTTCGTTTGTCAATTAGTCCTTCATTGACCATGTCAACAGCAATTTTCAGAGCTGCAGCTGCAGTTCGTTTGCCTGCTCTTGTCTGAAGCATGTATAATTTACCGTCTTCAATAGTAAATTCGATGTCTTGCATGTCCTTGAAGTGATTTTCCAGTGTCTTATAGATCTCTTCAAGTTTTGCATAAGCTTCAGGCATTGTTTCTTCGAGGGTTGCTATTGGTTCAGGCGTCCTTATACCTGCAACGACATCCTCCCCCTGAGCATTCATCAGATACTCGCCAAAGAAGCGCTTGTCTCCTTTTGCAGGATCTCTTGTGAATGCCACACCAGTACCTGACGTCTCACCCATGTTACCATAGACCATTGACTGTACATTTACAGCTGTACCCCATTCACCTGGGATACTGTTAAGACGTCTGTAGGTAATCGCACGCTGATTGTTCCATGAGTTGAATACGGCATCAATAGCCATCTGGAGTTGCTTGCGTGGGTCCTGAGGGAAATCATCACCGGTTTCATCTCTTATTATACTCTTGAAGATCTCAACGAGCTCTTTAAGAGACTCTGCCTTAAGCTCCGTATCAAGAGTTGCACCGATTTCTTTTTTCTTTGCACTCAGAACAGATTCGAACTTGTGATGGTCAATATCCAGTACAACATCACCAAACATGGTGAGGAACCTGCGGTAGCTGTCATAAGCGAACCTTTCATTGCCAGCCTTCTTTGCCAGGCCTGCCACAGTATCATCATTCAACCCCAGGTTTAGAACAGTATCCATCATACCAGGCATGGAAACCCGTGCACCGGATCTGACTGAAATAAGCAAAGGATTTTCATTGTTTCCGAATTTTTTGCCAGTTACCTTTTCAAGCTCTAATATTGCGTTATTTATCTGGTCAATAACCTCGGTTGGATAAACCCCCTTATCAAGATAAAGTAAACAAACCTCAGTTGTTATGGTAAATCCTGGTGGAACAGGGATCCCCAGATTGGCCATCTCTGCAAGGTTGGCGCCTTTGCCACCAAGCAGATCTTTCATACTATTTTTACCTTCAGTTTCTTCGTTCCCGAAAAAATATACGAATTTATTATCTGCCACCGAATTTCCTCCACGCATAAGAATATATGATGGACATTTAAGTATTGTAATTCAAATTAGTGCTGTAAGTCGAGCCACAATTGTTTTTTTATCTCTTTAAGGTTGTGGTCTGTGAAATATTAACATGGTCCTAAAAAGAATGGATATACTTTTGTACTGAAAAAAACAAATATTTAAATGCATACCATAAGTATATATAGCATAAACGTACCATATAGTACAAAACCTAAATATAATGAATGAAGACATATGAAAAGATTAGGTCAAATACTGCATATTTCAAAGCAGAATGAAATCGTTGTTAGAGGGGACGAGAAACAATTTTCTGGGTCAATGAAGGAGCTACCTAGAATTAACTCTTTTGTCCTAGACAAATCCATTAAGCCCATCGGAAAGGTTTCCGGCATATTTGGTCCTGTTGACCAGCCCTATTTTACTCTGAAACCTGATAAGAGAATTATAGCTACCGGATTAGAAAAACTTGTAAATGAGCGAGTTTACGTTCAATGATGAATTGAATTAGATCATAAGTAGTTACGCTGTGAGCTGTGAATGACTAAAAATATACTTATAAAATATATTTCTTAAATGTTTATTGAAGGTGATTTGAATGGTCGAAGTTGAAAGGGTACGATATTCCGATACTTCCGAAAGGGAGAAGATACGTGCAATGATAAAGGCACGTAAAGAAAAAGATAAGAATGTGGATGTAGAAAAAGCAAAGGTCCAGTGCCCCGAATGTGGCAGCCGCAACCTTGTGCAGGACTACGAGAGAGCAGAACTTGTCTGTTCAGACTGTGGCCTTGTAGTTGACGCAGAGTTCGTTGACGAAGGACCTGAATGGCGTGCTTTTGATCATGACCAGAGAATGAAGCGTTCCCGTGTGGGCGCACCAATGACCTACACGATCCACGACAAAGGTCTTTCTACTATGATAGACTGGAGAAACCGTGACTCATACGGTAAATCCATTTCATCAAAGAATAGAGCTCAGTTGTACAGGCTAAGAAAATGGCAACGTAGGATAAGAGTAAGCAATGCTACGGAAAGGAACCTTGCATTCGCATTGTCCGAGCTGGATCGTATGGCATCAGCTCTTGGTCTGCCAAGAACTGTTCGTGAGACTGCCGCCGTAGTATACAGGAAAGCAGTTGACAAGAACCTCATTCGTGGAAGAAGCATTGAAGGTGTTGCAGCAGCAGCATTGTATGCAGCATGCCGCCAGTGCAGTGTCCCAAGGACACTTGACGAGATAGGAGAAGTATCAAGGGTAAGCAGGAAAGAGATCGGCAGAACATACCGCTTTATCTCAAGAGAACTTTCCCTCAAGCTCATGCCAACCTCACCAATAGACTATGTCCCGAGATTCTGTTCAGGACTTAACCTTAAAGGTGAAGTGCAGTCAAGAGGTGTGGAAATCCTGAGGCAGGCTTCCGAGAAGGAACTTACCAGCGGACGTGGTCCAACTGGTGTAGCTGCAGCAGCTATCTATATTGCATCCATTCTTTGTGGCGAGCGCCGCACACAACGTGAGGTAGCTGATGTTGCAGGTGTGACAGAAGTCACCATCCGTAACAGGTACAAAGAACTTGCAGAAGAGCTTGACATTGAGATCATACTCTAAGAACAAAGATACAAAATAATGAAACAAAGGGAGACAGTACCACCTCTTCCTTTGTTCCACATACTTTTTTATACATTTTTGCAAACCTTTTTTAATACCTGAAGGATTAACCAGTGTAAACTATGTTAGAACTTCTGGAGATGCTGACAATCGGATTTGTCGTGGGTATGACAGGTGCGCTTGTGCCCGGACCAATGCTTTTCGCAACAATAGATACATCCCTGAAAAAAGGATGGAAAGCAGGCCCTGAGATCTTCATCGGCCATGCAATCCTGGAATTTCTGGTCTGCATACTGATAATATATGGCATCACAGCAGTAAGTGACAATACGATCATAGCAATATCCATAATTGGAGGAGCCACCCTTGTTGTATTCGGCATCCTGACAATGAGGAATGCAAAGGGCGCAGCAAGCTCAATGCATGAACATGGAACTACGAACTCAAATCCAGTGCTTGCAGGAATAATTACATCTGCCTCAAATCCGTATTTCTGGTTGTGGTGGCTGGCTGCAGGGAGCGCACTTGTGCTGCGCGGGCTTGAGATTAGTCTGCTTGCAGCTGCAATGTTTGTGATAGGACACTGGTTCGCAGACCTTGGCTATTTTACTGTTGTTTCCACATCATTCAGTAAAGGAAAGAAACTCATGTCCCCAAAGGTTTATGAGAGGGTACTGATGTCATGTGGACTGTTTCTTGTCCTGTTTGGGTCATGGTTTATCATAGGTACGTGAACATGAAAAAAAGTTGCATCAAGGTTTTGAAGAGAGAGGGCGAACCATTACGTAGAGCACTGCTGGAAATGGACCTGCTGGATAATTCTGCACGCATTATTTCAGAAGGAGAACATCTGTACCTACCTCTGACAGAAGAGCCGCAGGAAAGCCAGTTAATGAACCTGGCCGGAGAGTTCGAACTTACAGAGCACGAGTTTGAGGAACAGAAAGGGCAACTCAGATTTGAAGATCTCCTTGATGACATACCGCATTTTGAACTAGTCGGAGATATCGCACTCATAGAAGATGATGTATCAGAGCCTGAAAAGGTAGCTGATGCCATCATGAAAGTGAAGAAGAATGTTAAGACAGTACTTGCTGCCATGAGTCCTGTTGAGGGAGAGTTCAGAACCCGCAGGTTCAAGGTAGTTGCAGGAGAGGACAGGACCTCTACCACACACAAGGAATACGGTTGCAAATACTACATCGATCTTGAAAGGGCATACTTCACACCCCGTCTGGCAACTGAGCGCTCACGCATCCTCGCACAGATCAGTGCAGATCAGACCGTAGCAGACATGTTCGCAGGTGTTGGCCCATACAGCATCATGATAGCGAAAAAAAGCCAGGACATCCGAGTGATCGCCATAGACAAGAACCCTGATGCTGTGGAATTCCTGCGCCGCAACGTAGAACTCAACTCCACCAGCAATGTGGAAGCAATAGAAGGCGATGCCAACCTCGAAGCGCAAAAGTTTGCCGGGCTGGCCGACCACGTCATCATGAACCTGCCCCACAACGCCAATGAGTTCCTTGACGCTGCCGTAAAACTGTGCGCTCCAAACGCCACCATCCACTATTATGATATCACCCCCGAGGACGACCTTTTCGATAGCTCCCTGAAACTCATCGAGGAGGCTGCAAAAAAAGCAGGTAGGACAAGCGAACTTGTTGATAGCAGGGTAGTCCGTTCCTATGCCCCTCACCAGTTAAATGTGTGTATTGAAGTAAGGGTAATTTAAAGTGAAAAATTACAGTATTATTTTCAGTTATGTTCTAAATGCTCCTTGTTCAGATAATGTGTAGCGTCTTCCATCAGACTATCTGGAATCTCATCTGAAGCCGTCAGTACAGCATAGAATATTGTGAAATATATTGTTTTCACCATGTCTATGACTATCCTACCAAAGAAACTGGCTATGATAGCCAGAAGTACTAACATGTATATGACATAGATCAGAAGAACATTTTCGGTGATGAAAAACGCTACCATGGAAAGAAGAACACCGATAATTACTATAAAGGTCATGTAACCTTTAACAGTATTACCTACAAAGTCAATTCCAAATACTCCTACCAGAGCACCGGGAACATTCTCTTTTATATCTTTGATATCTGAGATTGCTTCACCCAAATTCTTCTCAGGAATTATTGAACCTGGCAAAAGGTAATTCCCCATTAGATCCCACCCTTCTTCAACTGCTGCTCCTGCTATTATAAGAAGCATATTAAGCAAAGACCACAGACCTCCGCTTTGCTGCGATCCTGATTTTAGTTTTCTTGAGATAGCACCAAATACTAACTCAAGTGATGAAAGAAGAAATATATCAAGTAAGTTTTTCCTTGCTCTGGAAAGACCTCCTTTATAGGAAATGTTCTCTCCTTTGAAAGTATGATAAACTATCCAGCTCTGAGCAGCCCGATAATACATTTTGATGTAGGAGAAAAATAGAATTAAGAATAGTGAAAGGAAAAGTACTAGAATACAAAGCAGAATAAAAAGCCCGTTCTTAACGATGAACATTGCTCCAATACTTCCAATGACAAGTAGCCACAATAGCATTCCAATAACAAACTGTGCAATCGTAGGCTTGAGAATCGAAGGATTTCTCCCAACAATAGTAAATGTATTTTGAACTAGTTCTACTGTTTCGCTTAATGATTTTGTTAAACCGACCATGAAACCCTCTCCCTGTACTTATGCTGTTAATTTATACATACACAATAAATTACCCCTACATAGATAAGTTTTCTAAAATAGTTAATATAGTTATTGGTTAAGATAAGTAGAAGCAAAATACCAAAATGAAATTCAAAGCTACAACAATGGTAATAAGCGAAATGGTTAAATGATTAAATAGAGTTATACAGTCGTTCACATTTGCCTCTGTGGCTTAGCGGTATAGCGGCTGATTCGTAATCAGCAGGCCGAGGGTTCGAATCTCTCCAGGGGCTTGATATCTCGGGGTTAAAAGCCCCCTTTTTCTTTTTTGTTCAATGAAACATTGTGATTTTTAGATTGTTCTGCGTAAATTCATTTCGATGACTTTATATTTCTTATTGTTTTATGAAATATATGGGGGGACATAGACATCATGTCACGGTGGAAAATTGAAATAATATATTTTCTAATGATAGCAATTTTGACATATTTACTCGACTCATCCTTAGGTATTAACTATTTACCAAATGCTCTTTTGCTTTTTGCTATTTTTGTGTTGGCAGCAAAATTATTAGTTAAAATCTTCATGAACAATGAATTCTTTGATATAAAGGGAAAAATAACATTTTCCCGTTTATGGAGGGAAACAAATTTTCAGACAAAAATTGCTCTCTTAGGATGGGTGTGTTTCTATTATTTTATGATCTTGTGGGGTCTTTCATATGTGCTCGATGAAACA
Organism: Methanolobus sp. ZRKC5; assembly: GCF_038446525.1. Taxonomy (GTDB): domain Archaea; phylum Halobacteriota; class Methanosarcinia; order Methanosarcinales; family Methanosarcinaceae; genus Methanolobus. The sequence continues at coordinate 2,371,645 of NZ_CP151792.1, forward strand.
CTCGGTCTTCTTTCCGTGGTATTCATAGAAGTTGGAGGAATGTTAATATCTTTTGAAGGATATTATATGATTGTTAAAGGTTCCAACCCTAAAAGAACATCCTCTAAAATGACAAAAACTCGAATAATAAGTAATGTTTTCAATCTTGGAAATTATAACCGCAAATTGTTGTTAATGATTTCATTCATCAGCTTGTTAATTTCTTTCTTTGCAATGGGCAATATTCATCCATCCATAAATCAACTCTTTCTATTTTCTTTTGCAGGTATGGACATTCCATTTTTGTTCTGGTTTATTGTGCTTTTCATATCCTTTTATATCTACATTTCTTTAAGCGTTCATTTGTTCTTTAGAAAAATCAATTCAAAAAGATACGTTTCATTTAAGATTACGTGGATGTTTTTGATTTACATCTTTTTTTATATTGTTGGGCTTTATATGTCTTGGTATTTGGCGATAATGTCTTTAGATTTAATCACATTTTCAAATGATATGGGGGGACCTATATTAGATCCACAAATTCTTCTTACTTTTTTCAACTACGAATACCCTGATTACTCTGTTCACCTTATTCAAACTTATGAATTAGCTTTTTGCTATTCATTGCTTAATGCTTATTTAGTCAAGAGGTATGCTTTGAAAAAATTGATTCAAAAAAACACAGAACTAGATGGTATGAGATATTTCATTGAAACTGCACCCACTGAAAAAGCAAAACGACTTATACAGAAAATAAAAATTATCTTCGAAAAAAACCTCCTGCCATCTGAATCCCAAGTTGAGTATTCTAAAGAAAGTCTTTTTTTCATCTTCCAGAAGGAGAAATATGCATTATTATATTGTAAGGGGTATGCAATTTTAACGATAATTAGCGGCTCCCTATTTTCTATATTTTGGTCATGGCACATTTATCGTTATTATATGGAAGAAATTCCTATCATATTCACTCTATTTTCATTTGATACGCTCATTTACATTACTATTCCAGCAATACCTATAATTTTGTTCGGAGGACAATACGTAAAGATTTTCTCAGTATATGATTTCGCTATCGAACAGATAATTAGTATAGAGTTCTTTAAAAAATACTGGGTTGGATTGGGATTATCCATTAAACTTGTAATCCCATGGTATGTTTACTCTATAGTTGTATCTTGCTATTACTTACTAGAAGAATATGAACAGATAAGAGTGATACATTTTTACCAATTACTTACTCTGTTTATTTTGGAAATAATACTTGTTTTGCATTCTGATAAAGCAGATTCAATATGGAATAGTATATGGTCAATACTCGAAGAAAATATTAATCACCAAAAAAATAAAAAAGATGCATTGAAAATCAATGCATCAAAAAAGAAACTTAGCTAGCAATCTCATTTTTCAGAGATTCAAGTATTGAAGGAAGCTTAACACTCAACACTTCCAGATCAGAACCAAAGAGAGTGAAGTTCTCCCATCTGTTTGATTTCTTGTTGAACTTGGAGAACTGGAGCCATTTCACGCTTGAACCATCATCCTTTTTCTTTTCAGAGATTGAGACTGACGTATTTGCTAGGTGGATTTTTTCGCCTATCTGTCTAATTCCAAATTCATTATATTCATTTGACATTTAAAATCCTCAATCAGAAATTAGAATATATGAATATATACATTTATAATTTCAATAAAAAGAGGGCACAAAAGTAATACAAAAACAATACTGTTTTTCACACTTGTCTACGATGAAGTAAATAATAGTCTGTTTTTTGGGTTTGGTTAGGATGTTCCTCACTTGCGCCCGCAGTGTTCGTCACATCATTTTTAGAGGGGAGTTTGGTATTTGACGGACAGAATTACTGCGCAACTCTGTCCTTTAAAGATGGTTGGTGCGTCAATGCGCCACTGTATTCATTGGCTTAAATCTACGATATTGAAATCCAAACGGATAGTAAATAACTATATATTCTATATAGCAGACAATAAAAATATTTAAAAAAATATATATAAGGACAGTTGTAATTCATATATACATATTGATAATGTAAGGAGAATAGAAAATTGGGTTTACATGTGATGAAGCAGGCCGATCAATCAAAATTGACCAATGGGGAAAAAAGGATTGCGAACAAAATAATTCAAATATACAAAGATGTTAGCTGGAACGCTTATCTTTATTATGAGCCTCGAATTAAACATCTAATTCCTGATTTTGTTCTTATTGATGAATGCAAAGGTGTTTCGATAATTGAAGTCAAAGATTGGAGATGGGAAGATCTCGATACGATAAATCAGAAGACTGCCATTATCAATGAAACTTCAAGAGAAAATCCAATCAATAGGACAAATGAATACTTCAATGCCGCAAAGAGCAAATTACAGAACCATGGGACATTAGTTAACGATAAGTACAAACTAAAATACGGCCTATATTCAAATTTGATCTTAACCAATCTTAAAGCAAATGAGCTTCAAGAGCTTGATAGTTGTTTTTATCAACCTCCATCAAAATGCATTACTTCTGAGAAAATAACTGACTTGACAGTTAACGATCTTTTTAGTGAGGAACTTCAACAGATCAATGAAAACGATCTATCGTTGATAAGGAGCATCTTTTTCCCTGAAATTAAAGTAAAGCTATTGCAAAAAGAGATTTGGGAATATAGCAAAAAGGAATCTGGGGAAAACAGCATAATTAAGACTCTTGATATAGAGCAGGAAAAATTTGCTAGAAGGGTTCCGTATGGGCATTACATGGTCTCAGGTATTCCTGGAAGTGGCAAAACAGTTATTCTTTTAGCTAGAGCAGTTTTCCTTGCTAGAGAACATCCAGATTGGAAAATTAAAATTCTGACCTACACAAATTCATTGAATTCAAAGTTATCAAGTAAAATAGAATCTCTTCATGATGATCTCGAAAGTATGGGTGTAAAATACCAGAATATAGAAGTTTCCACTTTCCATGGTTTAGCAAAATACGTTGCTGATATTGGCAATGTTCCCAATCCTGTACCTGAGAACTATTGGGATGAAATTGTCCCGTTCAAGGCTATTGAAAATGCAAAGCCTACCTATGATGCAATTCTAATCGACGAATATCAGGATTTTCGCGATAGTTGGATGAAGCTTTGTTTATTGTTATGTAATAAACATGAATATAATAATCAACTTAGCGAGAATATTTTTTTAGCAGGGGATAGACTTCAGAGCATCTACAATCCTTCAACGCATAATTGGAAAAGCCTGGGAATAAATATTGCAGGCCACTCAAAACTTCTGAAGAACTCCTATCGTTCAGGTAGCAGGCATGTAAATTTAGCTTTGGAGTATTTGGTAACAGACCCAGATAATAAAAGGGAAGTGGAAACTTTCTATGAAGGTAGAGATGGAATATGCTGCAATTTCAACACAGATGATAATGTCAAGTTTGTTACTGGAAGCTTTAAAGAGACAAATTCATTGTTAAATGGTCTGCTGGAAAAAGAAAATTACAATCCAGAAGATATTTTGGTTTTGTTTCCGAGTGTTTGGCTTCGGGACAAAACGTATGAGCATTTGACTGAAAAATTGAAGATGAATGCAATTGCTTCAAAAGACCTAGTAGAAGACAAGATCAATTTGGTGACATATCATTCTGCCAAGGGTATTGAAACTAAGGTTTGTATCTTAATGGATGTTGATAAGGTCAAGGATAAAAAGTTGCTATACGTAGGAATGACTCGTGCTTCTGAAAAACTAATCATTCATTCTCATGATAAGAATGGAGGACCAATTTTTAAGGAACTAAAATCTTGCTATAATTCGATTTCTGAAAATCCAGTTGAAGAAGAATTAAAGCCTGAGAGCGAACCAAGTGACAAGAAAAGCTCTTTGATTGAAAAAGCTCAAGAAAAGAATTTGAAAGCCTATGAGCCCTGGAACAGAACTGATGAACTGAGGTTGATCAATGACTATTCGAGTGGTAAGAAGGTTAGTGAGCTGGCCAAGAAGTATGGAAGAAGCCCTGGTGCTATAAAGAAGCGGCTTGAGAAACTTGGTTTAGACAAATGAATAGCTTCAAGTATATTGACCGGACCGTATCGCACGCGAAGCGTTCCTCCAAACAAGGTTGATGCGTCAGTGCGCCTGGTGGCAGACACACTCACGCAGAGATTGAGATTACCTGCAACACTTGAATAATAAAAGTGTGGCTTGCAGCCACACACATACCGTTTACTACGGGGGCAGGGCTTGTCAGCCCCACTCCGTAAATGATATTGCTTTTGTTACGGGATTTTGTGGGGATGGAGTGAATTGAGAGTATGCTGCGCATACTGTGGGGTTTCGAGGAAACCCCACTATTTATTAAGTGATTAGGATTTCTGATGCTTACTTGTATTGAGCATTTGATTTATATATTAAATACTCCTATAAAATATAGAGGTATTAATACCTCTACTTATCGACTCTTGGATGAGGGCGCAGTCACTGTTAGCATTAGGCACATTGCAAAAATGCTGGTATCTAGGTTTAATAACGCGGAAACGATTAAACCTGCTGATAGCACAGTACAAATGCCTGTGCCCTCGATAGGTCCTAACTTAACTTTGTTTTCTATGGTTTTTACCTCCAAATATATGGAGGCATGTACATGCTATTAATGGACATGACCATATTTAGCATAATTGTGTACATGGCACAGGATTACGTTTTAATCATAAAACATGCGTACTTTTCAAAAGTAATAAAAATGTGAGGCATGTTTGACCCACAGTATATGTACATGTTTATATTAATAACATATATAAAAGGTACATTTTGGAAATTATTATCAATCTCCATCTCCACTAATATTGAACTCTGCATACACTGGATAATGGTCTGATACTGCCACAGTTTCATCATATGTTAAGTTGTATTCCAGGTCATATCTGAAAACCCCGAAATCTCCTGTGAAGTCACTGTGATCTGTCAGGATAATCCTGTCATAGGTGTATTCAGTTGTTTTTGTGGTGGTGTCCTGGGTGTCATCGATCACCCAATAGTAGTCATCGAGGTCTGAGCTTGAGTCTTCATCGAAATACGAACCATCTGCATTAAGATCTCCCAGGATAATGAAATCCTGTTCATCCGGGTAGACGTTCTGTGCGTGTGCAAGGGCTTCATCCAGGGCATTTATTTCTTCGGTGGCCTCATCAGGATCTGTGTGGACCACTATTAGAACAGCATCATAATTGCCATTGACCGCTCTGAAAGATGCTATGTAAGGTTGCCTGTGGAACGGGTCTGTTCCTTCTGGTTCAGGGTAGGGCAATGCTTCACTTGTAATTAATATCGTGTCGGTGTTGTAAACGTAGGCGTATTGTTCTTTGCTTGTGGTCCTTCCCATCCTTTCGCTGACAACAAATTCATAGTTTGAACCATCAGAATTTACAAGTTCTACCAGTTCAGGAAGGGCTGTTTGTGACTTATCCCTTATTTCCTGGATGGCCATTATGTCGTAGGTCCTGGTGATGTTTGCAAGGACTGCCATTACTTCCGGTTTATCAGCTTTTGAGACTCCAAATACCTGAATATTAAAGGATCCTATTCTTAGAGTTTCATCTGGTAATGGAGATGTGTTTATTTCTTCATCCAGTACTTTCGGCTGGATATCTTCTGTAGGCTGAACATCGATTTGTTCAATTTGCTCGATCTCTTCTGCTATCTCCTTGATAGTTTGTTCTGTGTCTTCGGAGATGCAACCAAGAGTGAATGATATCAAAATGAGTACTACTAAGAGTTTGATTTTCATGTTAATCAAAAGATAAGAAGTAATATTAAAGGGACTTGGTAAAAAAGTTAGATTAAACAATATAATAGAAATAGATATGTCAAATAGGAACATGAAATATTTATGAAAAATCAAAACATAACGATACTATTTATCCTGCTTTTCGGAATATTTCTAACAGTGTTTGCAGGCTGTATTGATAAGGAAGCTAGTGAAGTCGATCAATTAATTGAAAGTGCAAATGAGCAGAGAGACTATGGTAGGTATAATACTGCACTAGAATATTATAATCAAGCATTGGATATTGATCCGAGCAGCGAAGCAGCATGGTCAGGAAAAGGACTAACCTACATTAATCTCGATAAGAAGGAAGAAGCAACCAAGTGTTATGATGTGATACTAAGCAATAGCGATGATGTTAGATGGTTAAGAATTGCAGGAATGGCATATGATATTAGTCTTAATCAACCCAAAAAAGCAATTGAAGCTTATGATAAAATGTTGGAGATTAATCCAGATGATTGTTATGTTTGGGCATCAAAAGGATCAAGTTTACAGCATATCAATCAGAATGAAGAAGCAGTGAAATGTTTTGACATGGCACTTTCTATCAACTCGGATAATGGAATTATATGGAGAAATAAAGGAGATTCACTTCTCTCTCTGGGAAAACAGAATGAGGCTGTTGAATGTTACAACGAAGCAATCAAATGTTACAACAAGGATTTAGAAGTTAATCCTGAAGATATATTCGCTAATTTTGATAAAGAAAGAGTTGAAGAGAAATTAGAGGAAATCAAATAACCCTTTTATTTTTTATAGAGTTAGAATTTTTATCCATTGATTATACTGAATCCTCAGTTTCAATTGGAAATTCAAACTGTAAAAATCATACGAAAAATCGGGTTGCAGGCCAACTGTGGCACACACGCCTTAATCGTGTACCTAAGGGAACATAGGAAAAAAGCCACGGGCGCCGCGAAGCGGCGCGAGTGCTGGGTAGGTTGGATTTTTTAATTGAAGTGCTGTTTTGTAAAAACGATAGCAAGGGATTGTTAAAGAAAAAGAAATACTGGTTTTTACAGTACCACAGTATAGACTTAGTCCAATGGAAGCTGTGCAGGGATAAAAATATTTTAAGATAGAAAGCATGAAGAAAATCAACATTTGAAAAGGGACTATATTTGGTTTTATTCTTCTCGTATATCAACATTGATTCCTAGTAATTTGCAATCATCTGATTTATCAGTTAAAGTTAATACTTTGTTTTTTGTGATGATCTCATCAAATTCTTCATCAGTTAATTGTTTTTTGATTTCATCAAGCTGATTTTGATTTACGGTTGCTATATATTGCTTACCAGAATTTGAGAATTTATCGTATATTAGTTTGAACATATCAGATGTTTGTCTCTCGTCAGTATCAGAAAATAGTCTACTGTCATGGAAAATAAAATCGATGTTATGATTATGACCTTCAAATAGGATTGTTAAATCATAGCAAAAAATCTTGACATGATTTATACCATCAGAAGCATCTGACTCAATTTTTGCATCAATATTAAACCTTAATTGATTTACTCCACTATTTGATTCTATTGTAATACCTGCTATGCTATCTGGATAGAACGTTTTAGCAAGACTTCTAAAATAATCTCGCAGTACATTAATTTCACTCTCAACACCTTCTAAATATTGGTCTGCAATTTCCGCATAATCCACAAATTTCTTTTTAATATCTCTTTTTGTGGCTTTGTATTCAGCTTGCAAAGCTTGGTATTTTTTAATGCTATCTCTTTCTAATTCATATTCAGCTTTTTGATTGTTCAGACTGACAAAAAGATCGAGTGCTTGATGCTCTCCAAGATACCTTATAAGCTGGTGTAGCTCTCGTTGTAAAATTTCCATTTTATTTTCTTTATTTTTCTTTTCAAGCCTTAGTTTATTTTGCTGCTCAACTAATCTTCTTTTCCTATTTGATATTAGTTTTTCATAGAATATTTTCGTGTCATCTAATGTTTTAACAAGATTTTCAGAAAAATGTATGTTTGTTTCTTGGTAAACACTTAATAAACTTTCTTTTGAAATATCCGGGGTAAAATTGAAACTCTCGTTTATCTGCTCTATATTGCTTTCTAAAAGTAGACTGTCATTATTTAATGTGAATAACTCTTTCTCTACTTTATCTGCTTTCAGTTGGATTTCTCGATAATTTTCTGCTACTTCAAAAGTCTTTAAACTATTTTCCAATTTTTGAATACGCTCTTCAAGGTCTACGAGTGTTAAAACAGCATCTTTATTCCCTGTAAAAAAATCCTTTAGCAACGAATCTTTTTTAAAATTTTTCTCTAAAGTAGTTATACGATCCAATTCTTTCTTAATTTTTTCTTTTTCTTGTATTAAGGATATATCCAATCCAAGTAAAAATGAATTGAAAAGTAACGTTTGATATGGTCTTACTACCTTTCCGGGTTCATTAAAAGCTACATATGAGTTCCTTTTTGGTCGGATAAAAAAAGGAATTAAGCTGCGAAAAGAGATATCTGTAATATTCTTCGGTATGTTAAAACACAAAGAATTCATTTCATCCCTAAATGCTGAAACCGAAATTAATTCATTATTTAATTCCATTCCATTAGGTTCATTTGTTGTTCTTTTGACAGTGTATATATTATTTCCAAGTTTAAAGTCAACATAGAACTCCCAGTCTGGCAACTTTTCGCATAATTCTTTGTATCCATTTTCATTGGCGCCAAAACAAAAATGAATTATGCGAACTAAAAAAGACTTCCCTACTCCATTATAGGTTTTTCCTTTATCGTTAGACTCAGGATTATCTTGTTCAGCAACAATAAAGCTAAGTCCAGTTTCATTAAACGTGACTGTTCTGAAACTTTCTTTATTTGAGTAAACTTTTAACAAATACATTTTTTTACAACACCGTCCTGCTCTTCAACGGCACCTATGGAATAGAGAAAGACTATTGTAAGTAAAAGGTTGTCAAAGCTATGTTTTGCATGGTATAAGTCTTTATGATAGTCATATTGATATTGATTCCATAAATTATCAATAGACTTCGATGATTCTAGTGAATTTAAAATGTAACTTCCAAAACCAAGAAGAGATTCTGAGAAATTTGTGTGCTTAGTTGGAAGTATCATTACATCTCTCCTTGAGTAGGTTCTTCAAATATATCACAGGTTTCAAAATACTTTGCCATTATTACAATAACTGAGATTTGATATATTTGTTCTGGCCTCGGACTTGCACAATTGATGATTGCCCAAAATAATTCATCCCCTGAATTATCTTTCTTTTCTTGAATATATATTTCGTTCATCTTGTCTCGTAAAGAATCTACGAGAAAATCACTGTTATTTTTTAAGTACTTATTTAAAGAACTTAACTGAATACATCCATTATTGAGATATGTAGCTACATGTTCAGATAGATTGTTAAACTCAATTTTGTCATCCCAATCTGGATATCTGATTTCAGGTTCATCGTCTTTTGGCAAAGGTAATTTCATGATATGTGATATTACCTCAGCTAGGATTGAATAGTCCAAATATTTTATGCTAGCCGGATCTGGAAAAAATCCAGTTATAACCAAAATTTGGTCATCTTCTAGTTCAAAAAGTATATTTTCAAGCTTTCTCGCAGTCCAAAATCCTGCTTTTTTGAGTTTGTGAGATGTTTTAATTTCTTGAATTAATTTTTCAGAATCTGGATTAACACCTTTGTTTTTGTCATTAACAACAAAATAAAATTCATTAATAGGAGACCAATGTGTTTTTAGACCGGCAAAATCAGTTTTTAGCTTGCTGACAAGACTTGTATACGATTTCTCAATGTCTTCAGGAGCAAATACTTGAAAAAAAATGCCCTTGGATTTAATGTATCCATCATTTTTTCGGTCTCCAATATTTCCCCATGGTTTAATCTGTTGAAAATCTGGTTCTGCATAATTCATAATTGCACTGAATAAATCTTCAAATGCTTGGCCATCAGCTTTTAGGATTTTATTTTGAAATAAATGCCTAGCAATTGTTTTTTCGTTAATATCCATCTAATGACACCTATTCTATTTGTGTAGAAACTCATGGGATGTTTATGCAGATTGTTCCTTATTTCAACTATTTATTAAACATAATACCCATATATAGTACTTCCGAAATGATTTTACATTTATTTTAAAAGTGACGATTTGATACAATTTTTTTGTTGCTGTTACTATTCTGAGAGAAGACTATGTTCTTTAGCATAGTCCAAATATTCAACTAGAGCTCCTTTTATTAGATTGTCATCATGAGCAATTAGCTTATCAATCGCAAGCCTAACATCATTATTGCTCCAGTCCTCTGATATTTCAAGATTTGTTATTACTTCCTGTACATTCAGGTCATCATTTTCAGCTAAATGTTGTCGAAGTGTAAAAGCTAAATCGCATTCATAAGAACAGAAAGGCACTTTAGTCCCTATTCGATGATCCAAAAAAGAACATACAAGAGTTGTAGTGGAATAAACATCGGGGTCACGCATTTTCGTGGAACATAATCCACATTCAAGAGTAGGATTCATTCTTTCTTCAATATCTTTTTGCATGCAACATTTTTTGTATTTATTTCCACTGCCACATTTGCAAGGGTCATTTCGTCCAATTTTGCCTATAATATCAACTCCTATTTTGTCAGAATGGAGATAACACTTCATAGTATTTTTGACTATGGTCTTATTTTATGCATTGTACGTACAAAAATATAAAAATAATCTATACCTTCGGCTATCCAAGTTAACTGAAGACCCTGCTATATCTCACTGTGTTGTGATTAGACCTTACAGCAATCTTACGAGTAATACCAAGCTCTTTGAGTTTTTTTGATATCTTCTTTCCTTGCTGATAGGTGTCTACTATAATAGGTTCTAGGTCTGGTAGATGTCTGGGTTTAATTGGCTTCAGATTCTTATTACGTTCCTTGAAAGGACGAATAACACCGGAATCCACGAATACATGACCGAATACTTTTTTGAAGCCTATGTTAAAGGCTGAACAGAAGTTGATTAGAGGCTCTTTTGTATTTTCCCATAGGTGTTTGGTTTTGAAGAATACCTTTGTGCAGTGTTCGCGGGCTGTGTCTAGGATGCCTTCGGATTTCCAGAAATTGATGTAGCGCCAGAGGGAACGCTCGGGGATTTCTGTTTGTTCCTGGATGTCTCGGAAGTCTGCGCAGCCTTCGGATTGGAGAGCGACATAGGCAAGAGCTTTAACGGCTTTGAGGTTCTCGCCCAGGTCTATGTTTTCATTTTTGGAAGATTGATTATTATAATCCCATTTTGGGAGATTATAGCGATATTCAAAGACCTTTTCGGCATCAAAGTAATTGTCTGACACGTATTCTATGGGAGAGATGAAGTTAAGAAGGGAGAACAGGAGTTTATCGAGGTCTTTTTTCAGGGAGAGGAAGTCATTGATAGAGGGGTTTTGTTTTGAATCAGATTTCAGGAAGACTTCGAGTTTTGGGTGTCTTAGGGGATCTTCTGGCCTGCGGTCCAGGAAGTTTATTATACGGTATGATTTAACGCTGTGCTGATATTCTGTTTTTATTTTGCAGGTGGAGAAGTCGGGATTATCCAGTTTATACATGTCATATTTACCGGACCTTAGATTTTTGATGAGCTTTGAGTCTCCACGCATGGAGGATTCATATTCTATTGCCTGGAGCATTGTTACCAGGTCATGCTCATGTCTTTCATGATAACGGATGTGTCTGGCCATCTGGTATATTGTGGACCTTGAGCGGTCTATCATGTGCTGGAAGCGTGATGCTCCCAAAAAGTCCATGAGTTCAAAAATGATGTCAAAGTGTTCGTCAAGATCGATATAAGAGGACTGGATATGTATTTGAGTTCCTACTGAAGGAAGGTTAAGGATCTTTCCTGTTTTTGTCTTTGTACCTGCTCCAAATAGGGGTTTTATGGTGTAGGTGCATTTTGATGCTCCTTCTTTATCGGTCCATTGGAGCATGTATTCAAAGGCGAGTTTCTTTGTTTTGGGATTGTAGAGGCCGCCTTGCTTGGACCAGAATTTGAAGTTACGGTCACCTATCTTGATGTGATGATTATAGCTATCGGTTACGTTGTTAGAGAAGTAACTGACAACTGTATAATAGAAGTCCAGGTCTGTTATATGGAAATAACAGCCGAACTCATGGGTGACGGGTTCGGAGAACTTATGAACCATGTTTGAAAGAGCTTATTTTGAAGTCCTGCTACTTTCAGTCGTTTATTAAATGACCTTTGTTAGGCTCATAAGGTCGGATGATTGCGTATGGTCCGTTTTCATCCCTATCGACTTCATATTTGATGCATTCGATTATTAAATTGCCATCTTGATCCAGAATGTCCAAATAAAGTGCAACTTTTTGAGGTAATGTTATACTCAGACGGCCACCATTTTCCCTGATACGATATTCTGTTTTTCCCATTAGATCAAACCCCTTGACCTTTTGAGCTCATCCAGCGTCATCTCTCCTCGTTTTACCGGTTCAAGAAGCTCATCTACCTTTTCTTTTGCGAGCTTATTGATTTTAAGCATCAATTTTTTAGAGGGAGACAAATGGTTTAAAAATTCATCATCAAGCTGTTCAGAATAACTAGTGTCAGAACTATACTTATTGTTATTATCTAATTGAAAATTAATGCTAAACACTCCTATTTGTTTAGCAAAAAAGTGTGCATCTTACGATGCACTTTCAGGAGCTTAGGATTTTGTTTGTTATTTTGTTTGTTATTTTGTTTGCATCTGGGATCTTTGCCTCTGCGTCTGAGCTTATCTTTGTGTATTGGTTTTTTTGCTTCTGCGTCTGGGATCTTTGCCTCTGCGTCCGAGCTTACCTTTGTGTTTTGATTTTTAGCTTCTGCGTCTGGGTCTTTTGCCTCTGGCATTTTTCTTTTATGGTATTTTCCTTTTTGTCCATAAAATCTCTTTTTTGCAAGGAAAACTTGTAACTTTTATCATATAAGACTATCGAAATTTAATAAAAACAGTCACGTTTTTGTATCTCAAATCTTTATATTCTGCAATATATCATTGACCCTTGCCTCAACCAAGTCATTGAGTTTTGATTCCATTAACTTGGATATTGAATCTTCTAGTGGTTGTGATTTCTCTTCTATTTCAAGTGCAGTTTTTAGTGTTAACACTGAACCACACTTGTAGCAGAACATGTTGTTTGGAGTGTTAAGTGTCTTGCACCTGGGGCACTTGTGCACTTTTGGCTTATTCTCTTCTTCTTCGATTTCAACACCGTTTGCTTTCAGTACAGCAGTATCGACATCACGTCCAGATAGGTGAACATATACTGATGGAACATCTGAACCTTGCACCCATCCAAAATAAGCATTCATCTGTGCCTCTGTTAAATGATTGGCCATAAATGTAGCTCGACTATGCCTGAATAAGTGAGCATGAATTCTTTTGTTTACACCTGCATTTTTGGCTATTTTTTTGAGCTGCTTAGCAATAGCGGCATAACCTATCATGGTAGAAGTGTTAGCTTTATTTCTATCAAAATTCCACCAAAGTGGCGCATCTGGATTATCCCTTTCTGGATGCTGTTCAAGCCAAGCCATCAGAAGACGAACCGAATAAAAAAGAAGTACAGTACGATGTCCGGTTTTACCATCAACCCTGATCTTCATGCCTTCATCAGCATGCATTATATGTTTTATTTTTAAGTTGCCAATCTCACCAATTCGACAACCTGAATCCCATAAAATAGCTATAAGAGCTTGGTCTCTTGTGTTGCGCGTTGCACCAATCATTTTGTTGACATCATCTTCTGTAAGCAGCTCTTCAGGCAACTTGCGCCCCTTACTTTTCTTTGTTGCCTTAAAGAATTCAATTATTTCGGGTTCTTTACCATTGTTTAACCATCGATAAAATTTCTTTAATGTAACTGCATAATCGTGTCTTGTATCTTCACTTTCCGTTCTTTTCCTAACAGCAATAAGCACATCTTCTATGTCAGTTTTAGTTGCTTCATTTAATGGTTTATCATTCATTATAAGAGCAATTTGCTTCAACGTGCTAACATACTTCATTTTCCTGAAGTCTGTCATGCCTTCAATATCACATTGTCTGACAAATTTTTTTATAAGCTGGATATTTGTATCAGATAGCTTTCCATTTAGTCCAGATATCCTTGTTTCGAGCTTTTGGTTGTAGAGTGCCATATACCATAATTGTAGTGGGGGCTTATAACCTTTAGGTAAAAATCCCTCCAGAGGCTCTTTTTTCTAATTCTAAAGCCGACAGGTATTTTCAAACTATTACTTTCACTTTGCTAGGTCAATGTTTTTTAAAAGTAAACTAGTTGTGAGAGTATGAGTATTTACGACCACGAAAAGAACCTGAAAAGAGTAGAAAAGCGAATAAGAGAGGCAGAATATTCTGAGAAGAATAAAGCAAATATTTTTAGATTTGAGAATTATCTTTTCGCTAAGGGATTAACTACAGTTCGTGTTTTAAAGTATTTGTCACAAATTAATATCATTTCTAGGGAATTGGGAATAGATTTTGAAGATGCAACTAAAGATGATATTGAGAGATATGTTGCATCTGTTGAGAGGTCCAAAAAGGCAGCATGGACTAAAAAAGACTATAAACAGTGTCTGAAGCGGTTCTACAAGTGGATGAACGGGGATGAAGAGGAACACCCACTTACTAAGTGGATATCCTTGAAGATGCAGAAGAACACTAAGAAGTTACCTGAAGAACTTCTGAATCAAGAAGAAGTTATGCGGATGATAGAGGTTGCCCGCAATTCCAGAGATAGAGCTATGGCTGCATGTTGGTATGATGGAGGAGCAAGAGTTGGTGAGAGTGGGAACCTCAAACTTAAGCATGTGATCTTTGACCAGTACGGTGTAGTTGTGATGGTTGGGAAAGAGGACGGTAAGACAGGCATGAGAAGAGTAAGGCTTGTGTTCTCTGCTCCATATCTGGCTGAATGGATAAACGACCATCCGGATAAAAATAACCCGAATGCATATTTATGGATCAACCTGGGAACTAAGAATTATGGTGCTCAGATGAAATATGATTCTATTAGAAGAGCCATTATTAGATTGGCCGAGAGAGCTAATATTGAGAAGCGGGTTTTTAATCATTTATTCAGGCATTCAAGAGCAACGGAATTAGCAGAACATCTGACACAGGCACAGATGGAAGACCATTTAGGATGGATACACGGCTCAGATATGCCGGAAATCTATATTCATATGTCAGGTAAGCAGTTGGATGAACCACTGCTTAAGATGGCCGGTATTATCAAAGAGGAAGATGAAAGCAAGACTTTAAAGCCTGTTATTTGTACGAGATGTAAGACCATGAATGGTCCTACTTGTGATTTTTGTTCTTCCTGTGGGATGGCTCTGACCATTGAAGCATCTAAGAGTATTGAAAAGAGAAGATCAGATATCTCTATGGCCTTGATGGAGCTTGTTGAGAAGGATCCGGAAGTTGCTAAGGTGTTGAGGGGTGTGATAGAATAAAAAAAGTTATATCCAATCTAACTGCATAAGTATATTTTATGCATGTAGTAAAAGATGACCAAAGCAGTGACAAACTAACTAGATATCAAAAACTAGAAATTGTTTTTGCAGTATTTATGATACTATTAACAATTATTGCATGTATAACAGCTTATACCGCTAATGAAAAATCTGATGAAGCTCTTGAATATCAAAAAATGATTGCTGAATCTACCTTAAAGGTGAGTTCTTTAAAGTTTAATAACACTACAATTTCGATGGCTTTGCTTAACAATCAATACGCAGCTTATCCTGCGTATTTGGTTAATGCAAAGGTAACTTTTGAGGGAAACGCAGATCCAATAGCTATTATTCCTATGAATGAGGAAAATCAGATTATAAAACCTGGGGAATATACAAGTATTGATTTATCCCTTAATAATTTAAATGAAGTGTCTGATGATATTTATCATATTCAAATTGAATTTTCCTATTACGATTTTACAGGAGAAAGTAGAGAAACTATCATGAATCCATATTGGATAACTGTTGAAAATCACAATATTACATCTGTTGAAATTGGCTTACCTCTATCTGATATTTAAATCCAACCATAATAAGCACTATATTGAAACTCTGCCTATGCGCTGCCAAAGGCGGGCGCTTGAATCGCTGGTTTTTGCCTAGGCACAGTAGCCGGCATTCTGAAAGGATGTGTAGTTATCGATTTTATTTTGTTATATGATGCGGAAGTATTAAGGAATTAGAACGTAGCAGGGAGTTAGGTTATCTTTGGGAACGGGCAGTTCTTCAACTATTCAAGAGCTTTTGCCAAAAGGTACATTCCGACTAAAATTAATCCAAGTTTGATTAATTCATCAAGAGAATCATTTTGAGCAGATGGTTGATCTTTTACAATTAATCTCTTTAATTCCATTTGTTCTGTAGGAGCAAGGTTTGAGTAATTGGATTTACCTAATAGATATTCCATCCTTTCAAACTCATTTGGTGAAAGCTTCATTCTTTTTTCTCCTTGAACACTTTTTGGACTCTTTCACTACCTACTTCAGAAATAATATTTTTCATAATGTCTAGTGATTTTACTTCTTGTTCAACTGAAATGAGCCTCGGTTCTAATTGTAAAACTGGTTCAAGCTTTGTTTCCATTTTAGATAACCTTGATTCATATTGCACTATAAACAATATAAGTCCAGCCACTATAGTTAAAATTGCTACACCTGCTTCTATTACGCCCACGGTGAGTTCCATCTTATTTATATAAAATAATAATATTATTTAACTGTATTGGTATTAGTAACGTCCCTCAATAACCTCGCAGGTGCACCAAACTTCATCTATTACAAGGGTTCTGGACTTCATCTTGTAGAGAATGATCTGGAAGTTGCGAAAATTTTAAGAAATATAATATGATATTTATATTTAGGTGAAAGTATCTCAAAAAAATATTATCCTAAAAAAAGAAAATATCATTCAAATAAAAAAGAGAATGAATTTATTTATAGAGCATTAGGATTGATTTTAGCAATTTTTGCAATAATGAGTATTGTAGGATATATACTAGAAAACTATTGGCAATATCTAATAATGATAATGTTTTTTTTAGGTGCTTTTGTAATTGGAAGACACATTTATTATAATTTTTTAATTGTCGATGTAAACAATAAAAAACCCCCTGTTTATTATGAATCTTCAAAGAATGAAGAAAATATTAAAAAGGGAGATGATTTTGAAAAATTTGTTGTTAATCTATTTCCTGAAAATAAGTTTACTATTGTGGAATGGACCACAGATAGTATGAGAAAACATAACAGGTATGTTGAAGCAGATACAAGACCTGATCTTTTAATTCGACATAATTTAAGTGGTGATGAATTCTATATTGAATGTAAATATAGGTCTTATGCATTTGAAAATAAAATTACCTGGACAAATAAAGAACAATTGAAAAGATATCAGGATTTCGACAGAGAAAGAGAAGCACCTGTTTTTGTTCTTATTGGACTGGGTGGAAGTCCAGAAAAACCAGATAATTTATATTGGATACCTCTTGAAGATGCTAAATATACTGAGCTTTATATCAGTTATATGAAAAAATTCCAGAAAAGCAGAGAATATTTTAATTAAAATTGTACTCTAATTTTTAATTCAGTTTTGGGTAGTTACCTGCCGCCGCCATCAGGCGGGCGGTTTGTCGCTTGCCATGATGTCGGTGCGGCAGACGGTAAATTAAGTTAATGGGTCAAGTTCTTCAGATGTATCATAGAGGTTCAAAACCTGCGAGACATCAAAGTAATAAGATTTAGGCATGAAATTATAGAAACCCCATTTATCTTTTGTAATTGATTGAACTTCTAACATGAGGGGTTTTCCTGTTTCATCTTTTTGAAAGACTTCGGGGATTAAGATAGCTTGCATTCTGTCACGGAAACGAGAGTCTAAGAGGTCCATGGACTGCATGTTAAGATATGCGTTCATGTCACGTTTTGCAAGTTTTGAGAGGATTACAGAGCCTTTCATGTTGGTTTTTGTACCAAATGCCCGGGAATCGAAAGTATACCATGCTTCGTCCATGACAAAGGTACCGGACTGCATAGAATCCATTTGTTGAATAGATGTTATGCGAGTATGTGGGAATTCAAGATGATAGTTTGAATAGATCGGTATACCTTGAAGATGATCCCGGTAGGCAATAGCAGTCATTAAGGCGGTTTTGCCTGCTGAATACTCACCAATTATTGAGAATCTACCGGTTTTGATACGTCCTGACATTGTTTTATCTCCTTGAGAGATTCTATTGAAATTGAAAATGATAGAAATACCACTATGGAATAAACAACGATCCTATAGGGATCAGGAGTAATTGATAGATATGAATAACTAAAATCAATCACTGCTACCCCGATAAAACCAAAAGCAAAAGCAAGACCTGCAATTGCTTTAGTTAGGTTTTCTTTATGATTTTGCACGGTATCATTTCCCGATTAAACCTTTAACACTTTCAGTAAAGGACCTACCTTGAACAGAGGGATTCAGGGATAAAGTTCCCTGGAAGATATCCCTTATGTCATGCCTGCCGTGTGCATTCTTTGATACGTTTAACTTGATATAATCACGGACAAAATCAAGAATAAAATCACATGTATCAGGAAGGAACATTTTTTTGACAAGAAGAACTTTTGCAAGCTCATCTATTTGAGAATTATTCAGGTTTGAAACTGCGAGCCAGGCATCAGGATCATCCGGGAAGAGTTTTTCTATACTTTCCCTTATGATAATTGCATGGTCATCTACAGGAACCTCTTTTTCCTGCATGTCATGAAGCAGGATATCAGAAAAGGGAACGTTTGAGCTCATAGCATCATCCCTATTAAGAAGAGTGTTGAAACGATGAAAGCAGTAATGGCTATACCAAGTATGAAACCTATGACTGCGAGGGTCATGTTTGGACGGACAACACGATCAAAAAGACCAGCTTTGAGGATACCTTCAACCTGTTCGCCGGATAAATAATCCTGTCCTGATTGGTCAGGCCTTAGAGCAGATGCACGATTATATGATGAAAATATAACTTTTTGTTTTGCCGCTGGGTCAAAATAGGTACCTTTCCTATTAAGGTAAACTGTTTTTGCTATTGCCGGAACTTCAACGCAATCCAAGGAAGCTGAAAACTCACCGTTGTATTTTCGCAGGTTGTTGGAAACATCAAGATACCAGACAGTAACCCGATTATCCTTATCAGCTCTTCTGGCTGAAAAGAGATCCTTAAAGAAATGAGATAGACCTGAAAAACTATAATTCATTCTATCAATCCCTTTATTTTCATGGATGCTTCCATTTTGTCTTTAGCCTGCTTTACAGTCCGACCATGGACGGACATTATTTTATCATGATCTAATCTTAGTTCCATTTTGACACGTTCCATTAGTTCACCTCTTCATAGTGGTAATATTGCATTTGCAAGTGAAATAATTAAATTAATTAAGAATTTAAAAATCTGAATTGGAAGAAGGAATGAATAATACATTCCTTTGAAATAGCCTTCAATCATTCCAAAAGTACCTCTATTAGATTGAAGAATGCCATAGAATAGGCCTACAACATTGGCCAGGATGAAATATGACCATGTGGAAAATAGCATGAATGTAAGCAAGAATGATAGAATATCCCACATGAAAACAACATATGTAAGAGCATTATAAAGGACCATATCAGGGTCCATAAAGCTAATTCTATTATAGAGCCACTGAATCCAACCTGGAAGCTCTTCCCCTTCCTGAGTAAGTTCATCATCTACTACTTTTACAACACAGTATGAAGATGCATTGTTATTAATTTCTGTTAAATCAAAAGTAACCGCAGTAAGCGGAGACATAGTAAGATTTACAGAAGCACCTGTTGTATATTGATTTAAAAAGCTCCGATCAATACGCGATACTTGAAGTTCATTAGGTGTTACGGTAAATCGAGCATAATTGGTATGTAAAGAACTATATGTTTTTGAAACAAGAACATTTGAATTATTATCCTTTATTTCATATGTCATAGAGTCAGTAAAGAAAAAAAGCCAGGACGGATTTTCTTCAAAATCAACAGAAAAAATTAAATCACGCTGACCTTCAGTATACCAAAAAGTAACAGGAAGTTCAAACGAACTATTTGACTTAAAATGAAAATCAAGATACTCATAAACATCATCTGATGAAGTCAAAAAAGTATCATAGTTTGAGTTTGGAATATAATTCTCATCTGAATCTAAAGGAGAAAACCCATAAACAAGACCTGTAGGTTTATAATCAGTCACATCTGCACAGATACCATAATAATCATGGCCTGCGGTATCTTCAAAGGTTAATGTTTCAGCAGATGCAGGGAGCAATAACAAAGCTATTGCAAGTAGAACTAATAGAATTTGTTTCATTTACTCACCTGCGAGATCCTAAAGCAACCATGAAAAAGACCATGAACATTAGGATCCACATGAGAGGACCTAACGTAAGTGACAATTGTTTTGCATCGTCCTGGGTAAATTCCCCATCTCCATCTAAATCTAATAACAGGGGATTGTCTGAAGATGAATCAGACGAATCATTTACGGGTGATGTATAATTAGCATAAAAATACCCACCATATAAACCATCTGATGTATACGTTACCATATTATCGGCATCTTCAGCATAGATTACACCGTTCGATAGCAGAACAATACCAGCTGACCGACTGGATAAAGTATCAATTGTAGAGGATGACCACGAATTGGAATAATTAAGACGCATTAGGTCTTTTTCCATAGTATAATAGACATCCCCGTTTGACGCAACGGCTATTCCAAGTGTTTGCATAGGAGTACTGGTAGATGAAGAAGTATATTTTGTAGATGAGGATCCATCCGAGAATAAACGAATATATTTTGGAGTTGTTGCGGTATATGGATAAGAATCATCGTAAATTATGCCGTCTGGATGCATCCCCACTGTATAAATTGCATAGTTGCCAGATATTCTTTCAAATAACAACGACTTTGAATAATAAGGTGCAGCCAATAGGAACACCTGACCATCAGAGCCTGCCATGTTGTTCACACAAACATAGAGATTATCTGAAGAATCGGGCTTAATTTCAGTAACTTGTGTGTCTGCTAATGTTGTAAGTTTGCCAGAGGGAGTCGGGTCATTTTGCAAAGAATATAAATCAATCGGACTTGAAATCGACTTATGCCAGATTACACCTGTATTATCATCAAATACAATAGTACCGTCTGACAACATGCAGGCAGCATTAACAGTTCCATTATAAATTAGTAAGGTACTGGACTCTTCCTCGACATAATAAACCTTCACTTCTGTACCTGTATATTCATCTGAAGCACCACCTATTAAAAAATTCACACCGTCATAATCGGATACAAATGTAATAGACGATAATCCAAAACCAGATGCAGGAATCGATGTTGCACTTGTCAGAGAAATAGACATCAAAAGCAATGCAATAAATAATATTTGTTTTATAATCTCACACCCTTACGATAGATCAGCACAAGACCAATGACAATAAGAGAGACAAGCATTAACGCAAAGACAACAGGAATATAAGCCATAGTCCAGCGAGCACCCTCTATAGGATCAGTAATTAAAGAAACTGTATTTGGTTTCACAAAAATCTGATAGTTTAAACCAGACTCAAGTAGAAGTGTTTCTGTTGTGTTGAAATCGCCTATGTAAGTTCCATTTGCATCATAAACAGTATAGACATAGGAGTCAAGAGGGTCCGTAAAGGTAACAGAACCCGCAGAAACCACAGGGGAACAACAAACTAAGAGCAAAGCAAATAATGATATTAACCTCATACGGACACCTCAAGATTTTAATTTCATTTACGTGAATAGAGAGAATTAAAGCGACCAAATGAAGACCATTTACTATTTTTCTGACTCTTGCGTTTCACTTTAGAACGCAAAGCAGAAGAAAAAGAAACAGGCTTCCCACTAGGCTTAGAAGCTTTCTTAGGTCGCAAAACACGATACTTTACTAGACTAGATTTAGCCATATTTTACACCTCGAAAAAGAAAGAAAAAGAGTGAATGAATCCACCCTTATCTGAACCTCATACCCTGAAGGATATTATCAAACAGGCCAGTAACGAACCTAATTACAGCCATACCAATTATGACACCAGCTATTGAGATAATAAGAGCCAGTATGTAAGGCATGAGAGTTGCAGCATCCTGAATTATAGGACCCACGTCTGCAATTGAACTGTTTGTTTCTGCGGCTGCTGTGGAGACTGTTGATACAACTGCTGCACCTGCAGCAACTACTTTAGTTTTGTACTCATTGAATTTTGATTTAAGTTCCTGATACATGTGAAACACCACCCTTTAGAGAGGAAAGGATGTCAGGGATCTTCAAGCCAAGAAGCTCAAGATCATCGGCAAAAATCGAGAAGTTCTCATATTCATCTTTGAACTTATTGTATTTGGACAACTGAGCCCACCTGACAGTAGAACCGTCATCTTTTTTCTTTTCAGAAACAGCTACACTTATTCCAGGAAGGCGCACTCTATCGCCTACCTGACGAATCCCATAGTTATTGAAGTCTGACATAGTTATCAATGGGAAGTCTGAAAAAGAGATATTTAAACATTTCAAATTTTTATAAATTTATGCATAAGTTTAAGAATAAAATTATGTATAAAAAGTAGCTCTGAAAATAAGACAGACTGAATTATTGCATAAATCAGCCTTTTAGTAAATGGCTGATGTGTCAATACAACACTGTGCCGCATTCACACTGGGTGAAGAGATTACTTGCAATATTACCTACGAAAACGAGCATACAGCACGCTGGTTGCTGCGCTTCGCTTGCTATTCCGCTATGCGAAAAACCAGCCGTGCGAATTGCTCGCCTTCTGGTGTTTTGGGATTGCCTCTATTGGGGGAAGGGGTATACTATGCATACTGTAGGTTTTCGAGGAACCCCACTTAGTAACAATAAACTTTTTTAGTAAAATTTATGTATTCCAATGGACTCTTAAAAGTTATGGTACGGGTAAATTGGACTAATGATGAACAAATAATTGCATTGTATTACTATTTAAAAGGTGCAAAGGCAGATAAAAATGATAAGCTGGTAAATGAAATATATCATTTGTTGCCAAATGGACATTCTTTGAATTCAGTAGCCCTTAAAGTTGGAAACTTTAGGTATCTGGACCCTTCTAACGAAGGTGGTTTAAAAAATGTAACTAAATCTGATATTGAAACGTGGGACAAATACTTTAATAATTTTGTTGAACTTGAAAAGAAGGCAAAGGAGATTATTGCAACACTAAAAAAGCAAATGTACACTGATCTACCCAACCCCATAGAAGCCGAAGCTATGTTATTACCTGAGGGTTCCAAAACAACCATTTCAGTAAATGTTTATGAAAGAAATCCAAAAGCAAGAAAAGCCTGCATTGATCACTATGGTACAAAATGCCATATCTGTGGTTTTGACTTCGAGAAAGTATACGGATTAATCGGTGACGGGTTTATTGAAGTTCATCATAAAGTTCCGGTTTCTGAAATAGGTGAATCCTACCAGGTAAATCCAATTGAGGATTTGATTCCTGTTTGTTCTAATTGTCATTCAATGTTACATCGAAAAAAAGATAGGACAATGGAAGTGAATGAACTTAAGCAGATCTTAAATCAATAAGATTTTGCAATATTATTTTTATTTTAATTACCATAAACCTCAATTTCCAGTGGATTTGTTCAACTTGAATATCTAGCTAAAAATCGCATTGCATGACAGCCGTGGCACACACGCCTTAATCGTGTACCTAAGGGAACATAGGAAAAAAGCCACGGGCGCCGCGAAGCGGCGCAAATGCTGGGTAGGTTGGGTTTTTTAATTGAAGTACTGTTTTTTAGAAACGCCATCGGCTATTTTCAGAAAAGAAAAAAGAGAAGAAAATAACAGTACCACAATATAGAAAGATTGGAGTAGAAATAATGGAGTAAATAAGATTTATTTTCTTCCGATTAGTCAAACTAATAGGAAATTTATTTCCGCACCTGCAACTGATGTGAGTAAAACCGAGATAGTATAAAAGGAAAATGGCGTTTTTTGAGTGTGTCGTTGGAAGTTGCAAAAGTGTTACTGAATAATACTTTTATACCAGAAGCCGGTTTACTTTCCATACAAGTGTTCTTGAACGACTACCAATAAAATGATATAGTTTACAATTATACAAAGCTGTTAAGTGGTGCTCATGGATTTAAAAAAACTAGTAGCAGTTGGACTACTATTATTAGTAGTAGTTGGGATATTATTAACGGCAGTAGTTGTATTTGTTGGATACGCTTATTTCGGTGAAGTTTCTATATCAAGCAGTACAGAGAGCGCTACCATCCAGAATATATCTGAAAATTTTTCTTTCATGTTGTTCAGGAGCGGGTACTCTTTTTTCAAGTAATGATCCCCTTTCTCCCATATTCATGCTGTTTTTTCCCTTTGATGGGTACGGATTTAAAAAGAATGTATACGCCCAGGATGCTGAAAAAACATTTATAGCAGCTACTAAAAACCACTTTTTACCATCTTTCAAGCTTGTAGCAGCCATTTGCACTGCACTCAAACTATCAGTCAGATATTTTTAAAAGTATATTGGACTAATCCTTCATAGTGTCCTTTATTATGGGTTATCTTCATCCTTGTTACCTTTACTTGGCAGTTTAGGATAACTTATAATCAATAAAAACTTTTAGATATCTATGGACTTAAGCAACAAAGCACTGAAAAAAGTAGCTATCAATTTAATTATATTATTAGCGGCATTTATTTTTATAAATATATTCTGTTTAGCTATAAAACATGCATTATATGGATAACTTCCTTTACTTGGCAATTACGGAATAGTAACTCCACAGGCAATACAATGTAAAATCATTATCAAGAAAATTATAAACGAGATGATTACAATTTGAAAATAATCCCATTTAGGTAATCGGAAGGAAGTAAAAACAGAAACTAATTGCTGCAATCGAGGACTAAGCCATGGCCAGAAAACTAGCAAATAAAGAAGTGCGATCAAGCCAAGAAAACCAATAAGCGAGAAGTAAAAAACAGCTCCATCATCATACATAGTTAACGAATCATTAAAATATCTATATGATGAAGTAACCAAGAAATTACCAATCAAACTAAATAATGCACCTATAGCTATTCCAGCCAAAGCCAAACGTACTTCTTTTTTTGAATCAGAGTTATCCACGTTTCCCATCCAGTGCACTTATGACAGATTCTTATAAATCACTTCCTTTATTTGGCGGTTTAGGATAATGTCAACTGTTAAAAAAACCGCGAGAGTATTTATGTTGACAAATTCTACTTCTGTTGATTCAATATGAATAATACTGATCTTACACTATGGACCCAGATAATTTTAGCATCATCAACAATGGTTTTAGTTGGTATAACTGCATATTATGCAGTGACAACAAATAGAATATTAAAAGAATCAAAGAGAGACAGAAAAGTTTCTTTAATTAAAAACCAGCTTTATGAGTTTTATTACCCTTTAAAATATTTACTGGAATATATGTTTTTCAATGTACCAGAAAAAGGAAAAAATAAGAGAGAGTTGCGAAGAGCCGAACCTATAAACAACAGGTTTCTGATGGGTAACAATCCAATATTCACTACGGTTGTGAAAAATCGAGGACATGCATTGCATACTGAAACACAAAATAGTCTCGATGAAGTTTTAGAAATAATACATAAAAACGAGTCCACTAGGGACGAAGATCATCACAAGCATTACGATAAACTATATGAGTGTGTCAATGAAGATATTAAAAAATTAAAGAATGAACTTGAAAAGGAAATGAATTAAAAACTTCCTTTATTATGGGGTTTAGGCAGTTACACCAGACTGAACAAATTCAGATAATGATAGTTGTTTAGGCACTGGTTGATCTGCCTTATATATAGTTTCCATCTTGAGAGGATATTTTTTAAAATAAGCTGCTGCTCTCGAATTAGCTTTTAATTCATTTCCGATTAGCAGAGCACCATAAACATTAGTGTATCTCTCAAGAACTGAACAAAAACTAGGAATTGGGATCCCATCAAGAGTATGAGCACATCCAGCCGATCTTAAAAAATATCTGACTTCTTCCTCATCCTGACGAGATCTCTTAACCACGTTTCACACTTCCTTTATTATGGGTTCTTGGAAACCCTAAGTTTGTTCATAAATCTATTCAAATCCCATAGCTTACGCTCTTCAAACAACACGACTATACCTCACAGTATTATGATTAGATCTTACAGCAATCTTACGAGTAATGCCAAGGTCTTTAAGTTCCTTTGCAAGTCTTTTAGACTGCTGATAAGTATCAACAACCAAGGGTTCAAGATCAGGATAACGTTTGGGTTTGATAGGTTTCAGGTTCTTATTACGTTCCTTAAAAGGACGAATGACACCAGAATCTACAAAAACATTACCAAATATCTTTTTGAAACCTAGATTTAATGATGAACATAGATTTATAAGAGGGTCTTTAACGGACTCCCATACACGTTTTGTTTTGAAAAATACTTTAGTACAGTGCTCCCGGACAGTATCGAGGATTCCCTCAGTTCGCCAGTAATTGATATAACGCCAGAGGGAACGCTCCGGGATTTCTGTTTGTTCCTGGATGTCGCGGAAGTCTGCGCATCCTTCAGATTGAAGGGCAATAAATGCGAGGGCTTTGATAGCCTGCATATTCTTACCAAAGTCGATGTTCTCATCTTGAGAAGATTGATTATTGTAGTCCCATTTAGGGAGATCATAACGATATTCAAAGACCTTTTCAGAATCAAAGTAATTATCTGATACATATTCGATTGGAGATACGAACTTAAGAAGAGAAAATAAGAGCCGGTCAAGGTCTTTTTTTAGTGATAGAAATTCTGAAATAGAAGGGTTTTGACTTGTAGCTGATTTAAGGAAGACTTCGAGTTTAGGATGTCTTAGAGGGTCCTCAGGACGACGATCAAGGAAATTGAGAATACGGTAGGATTTGACGCTGTGGTGATATTCTGTTTTAATATTGGCTGCTGAAAAATCAGGATCATCCAGTTTATACATGTCGTATTTACCGGATGTTAAATTTTTAACGAGTTTAGAATCACCACGCATGGACGATTCGTTTTCTATTGCCTGAAGGACACCTACCATATCATGCTCATGTCGTTCATGATAACGGACATGGCGAGCCATTTGATAGATACGAGAACGTGAGCGGTCTATCATGTGTTGGAAGCGTGAAGCTCCTAAGAAATCCATGAGTTCAAAGATGATATCAAAGTGTTCGTCAAGGTCAATATAAGAGGACTGGATATGAATCTGAGCACCCACAGAAGGAAGATTAAGAATCTTTCCTGTTTTTGTTTTAGTACCCGGACCAAACAACGGTTTAATAGTGTAATTGCATTTACTTGCACCATCTTTAGCTTTCCACTGAATATAATATTCGAATGCTAATTTTTTAGTTTTGGGATTGATTAACCCACCGGGTTTAGAGAATAATTTGAAATTGCGCTCGCCTATTTTGATATAGTGATTATAGCTATCAGTAACGTTGTTAGAGTAGTAACTAACCATTGTATAATAGAAGTCCAGGTCTGTTATATGGAAGAAACAGCCGAACTCATGAGTAATGGGTTCAGCGAATTTCATCCTTGATCTATAACCGGACGAACTATACCGTATGAGCCGGAATCATCATAGCCAAGCTCGAAACGGACACAATCTACTTTGAGATTACCTTCAAGGTCACGCAGACCAAGGGCAAAGGCAAGTTCAGAGGGAATAGTGACCCAAAGGCCACTACCGTTATTATCCCGAAGGCGATATTTTGCTTTAGCCATGAAGGACCACCGCCGTATTACTTACTGTTGCAAGAAGGCCAATGAAGGACACTGCATAACGGGTAATATTCCAGTATGGACGCTCAGCAATTTTATAGACCTTGTATAGAAGGAACATGAAGCCGAGCTTTAGGGGAATGAGTGAAAGGATACCATAAGAATTGAATAAGTAAGATAGCACTGGATTTCCTTCGTAGAATAGGCCGGTTTGCAGTGCGTAGATAGTGGTGATGGTGTCCCCTATGATAAAAAGGAGAACAGGGAGTTTGATGTCTTTTAGAAATGACATTAAGCAGACACCCCCGTTTTAAGATTAGATTGGAAATATGGAATAACTATTCTATTTCCAGAGGATGTTTTGAAGATGCCAGGAGCAACACAGCAAACAATCTCTTCTTTAGTTGTGGAATCCTGTCCGAAAGGACGAAGGAAAAGACGGGACATTTAAAGGACTCCTGCAAGATGTTGTATAGTCCTTGCTACACGTTTATCCCAATCAGAACCAAACTTTGCATCGTTGTCGATGAGTTCTTTTTCTGAATCGTAAATTATGCCTGCTACCTTACGGGAACAATCTGCAATCAAGAGAGCACCCCCACGGCAGAAAATACACTATGGTTACATTGTAACCTTTGGCCGTGGGGAGAGCTTGCGCTATGGAGTTTATGATCTATACTAAAAACAGTTTCACTTCTTGTATTTTCTTTCATCTTTTATGCACCTTCCTCATTTATTACCCGGTAACTACCCGGATAAGTTCGGTAACTAATCGAACAACAATTAATTGATAAAGTAACTATATATATAAGTTTCTAATTAACTATTAATTAGGCTGTGGTCCTCAAGCCTAACTAACTTGAAACTGCCTTTCATCAGGCAGATGCACCACCACAGCCTAACTCGCTTATTGAGCCTACAGGTAAAATAAGTTAAGCAAGCAAAGTGAAAGTAATAAAAAGAGTTAGATAGATATGTATGGGCTCTCCAGGGGCTTACTTCTTTTTCGGGTACAAAACTCTTTAATTCTTATCTTACAATTTTTTCAGCTATATATTGTAAAATATCCATTACCATGCAGAGCTCATCAGCCTCACGGTTTTAATCTTCAGATAAGATCCACGTAGCTGCCCCAATAAGATCCATATCAGAACCATTAACTAAGAATTTGTCTTCAGAAACACGTTCAACGAGATAAGATCCAAAAAAGTGCTTCTCACCAAATGGAAGTTTGTTCAATTCGCTTATTACTTTATCCATAAAAGTAATATGTATCAAACTTTATAAATATTTGTTCGCCATTTGTACGACAATTACCCTTTATTTTAGCTGGAACGATCTATACTAAAAACAATCCATAAACTCGTATTCCTAAAATAGGTCATGCCTTCAATATCACATTGTTTAACAAACTTTTTGATTAACTGAATATTAGTATCACATCTTTTTCATCAAGCCCAGAAATATTTTTTTGAGATTGTGATTGTAAAGTCCATAGTGCATAATTGATTTATGGGCTTATAGCCTTTAGACAAAAATACTTCAAGAGGCTTACTTTTTTCAATATTGGATATAGCAGAAACTTTGAAATACTGTTTAAGATTGTGATATTATCAAAGACAAAACCAAGACTTTAAAGCCTGTTATTTGTACGAGATGTAAGACCATGAATAATCCTACGTGTGCTTATTGTTATTCTTGTGAAATGACTCTGACCATTGAAGCATCTAAGGATATTGAAAAGAGAAGATCGGATATCTCTATGGATTGAGGGAGCTTGTTGAGAATAATCTGGAATTTGCTAAGGTGTTAAGGAGTGTGATCGGTTTCAAAGATAATCACAGAAGCTCTCAAAGCTTAGATTATGGCCAATTGGTTTCATTATGATTCGAGCTTTTAGCTTCATATAGAAGCCATATGAAAAGAACTAAGTACACCTATTGCAAAATTTGTATACGTAAAGGTTATTGATATGAACGAAACAAAAAATTTTAGTGATATGGAAAAATCATGGAAGAACGTGTTAGAACAACTAAGTCCAGAAGGCAGTGATTTTCTTACGGTTGGCATAAAACCCAGGAAGAATGACAAGTACTTCAATGCTAGAGTTGAAGAACAGCAAATCGTTGTAGACGTTGCCAAGATGCACGAGAAATCATCAGATATTAAGGCAGAGAAACATATCGATTTCAATCAATTCAAATGCGTTGCGAGCAAGTATAACAAATACATATCTGGTGTTAAGGGTATCAGACCACAGATGGTAGATGAATGCGGTCAGAACACTTCGTACCTGATATCACTGATTCATCATCTGTTGTGATATCCAGTTACTTTTTCTTTGCACATTTTGGGCAGGTTTTGTACCACATGAACCATTTCATTATTTCAAATACCTGTTAATCTGCATGTTTTTCAAAATCCTCGCACCACTTTTGCATATCCCTGTACCTTTCTGTCAAGCCTTTTCATCATCCCGCCAAGATTAATTGGCATATAGAATAATGTGCGAACTCTGTCCTTGGTAAATTTCGTGCATATCCATTCTTAATCAAATACTACTTCTGCCCTTATCGCACATCCATCACAATTTACAGATAGAAAGACATACAAACAAACAAAAACACTCATGGAGACCGATGAAATGAATATTCGAAAAATAAGAGAAGAGGATGTAACTAAGATCGAGAAATTTATATCGTTGTGTAAGCCGCTTGATCAGCATTCGACTTTTACTTATTGGGTGCTTGCCAGGTACTTTGATAACACATGTTTTGTTGTAGAAGAAAATAATGAGATTGTGGGATATGTATCAGGAGTAAAGAGTAGTTCAAAACCAGATGTATTCTATATATGGCAAATTGGGATTTCACCAGAGCATAGGAAAAAGAGACTTTCATCACAACTTATTAAAACCGTGGTTGAAGCTGCTGTCAGCTTAGGCAGCAGGTCGATACAGGTGTCAATTGACCCGGAAAACAATTCAAGTTTTGGTGCTTTTTTGAGATTCGCAGGAGATAGCGGGTTGCAAATAAACAAAATTGATGAACTTGAGTTATTTGATCAGGCAAATAAGAAAGACATCCATGAATATATTTATGAAATGTAACTATTCAGCCTACCACAATTAGCCTATTGATACTGATTTAATCAAAACGGAGATGTTTGCTCACTAACAACCTAAGAATCAAAAAAGCAATCAATGGCAACAATCAAAATTAATGATCCTAATAAAATGTAGGTCTCAACTTTTTGTCAAGATTGCTATTGATAGTGTTTTTATCAGGCTGAATAGTTACTATGAAATTAAGATTGAAGATTTGATCGATTCATAATTTTCATGGCTGGAGAAGTCACGGCAGTTCTACCGAGAACCAGCAACCAGCCAGCCAGAGATAATTACCTTTCATCTCATTCGTTAAATACATTTTTGATAAAAATTTGAATAGATAATCTGAAAAATCAGTTTGTATCTGCTTAAAGTAGTAAATAAATGCAAATGATTATTAATTAAAGAATGGTAGTTGTATTTGGAATAAAGAAAATATAATTAATGTTGTGCTTTACAATATGAGTAACTGTTAATCAGTTGAACCACATTATAAAATATGCCTGTCTGAGAAATGGTCACAAACAATGATGGTGCAGTTTACATTCGATTTAATGCCTTAAATAAAAAAATGATCATGCTATAGAACTGATGAACACTAGCCATGAAAGGGGCAATTATGAAAAATGATGAATGCAAACCGACATGTGAAGAAATGAGCAGCAACCCTTCCGGATACAGGGCATTGTTTGAAAATAATCATGCGGCTATGTTGCTGATAGATCCTGTCAGTCTGGACATTGTAGATGCAAATAACGCCGCATGTGACTTTTATGGATGGTCCCGTGAAGAGATTACCTGCAGAAGAATATTCGACATCAGTACTCTGCCTGGACAGGAAGTTATAGCTGAGATCGAAAAAGCAAAAAATGATAATCAGGCTCACTTTTTATCTGAGCACCAGATTGCAGATGGTTCTACACGTAACGTCGATGTTTATACCAACCCCTTAATAATTAAAGAGGATTTCGATATTCCCTCATTTTAGATCATTAAAGTATTCAAACTCAATTATATCCTCTCATTTTTTATCATTTTGTTTATTTCTCTTCATTAATCCTTATTTTTAGTATAGCTCCCGCTATCCTAAATTACTCCTTTGGTTTTTAGTGTCCTCAATTGATGCAGATTAAAACAAAAAGCTGTCATCAACATTTTTGCATTCACTCTTTCTACAGTTGTAACAAGAACCTTTCTGGTTTTAAATATTTCTTTTGTCACTGCATACACTCTTTCGCAAGGGACTCTTTTCACACTTATTCTTTCATTTCTGAGGATATCCATTATTCCTAAAGGATGTCCTCTTACAGCTCGTTGCATTGTTGCTGCAAAACCTTTTGCTATTGCTCCAAAATATCCTTTATCTCTATACACCACTTCACCCTTTTCAGACAGATCAACCTGTGAATCGTGAAGTGATGCAGTTGTTGTCTCAAATCTTCTG
Organism: Methanolobus sp. ZRKC5; assembly: GCF_038446525.1. Taxonomy (GTDB): domain Archaea; phylum Halobacteriota; class Methanosarcinia; order Methanosarcinales; family Methanosarcinaceae; genus Methanolobus. The sequence continues at coordinate 2,403,882 of NZ_CP151792.1, forward strand.
ATTAGTTCATAATCCTTATCAATAATTGTATGAAGTTTGTATCCAAAGTGAGATTTACCATTTTTCTTAGTCCAGGTTCCATCTTTGCTTCTTCTTGTTTTCGCATCTTTTCCTCTGAGTACATCTGCTTTTGCATGTCCTGGATCTGAGTGAATAAAAGTTGCATCCTGGATCATTCCTTTTTTAATCTTCAAACCAAGAGCATCAAGCTGATTCTGCATTTCATCCCACACCGCTTTTTCTTTACCATTGTCGATAATTCTCTTCCTGAATGACCAGACAGTTGTACTGTCTGGTACATATTCAGGAAATCCCAGGAATTTCCTAAAGGATATCCTGTCAATACACTGCTTTTCAAGCTCAGCATCAGAAAGACCATGCCATTGTTGCAGAACAAGCATCTTGAACATTACAATAACATCAGCTTCAGGCCGTCCGCCTGAAGCTGTTCTGTTTATGTACATTGACTCCAGAATAGGGCGAAAAGGCTTCCAATCTACTAAATATTCAATTTCAGCAAGCTTATCTCCGACAGATTGGAGACGCTTATATTCTTCATTTAAGGCAAAATCAGTAAAAGAATCCATAATAGTAAATTTGCTTTGCTATTATTTATATTTTATTAAATTGTATGGGTATTGATGGTAGTTTATCGAAATCCTCATCTATATGAATTAAGTTGCTTTGAGGGTCAAGGTTATTTGCAAAAATGAAAAAGGTACAGTTAAGACGTTTCGAATGTAATTATCTCATCTCTTTTAAATAATTGGCAAGTTAAATATAGCATTAAACAATTAGTATAGTTTGTAATTTATAATTAAGATTATTAATTTCATGTTTGTATCTAATTTAGCAGGTGTTATATTGTGAATGGTTTTAAGAAAGTACTTTGTATTCTTTTGATAGCTGCACTGTTGGTGGTGGCTGCTGGCTGTGTCCAGTTTGATGACACATCCACAGATGATGATCATAGTGAACAGGTCGATGAAACATTAGATCAAATAATTGAAGACGATCAGAACGAACTATTATCCCAGAAAGAGAACAGGATGTCACTGGTCAATTCTGCTATTGAGTTAATAGATGAAAAAGGAGAGCTGGCATTTGATGATTTCAGGGAAAAGGACAGCCCGTGGTATCACAATGATTCTTACATCACCGTCTGGAATACTGAAGGAATACGTATTGTGTTCCCTCCAAAAGTAAGCGGTGAGGGGGAAAGTGTGCTCGATCTTGAAGATTATAATGGTGAGCCTTTAGGCAGAATGTTCATTGACACTGCTTTAAGCGAAGAAGGAGAGGGATGGGTAAATTACTACTGGCCAAGACCAGGCGAGACTACCCCTTCCAAGAAGTCCGCATTTGTCAAGAGGACTTCTATCGGTAACCAGACATACCTCGTGCATTCCGGTCTTTATGTAGATGACTATGTTTACAGCAACATCCTTGAAGATGGAAGCGATGAACATTTCGTGCGCTTTGGAGATGTTTCTCTTGGTAATGTTCTCCATCCGGCAATGGTTGACAGGGACCTGGATGTGGATTACAGTATTGCTCATGTAATGATAAAACCGGGCGGTTCCATTGAGCTTCACCTGATGAAGAATCCTGAGGTATATTATGTTCTTGCAGGTGAAGGTATGCTCTATATAGAAGATGTACCGTTTGAGCTAAGTGAAGGGCAACTTGTCCTCATACCTGCAAACTCAAAGCAGCATACGGAAAACACCGGGGATGTTGATCTTGAGTTCTTAGCTATAGACCAGCCTGCATGGGCAGCGGAGAATGAGGTAATATTTGAGTGATTTTTCACTCTACTTTTTTAGTGGATTTATTTTGATCTTTATTTGGTGCTATCTTTATTGTGGTCAATTTGATAGCATTTTATTTTATTTTATTTTATTGTAACTATTCAGCCTGGCACGATTTGCCTATTGGTACTGATTTCATCGAAATAGAGATGTCTGCTCACTAACAATCTAACAATCAAAAAAGCAATCAATAGCAACAATCAAAATAAATGATCCTAATGAAATTTACGTTTCAACTTTTTGTCAAGATTGTTATTGATAGCGTTTTTATCAGGCTGAATAGTTACGAATTAAAAAGAGATGTTTCTATAAAAACGGGGTTATAGTCGGAAATATTCCGGCACAGAACAAACATATGGGGTGAAAATATGGCTACAATGCCGATAATGGATAGTGTATACACTATGATAGACCAGTTGATAGCTTTCCTTCCTACTTTAATAGCAGTTATAGTACTGCTGATCATTGGACTGATAGCTGGAAAGGCAATTGGAAAAATAGGATCGAAGATACTTGACAAGATTGGGCTTGACGAACTGATAGACAAGACATCTATAGGAAAAATGATATCACGAACGCAGATCACAACCGTAGAATTCTTTGAAGCTGCCATAAGGTGGTTCATCTACTTGATATTTGCAGTCATAATCATAGATCTTCTAAACATCCAGATAGTTGCAGATTTTATCACAACGATAATACTCTATGTACCACTGATACTTTCTGCGATAGTAATACTTATAATCGGACTGCTAATAGTTGATTTCTTTGCAGACCTTATAAAGAATGTACTGGTTGCATCCGGGCTTGACGAGCATATATCAAAGACAAGTTTTGGAAGCGCAATGAGTTCAAGTAATATGACGATTTCGGGAATCATATCCGGGATCGTAAGGGCATTTGGTTACCTTATATTTATCACAGCCGCTCTTAATATCCTTGAACTTTACATGATAGCAGCAGTTATAGAATCAATCCTGAACTACCTGCCAAATCTCTTTGCAGGAGTAATAATACTGCTGATAGGACTACTGGCTATTGATCTCTTTGCAGACTACATGGGAAGCATGCTTGAGAAAATGAATGTCGAAGGAAGTAACATATGGATTCCGGCTCTTCGCGGATTCCTTGCATTCGTTGTGATAATGCTTGCTCTTGATGCAATGCTCATAGACACAAGCATCTTCTACCTGTTTGTTGGTCCACTTGCCTGGGGACTTGCTGTTGTTGTAGCCTTCAAGTGGGGAATCAAGGAAGCTCTGGTTGAGTATGCAAAAGCAAAGAAGTAGATAAAACAACCATTTAAAAAATAGATACACATTGCTGGCACATTCCTGCCAGCTTCTTTTTTTACCAGTGTTCCTATGTGAACAAAAATCTTTTATTGCTGTGACTCAATCCTGAACTTATAATTCTTAGCAATGATGAGTACCATGTTATCCAGAAAAGTTGAAAACATTCCGCCTTTTTACGTTATGGAAGTACTTGAAAGGGCACAACAGCTTGAAAAAGAGGGCAAAAACATTATTCACCTTGAAATAGGAGAGCCCGATTTCCCCACTGCTCCGCACATCTGTAATGCGGCAAAGGCTGCAATGTGCTCAGGCAACACAAAATACACCCATAGCCAAGGACTTATAGAACTAAGGAAAGCCATAGCTACAAACTATAAGAACAAATTCAACGTAGATATCAGCCCCGATCAGATAATAGTGACATCCGGCACAAGTCCTGCCATGCTCCTGCTTTTCCTGGCACTCATTGACCCGGAGGATGAGATAATCATGTCAAATCCTCATTACGCCTGTTATCCTAATTTTGTAACAACCGCAGGAGGAGTACCTGATTTCATTTATACCAATGAAGGAAATGGCTTCATGTTACAGCCGGATGAAATTGCCGCACACATCAATCCGAAAACAAAAGCGATACTTATCAATTCACCATCCAATCCAACAGGTCAGGTCCTGCCTGAAGCAACATTTAGAGAACTTGCAAAAGTTGCCGGAAAAGTTCCAATAATATCTGACGAGATATATCAGGGGCTTGTCTACGAAGGTGAAGACCATACTATATTAGAGTATACTGACAATGCCTTCGTGCTTAACGGCTTCTCAAAACTCTATGCCATGACAGGATGGAGACTTGGCTATCTCATAGCACCTAAACAGTACATAAGAACATTGCAAAAGGTCCAGCAGAACCTCTTTATTTCAACTAATACATTCGTCCAGCATGCAGGTATCGCCGCTCTTGAAGGTCCTCAGGAACAGATAAAGGAAATGATTGAAACATACAACAAAAGACGCCTTTACCTGATTAAAAGACTGAAAGAGATTGGTTTTGGGATTAAAACGGAACCAAAGGGTGCATACTATGTGCTTGCAGATGCCCGTAAATTTGGAAATGATTCCCTAAAGCTTAGTAGAAATATACTGGAAGATATCGGAGTTGCCGTCACACCGGGAATTGATTTCGGCCAGGGAGCAGAGGGGCACCTACGTTTCTCGTATGCAAACAGCCTTGAGAATATCAAGGAAGGCATGGAAAGGTTAGAAGCATATCTTAAAAAGTAGATGAAAGAGGCTTTTCCAGAGATAGTACCCTATAAAATAAACCACACTGTTGGTGAAGAGTATAGACATACTTATATACAACCTATATCTCATTTCACTAACAAGAATAGGCATCCCAAAAAAAGGTAGTTTTTTACATGACAACTGAGAGAACCGAAGATTATCTGAAAGTAATCGAGAAGATAATTGAAAGAAAAGGCTATGCACAGGTTAAGGACGTATCAAGGGAGCTTGAACTTAGTTCACCCAGTGTCACAGGGATGTTCAAGAAGCTCACCAAGATGGGGTATATCAATTACGAGAAATACGGCGGAGTCACACTTACCCCTGAAGGAGAGAAAATTGCAAAATGTACCATGGAAAAACACAGTGTCATCAGGGACTTTTTACAAATTCTCGGTCTAAATGAAGAGATTGCAGACCATGATGCCTGCAAAATAGAGCATGTGCTCACTCCTGAAACCTTTGAGATACTCACCAAGTTCGTCGAATTCATGACTATGAAGGAAGATGGACCGTACTGGCTTGACCACTTCAGCCACTACCGCGAAACAGGCGAGTATATTAATTGTACCCCGGCTGCAAAGGATACCTGCCCGGTTCATGGAAAAAGAAAAGAATAGATCAGAACCGAACTTTACTTATCTGTCATTTTTCGCATAAACTTTTTTATTAGCTGTTCAACAAGCACAATTGAAAGTACACATGATTTATGTTTTTTGCATACAGAAACAAATTAGGTAATGCGAAATTACTAAATATAAAAAAAATGGATTACTGCTATCATCAAAAAGGACAGGGAATAATTTGCTCGATATTCAGGAGACAACACTTGACACGCTTAAACCCGGAGAGAAAGCCAGGATTACAAAAGTAAGGGTAAAAGGTCCTGCAAGAAGAAAACTCTTTGACATGGGGATGGTTGCCGGTACAGAAATTGAGCTTGTCAGGAATGCACCCCTTGGTGACCCAATGGATTACAGGATAAAGGGTTATCACTTATCGATCAGAAAAGAAGAAGCAAGACAGATATTTATTAATAGACTTTGATCCGGGATCTCTACCGAATCTTTTAGAGATGACGGCACATATATTATAACTATTCTCAGAGGATCGCTCCATGGAAGACAGGGAGATAAAGATAGCACTTACAGGAAACCCAAATGTAGGTAAAACCACGCTTTTTAATGCGCTGACCGGTTCCAGACAGCATGTTGGTAACTGGCCCGGTGTCACAGTCGAAAAGAAAAGCGGCAGGATATCATACAAGGGATATGACATAGAAGTTATTGATCTCCCCGGAACATACAGTCTCACTGCATACTCCGTGGATGAGATCGTTGCAAGAGATTATATTATCGAGGAAAAGCCGGACGTAGTGATCCAGGTAGTAGATGCGTCTAACCTCGAAAGAAATCTTTACCTTACCACGCAACTTATGGAACTTGGTTCAGAGATACTCATTGTCCTCAACATGTGCGATATTGCCGAGGAAAGAGGAGACCGTATCTACATTGATAAGATGCAGGAGCTTCTTGCAACACCCATAATAAGGACCGTCGCAACCCAGAAAAAAGGTATTTGTGAGCTTCTGGACAAAGTTATCGAACAAAAAGAAATAGAACCGCATCACGGCCATGAAATTGGATATGGTAATGAGATAGAAGACAAGATCCTTGAAATTGAGAAGGTATTAAGTGAGGATGAGAAACGCGATAAAAGATATCCCCTAAGATGGGTAAGCATACGTCTTCTTGAAGGTGATGACAATGTCAGGGAGAAGATTTCCAACAGTCCAGTATATGACAGGACAATAGAGATCATTGATGCAATCGATCAGGAAGAATATGAAGCTGAAATAGCTGACAAGCGTTATCTTGCAATCAATATGATCTTCCCCCAAATGTGTACCAGAGCCAATGATACGTTGACTAAATCCGACATGATTGACAGGGTACTAACTAACAAATATCTTGGCATCCCAATATTTCTAGCATTAATGTGGGGTGCATTCGAACTTACATTTGCCTTTGCGACACCTTTCATGGATATGATAGACATCACGGCCACGTGGTTCGCTAACTACATATCCTCCAGTCTTCAACCCGAATGGCTGGCATCACTTGTGGGTGATGGAATTATTGGCGGTGTCGGGGCAGTACTCGTATTCGTTCCGAATATTTTCATATTATTTTTCCTCTTATCGCTGCTTGAAGGTAGCGGTTACCTTGCACGAGCCGCATTCATCATGGATAAATTGATGTACAAGATAGGCATGCACGGCAAGTCATTCATACCCATGCTTATGGGATTCGGTTGCAATGTACCAGCTATCATGGCTGCCAGAAGTATAGAGGATGAAAAGGACAGGCTTATTACTATACTTATAGTACCGTTCGTTTCCTGTGGAGCCAGACTACCCATATATGTGTTGTTCGCAGGCACATTCTTTGGAAGACAGGCAGGAACTGTCATATTTGCAATGTACATATTAGGTATTGTTATTGCGATCATATCTGCAAAACTACTCAGGAAAACTATCGTAAAGGGGAAACCGGCACCATTTATAATGGAACTTCCCCCATACCGCGTCCCGACCCTTAAGGCAAGTGTTATGCACATGTGGGACAACGGTTTCATGTACATAAAAAAAGCAGGATCCATCATACTCGTGGGTGTTGTGGTTATCTGGGTAATGGCATCTTTCCCGTGGGGTGTGGAATACGGAAGCGAGGATAGTTATGTTGGCAGTCTGGGTCACGCAGTTGAACCATTTCTCAAGCCTCTGGGTTTTGACTGGAAGATATCAGTTGCACTCATATTCGGACTGGTCGCTAAAGAAATTGTTGTGGCATCCATGGGAGTTCTTTATGGATCAGGTGATAGTTCAGAAGTACTTAGTGAGAGGCTCCTGGCAGACTCCGGGATCACTGCGCTCAGTTCACTTAGCTTAATGGCATTCAGTTTGCTATATATGCCCTGTATTGCAACTGTAGGAGTCATCAAAAAAGAAACAGGCTCATGGAAATGGACAGTATTCGCGATAATATACGGAATCGGCGTAGCATGGATCACAGCATTCATAATTTACCAGGGAGGAAGGTTACTTGGCTATTAACAGGGAGAGTGTAAGCGATAAACCAGACACCAGGTCAGCAATGATATTTTCCATGATCACAGGTTCCTTATATATCATTTTAGGCTTGCTTCAGTTGTCAGCAGGATTGGGCAGGATTCTTATGGGCCCGAATACCCACATCCCATTTACGGATGTATTATTCATACCTGCTGACACCATAGGCGCATTTGTCCTGCTGCTAATAGGAACGGTATTCATATACGGCGTTATGGAAATGCGTCAGGGAGTATATGAAGGTGTATCCTATGCCTACGTAGGCGTCCTGATAGCACTTATTTTTGCAACAATATACATGCTTGTAAGCACAGGAAACATGCTTGAAGCATACGTTATTAAAAATGAGGACTACATAGGCTGGACACCTCTAAGCGATCTAAGACCGGGAATATATCTGGCACTCCTTCCACTGCTTGCATTCAGCAAATGGAAAGACATGTTTGAAGGAGGGTTGTTGAAATGATAAGGGAAACACTGGGAAGTCTTTTTGTTGACAACTGCACATTCCAGGAAGCAGCAAAAAAACTTGGTATTGACCAGGGTAGCATCAAAGATAGGCTCATTATGCTGGAACATATGGGTTATATCATTGAAGTCTGCAACAATTCAGGACCAAAGTCATCCACTTGTTGCTCATGCTCTGCGGCATCTGCATGTTCAACCAATAATGGGGACTTTACAGGGAAAGCATACCAATTGACCAAAAAAGGTGAAAAGATATGCCGCAGCTGAATATTCAACAAGTGTCGACTGTATTCTATTATAATGAATGAAGTTGAAGAATCAGGCTGTACCCATTATAGTATTTTCTGATGTTTTTAGATATATTCAATCATAAAGAAAATAGACCATAGTACTGTGGAAATTTAGCGGTTTCGATATGTACTTCAATCAGTTTAAATAATGATAATAAGAGACTAAAATTACCGCAACATATATTTTTAAGTTCGGACACAGATAGTACGGTATTAATTTTTAAAAGGATATAAAAGGGATTCAAATGAAACTTGGAGTTGCAATAGATATAGGTACCAGTGGCATAAGAGCACAGAAAATCGACCTTGATACCGGTGATATCCAGAAGACTGTCATCACTCTCCGTAACCCGCTCCCAGGGGCAAATGTTATGGACCATCTGGACTTCGCCATTACTTATGGGTTGGAACTTGCTCAAGGCTTGCACGTCAATGCAGTTAAGCACGTCATCGAAACGTTGGGCATTAAACCAGAAGAACTGGAAAGAATGTCCATTTGTGGAAACCCGATTCAGCTTTCTATTTTCCAGGGAATCCCAATAGATGATCTTGCATATGCAGGCGAGAGGAAAAAAGAAAAGCTGAATATCAAGGACCAGGAAAGGAATGCTCGCATCATCGATTGTTCAGAGATTAAAGGACTAGAAGTCTACCCAAATGCAAAACTTGTTGTTCCACCAGCCATCAGACACGAAGTTGGTGCCGATGCACTTGCACTTATTATAAAATCAGGGTTCATGGATACAAAGGATACAGCAATTGCCACTGATTATGGAACTAATGCTGAGATGGCACTCATTCATGAAGGAACCATCTACACCGGTTCAGCTGCAGCAGGCCCTGCACTTGAAGGTCAGCAGATCAAAAACGGGAAACTTGCATCACCTTTTGTAATATCTGATGTTGAATTTGAAAATAATAACATACGCAATTACGTACTTAATGAAGAGATGGACACTGTCAAAGCCCAACTCATAAACCCTAAAAATGGAGATGTAATTGAGGATGACTCAATTAAAGCAATGGGAATCACCGGAACAGGTGTCATTGCTATCATCGAAGCAGGAATGAAGAATGGAATTATCCAGCTTCCAAAAATAAACACTCCTGACCACATGCTTTACCTTCAGGACAAAATCAAGTTCTTCGAGAAAGATGTTGAAGCGGCAGGACTTGCAATGGGTGCTATCCGTTCAGGACACCTTGCATTGTGTAATGCGGCAGGAATACAAGTAGCCGATGTTAAAAAAGCATACATGTCCGGTGCTGCTGGAACTTATATGGATGCTGCGAAGGCACATCAGGTCGGTATGGTCCCATATAATGTCGAAGAAGTAATACAGATAGGTAACACATCATTGATAGTTGCAAGAGAGATACTTTTATCAGAAGACAGACTCTGGGAACTTCAGGAAATGGCATCAAAAATAGTAAGCAATCACGTTATGTTTGCAACTGACCCTGCATTCAAGGAAGCATATATCCAGGAAATATCATATTGGGGCGAAGGAATGCCTTTCAAGATGCTTAAAAAATTCCTGAAGAAAAAGGGACTTCCACAAATAGACCTGCCTGAAGGCACCACAAAGGTCACCAAACTTGTAGAGAAAGATATCCCCGTACTTGGTGATGAAGGACTTGAAGTACTCGAGCGTGTTGGTACATTCCTGACAATGAAGGTTGAATGCCCTGAATGTCCAAAATGCATAAAGGTCTGTCCAAACGACGCAATAACGATCGATGATGAGGGCGTTGTTATGATCAGTTCTGACCTTTGTGATGGTGCAAACTGTAAGAGATGCATTAACGCATGTCCAAAGGAGACATTCAGATGGGAGAACCTTACTGTGCTGGAGCAATCAGCATAATTTATTTTTTTTAATTTTTTAAAAGAAGGCAAAAAATATGAAAGTACTTGTAGTAGGCGGATTTTTAGGTAGCGGAAAAACATCAACCATTATACGATTGGGTAAGGAATTCAGTGATGCCGGTCATAAGGTGGCAATCATTGTTAATGAGATCGGTGAAGTAGGTCTTGATGGGGATGTCATCTCCAAGTACGGTCTTGATATGCAAGAAATAACAAACGGATGCATCTGTTGTACTCTTAAGGTTAGTATGAAAGCCACAATGACCCTCCTCTATAGGGATTACAATCCGGATATCGTACTTGTAGAACCTACCGGGATCGCATTCCCTGAAGTCATCAAGAACGATGTTGAGTTAATGGAGCTGAAGGGTGCTACTGTTCAGCCTCTTGTTACACTTATAGATGGTAGCAGATTCAAGCAGTTGATGAAAGAAGCAAAGAATTTTGCCATGCGTCAGATAATCGATGCTGAAATATTGGGTATTAATAAGATAGACCTCATCGATGAGATTCGTATCCCTATCATTGAAGCATCCGTGCAACAACTGAACCCTAAGGCAAAGGTGGTACTGCTTTCCGCATCCAAGAAAGATGAACATTGGGACAACTTTGTGAAACTTGCAATGACCGAGGTCCCTGAAAATCGAGCAATGCATGAATTCCATACTACCAGCCCTGATACCCAAATTATCGATGAGGTAACAGGTAAACCGGTAGAAGAAACACTTAATTCTATTGAGGCATCTGGGATAGCCAGTTATGCCACAGAGTACTCTATAAATGATAGAATTAACACCGAACTTGCACAAAACATTGCAACTGAGATAATGGACACTATCAAATCAAAAGTTATCGAGCTGAGTCCGGAATTTGTGGGTCATATCAAGTTGTTCATAGAATCTGATTCAAATACCGTAAAGACAAACCTTACTGCTTATGATCAGGACGTGACAATGGAAGTGATCGATGTAACTGGAGATATGCCCCGACTTAAAGTGCTCTCCGCGGTTTCGAGCATTGACCATGAAAAGCTTGTAGGTGTAGTAAATGACACTATTTCAGAGAAGCTAAATGACAATAAGATCACTTTCAAGCACAACAAGCCACATAAGCATGATCATGCCCATGGGCACCCACAGCCAATTGACATAATCAATAACAATTGATTACGATACAGGTTTGCTCAAATAAAGCCTGTACCTTCTTTTTTTATTTTTTTAAATTGCGTAGGGATAATTATTCCCTTGTTGATAGATCAAAAACAGGATGGTATTATCAACAAATAGAGGAAATCTGCGCTGCTGTGAAATATTATATAAGTATTACGCATAAACAGATGAAAGGCACATTTTTTGTAGATTTTCTTAAATCCACTATGTATACTTCGACTTTTGACGATACTTAAATCAAACGGTTAACAATTGATTAAGAAATAGTTATGATTCTAAAAATAATGGAAAAACAAGAATAATTAGAAAAGTTATTCCGCATTTTTTACGAATAAATTATATTGTTTCACTTTTTAATTAAATATATTAATAAATACATAAAAAATAGAATAACAAGCAAACTTTACTTACATACAAGAAAATGACAAAAACAACCAGTACTATTTAAAACTAACTGGTACAGTCATGTTTTTTTACCACCTAATTATAAATAAAACAAATAAGTAAAGCATATACTGTATAAATATAATCAGATATTAGAACCATAATACGTAACAAAAACAGAAAACAGGTAGTACTGTGTAAAAATATATACCGCACTTGTATTTGTGATCTATTATAAATATACAAAACCGTTACATTTATATACATATCTGGAATACGTGGTTATGTGGAAAGATGAAGTTAGCCAATGACTAAAGATTAATTAGCAAACAGTTGTGGAGACTTTTGCTATATCATACAAAGTCATAAGCCAACGGATAACCATCTGCTGCTTTACAGCATACTTCACTTGAACGTATGACAAGTGGCAGGAAGTATCTAGATCTAAGGAGGTAGAATTAGATGGATATAGACCCAAGTAAAATATTAGTTAGGTATAATGTTGCTAAAGAAAAGGCACAGACACCAGAAGAGTTAGCAGCTGAGCTGTACCCAAGTGCAGAACCAGCAAGAACAATCTGTGCTGCAATCTTCGATGGAGAAGAGGACGACGTAATCGAAGGTCTTGAGAAGGCAATCGAGGGCGGAGCAGACCCAATAGCACTCATTGATGATGTGCTCATGGTCGGAATGAAGATCACAACAGACCTGTATGACCAGGGTGTAATCTTCCTGCCAAACGTTATGATGTCAGCAGACGCAATGCTCGAGGGTATCGAGTTCTGTAAAGAACAGGGCGGATCTGCACCTAAACCAAAAGGCACAATCGTCTGCCACGTAGCAGAAGGCGACGTACACGACATCGGTAAGACAATTGTAGCAGCACTCCTCAGAGCAGCAGGCTTTGAAGTAGTTGACCTTGGCCGTGACTGCCCAGTTGATGAAGTTATCGCAGCTGTAAAGAAGGAAAGCCCAATGATGGTAACCGGAACAGCATTGATGACAACAACAATGTATGCATTCAAAGAAGTAAATGACAGACTCCTCGAATCAGGTATCAAGATACCATTCCAGTGTGGTGGCGGAGCAGTAAACCAGGACTTCGTAACCCAGTACGAACTCGGTGTATATGGAGAAGAAGCAGCAGATGCACCAAAGATGGCAGAAGCAATCCTTGCAGGAAAAGGACTTGCACAACTCAAGGAGACCTTCCACAAACACTAAGGAGTGAGCGAAATGGTAAAAAGATACACATCAATGGCATACAAAGCTGCTGACGACATGATCTTCGGTAAGTCAGTTTACCCAGTCAAAGCAGAATTAGGATTAGAAATCGGTGCAGGATACGTAACAGCAGAAGTTAACTACGCACCAAGACCAGAAGCTGGTGTCTCTAAAGAGAAACTTGTTTCAGAGTACCGCAGACTTACAACCGACATCATGGCAAGAGCTGTACAGGTAGGTTTCCCAGCAATCCAACTTGAAACAGAACACGTTGAGCAGATGACCAACAACCCAGACTGGGGAGGAGAAGTCGCTCACGTACAGAAGACCATCATGGAAGAATACCACGAAGAATACGGAATCAAGACAGGTCTCAGACATACACCTGGTGACATCCGTGAAGACCGTGACCTTCTTGCACTCATCGGCGGAAAGTATGACACCCTTATGGAGTCATTCGAAGCTGTTGCAGACGCAGGAGCTGACTTCCTGTCCATCGAAACAATGGGCGGTAAGGAAATTCTCGACTACGCAATTCTTAGAAACGATGTACCTGGTCTCATTTACGCAATTGGCTGTCTCGGCTCAATTGACATGACCATGATCTGGTCCGACATCAGGAAGATCGCAGACAAGAAGGGCAGAGTTGCAGCTGGTGACACAGACTGTGCACAGGCAAACACTGCAATGTTTATTGCAGGTGGTCTCCTCGACAAGAACCTTGCACACACCCTTGCAATCATCGCAAGAGCAATTTCCGCACCAAGAACACTCGCCGGCTATGAAGCAGGCGCACAGGGACCAGGAAAGGACTGTGGATACGAGAACACAATCGTAAAGTCCATCACCGGATGCCCAATCGCACAGGAAGGAAAGACCTCAACATGCGCACACTCTGACGTAATGGGTAACCTTGTCATGCAGTGCTGTGACCTTTGGTCAAACGAATCTGTAGAATACCATGCAGAATTCGGTGGTACCTCAGTACAGTGCTGGTCCGAATCCCTGAACTACGATGCAGCAATGCTTAACGTAGCAACAGAGACCGGAAATGCAAAGATGCTTCGTGACATCCTCGTACTCTCTGACAAGTACAGAGACCCACAGGGATATGTTCTTGCATACGACAATGCATACAAGGTAGGAGAGGCAATCGCAAAGGACGGAGACGACCTTTACCTCCGTGCAAAGAACGCAGCAATTGCATGTGTTGACATCCTCAACGATGCAGACAGCAAGAAACTCGTCATGTCCAAGTTTGAGCTTGGTGCACTTGCAGACGCAGAGGCAGCACTCAAAGCAATGACCGACGAATCAGAAACCTTCATGAGCGACAGCATGGAGAAATACAAGGCAGAGGTCGCTGTATTCAGACCAGACGCAAACTACAAGTTCTAAATTTAGAACTTGTTTCTTTTTTCTTTTTTTTACTTCCAATAATAAAAATCCATACTGTAAAGTATGCTGTTTTTCAGACTTATATAAAAAAGAAAAATTGTAGTCAAATAAAAAAAGATTACAATATAAACTTCTTAGGATAACCCACACCTGAAATTGTAATTGTGGTTTCAAGAGGAGCATGCTTCCAATCCTCTGGTGAAAAGGTCTTTTTTGTCATTTTGATGTCAATATTATCCTTACTTACACCACATTCACCCATATAATCAAGGACCATATGTTTCCCATGTTTGTTTGCATATCCTACAGCATCATGATATTTTTCAAAATCTTTCCTTCCAATTGGGGAAAATACCATGTAGCCTGCATCAGGATCAGCAACTGAGATCGGCCTTATAACAATCTCGATTCTTTTGATGCCTTTTCCAAAAAGAGCTCCTGCAGCATTCCCGACTTCTGCATATTTAGGAATGATAATTTCCGCATCAATTATGTCCTCCATATTCTTCCGGTAAGCAGCAACAGGACCACCAAGTAAAACCACAGGAACATCTACTTTAAATCTTGCATTGAATTTCCCATCAACTATGTTTTTAATACCTGATCTTTCAACATCATAAAGAATATAGGACATCAGATTGAAAGCCATATTTCTGGCCACAATATCTTTTACCTCATTGCAGAATTCGAGGATTTCCATCTTATAAAGATTCCTAAGTTTATCCGCCCCTACTTTTGATGCTTCAGTATCCCATAAAGTATAATCGCCAAGTACATGGAGAGCATCTGTCGGAGTAAAACCAATTGCTTGTATCAACCTTTTCTGAATAAGAGAATCTATCATAATAGTAGAGGGATGCTTTTTAGACAAACTGGTGATTTCATTAAAGCTCATTGGCTCATCACCAATTACCTTGTATACCTCAGCTTCCGACTCATTAAGACCAATGGCTTCAAATCCTGACCTCATGAAGAATTTTGTGGGCTGGATATTCCTGTCAAGCACGCTTCTCATAGGAACAACGTTTTTCTTCAATTTTTCCAGGAATCCGGGGTACTTAGAGGAAGCAAGACAAAGAGGAATTACTCTCCTTGGCCCAATGTGTAATGCTTTAGAACATGTCCATACATGACTATCCCCCCCCATTGCAGAAGTTTCCATCCTTGTTGCACGGACCTTGGTTTTCCATCCACCTACAATAGCCCCTGTTTCAGACAGTTCCGGAACCCCGTCGGTTATTGCTGAAACATCGGTGCTCGTTCCACCAACATCCACTACCGCACAGGTCTCCTTGCCTGAAAGGAATGATGCTCCAACAAGACTTGCAGCTGGCCCGGAAAAAATGGATTCAACTGGTTTATCCAACGCATCTTTCAAACCTACAACAGTACCGTCACATTTTAGCATTAGTAATCTGGCATCGATATCTTTTCTTTTGATCTCATCAATAACAGAACGGATAAATTTATGTGAAATTGGAAGTAACTGAGCATTTAAAGATGCAGTTACTGCTCTTTCATATGCACCAAGATCCTGAGAAAGTTCATGCCCACAAACTACCGGTAATCCCGTCAGTTCATGTATCACATCAGTAATTGCCAGTTCATGCTGGGGATTTCGAATACTGAAAACAGATGAAACTGCAAAGGCAGCAACATCATCTTTGATCTTTTGAGTAAATTTCCGTACTGCGCCAATATCAGGTTTTTCAATTTCCTCACCGTTAAAACCGTGACCACCAGGAATTGAAAGCACATGTTCTGCCGGGAATTCGCCCTTAATTGGATGTTCTCCCACAAGAATCAGAGCTACTGGGCTTCCAGTACCCTCAAGCACTGTGTTTGTTGCAAGAGTCGTGGAAACCGATACAAGATTTACATTTTTAAGATACTGCGAATCAAGTCCATCAATCGCATTCCTGATGCCCACCACAAGATCAGGATATGTCGTAAGCGATTTATTAGAATCTACCACAGAAGCATCTGAATCCCTTACCAGAATAGCATCCGTATACGTACCGCCAGCATCAATTCCCAGACTATAGTGCATAATATATCTCCATTTTAAAATTAAAAATCCAAAGTTAAATTTCAAAAGACGAACTAGTAGCACAAATAACATTTGAGCATTTAGAGATGTGCCTAAGTCATATTAAAACGTTATGTTAACACTGAATAATAAAAACGAAAGCAATGGAATGTAATTAATACAAATCGAATAAAAAAAGAATATAGACATGACCATAGTGAACTATGGTATGTCTGTTTAGAAAAATTATGCGTAGTATTCGTTTCTTGCTTCGACCATTGCTTTAAGGTTTGCAACTGGAGTATCAGGTGCAATTCCACAGCCTGGTGCAAGTACATCAACGCCGTCTTCAAGAGCCTTTGTTGCAGCTGCCTTAACAGTTGCCTCATCGCCTGCAAGAAGAACGAAAGGACTTGAAACATTACCACAGATTGTGACCTTGTCGCCGACCTTTGCCTTTGCGCCTGCAAGATCCTTGACTTTCTCTTCAATACTGATTGACATGAAGTGGCAGTCTGCCATCATTTCAAGGATTGGGGAAACGTCACCACAAACGTGGAGAATCATTGGGCCTTTTACACCATCAGCGAATTTCTGAAGGAATGGCTTGAGCTGCTTGTCAAATGTGTCTGGTGACATCAGGTCAGGTGAGGCTACTGGGTCTGGTACACTGACAACATCTGCGCCTGCATCGAAGAGTGCGTTTGCGTACTCGATACATGCATCACATGCGAAGTCAAGAATTGTGTTGAAGTCTTCTGGCTTTTTGATTGACCATTTCATGAACTTCTTTACACTTGCGAGGTCGGATGCGAGGGTAACTGGACCTTCCATACCTGCAATTATAGGTACTTCATCTCCTACTTTCTCCCTGATTATCTTCATGGTCTCAAGTACAGCAGGAATTCTGCCTACACTGAGGAGATTCTCTGGCATAGCAAGATTGTCAACGCCCTTTGGATATGGATGATCGGTTACTGAAGGCTGTCTGTTCTTTGTACCCATGTTGACTTCACAACCCATTGCTTCTGCAAGTACTGTGAGACAGTATGGAGCTCTTACACCCTCAAGACCACATACTTCGTATGATGCGATTGCAAGGTCTGCCATCATTTCTGCATTGCTGTGTGCTTCTGGCCATGCTGCACCAGTCTGGTCCATGAGCTCAACAATAGCGGACTGTGTTACGGTCAGAACTGGAACTTTGTCAACTTCTTCGCCTTTTAATGCTTTGAGTAATCTTTCTTTCATGTTCATAATGAATCCTTCTCTGTTGAGTAGATTTAGTCACCCTGATTTAAGTGACATCGGATATAAAGCTATTGGATTAGAATTATTAGATTAAAGCTGAGGGATGCAGAAAACAAGGAAAAATATGCTGGGAGTAATCATCTGATATAAAGCTATTGGATTAAACAAGGAAAAAAATTAAAGCAATTGATTCAAATGAAGAATAATTTGAAAAGTATTATCAACTATTAAATACCTTTTATTACTTTTTCCCATCACTCCAAATCGCAATGATCTTATCAATGGCAATGTGCGTGTACATATCATTGTCCTTTATGGTCAGAACACCATCAGCACATGCTTCAACAACACCATAGAATCTGTCAGGTCCACCACAATAGATATCAATCTTCTTTTGCAGGTAATGTTCAACTATAAACGATTGCATATTTAGCCTCCCATCTATAAATCCATAGGTCAAAAAACCCTACACATTTAAATTTTGTACTTTTTTTTATATTAACATTATCTATCCGAATAGCCTTACAGATAAAAGCAATTTAGCTCCAAAATCTCTTATTCTTGGCATAGTTCCTTTCAGCAATCAGTATGTCACGGTAGAAAGCCTCCTCATCATGACGCATTTTTTGTATCACCCTGGTTGCCATTTCCGGACCTACACCCCTGCTTGCAAGTGCAATAGCTGCCATCTTCCCATGAGTCATCACAATATTGGCATTGCGGTAGACCCTGCGAATACGTTTGATATCCTCCTTTGAAGTGACCTTCTCCTGTTTTTTCACCAGCTTTATCTCTTCCTCCTCCCATGGCTTCAAAGCAGCTACAAGCCCGGAATCACAAACCGGACATATTATTTTGTCAGGAACATTTTTCACCTTTCTTCTTGAGGTCCACTTCTTACAATGAACACAGAAAAGTATCAGATTGTCATTCATGATACGCTCCTTCAGAGCCATGACAATTGACCTGTCAGCTTTTTCAGGAGCTACAAGGTCACGTTTCATGGAAAAACCGGAACTGCCTATTGGTGTTGAACTGCTGACAACAACAAGAATATCCCCCGAGGAAAGTCTTGTAAGAATCTCCGTAACCCTTTCCACATCAAGCATATTATGGAATATTTCCCTTATGACTTCATCATACATTGCAGTGTCACGATAAATCTCAAGAAGTTTCTTCATGCTAATTCTATCATAATCAAGATTCTTGCTAAGAGCACCGAACTTCCTGGCAACATGCACCATCTTCCACTTCATCAGGGAAGTATTCTTCAGGGTCATCTCAATGATAGGTTCAATATGTTCCGGCTGAATATCTCTTAAAAGAACCTCTATCTCCTTTGCCTTTATCCTGCGTGGAAGTGTCATCCTTATCCTGTAAGGATCGATCTCCTGTGCAACACTACTTCCATATCTTGCAGCAAGCAGAGAAGTTAGGACTTTTGCCAGTGTTTCATTTGCATTATGACCCAGACATGAATTTATAAGAACTGCATCACCGTCATTCTCGATAACGAACATATGCTGGTCAGGCAATGGATAACCACCCTCGACATGATCTCTCAGTACAGAAAGCAACTCCTCCAGACCTTCAGGTTCCAGAGGGTAAACAGAACAAACCTCCTTTGAGATATACTCATCATCTTTTCCATCATGGACCATACCAGCAACAAAGGAACGAATGTTTGCTACTTCCTGAGCAACCTCAAATGGTACAGGTATCTCCTCGCCAACCCAGCTTGGAATTTCTCCCATACCCCTTACAGGTTCTACTTTTATCCTGTCACGGTCACTGACCATCTCAATGACCCTCCACATAGCACCCTTGGTAATGAAAACAGCACCAGGGGTTGCAAAATTAATGACAAATGCCTCATCAAGAACACCAACCGGTCTGCCGGTGACAATATCGAATATTTCGTACTTCCTCTCATCCGGTATCATGGAAAGGTTCTCATAATAATACTGCCAGCTTTTTCTCCTGCGACTGATAGAATCCGACCCTTCTTCCTGCCAGACCATCCGATAATCCAGTATCTGACTGATTACTTTTCTGAGAACCTCTATCCGCAGGTCTTTGAAAGGATATGCACGTTTCAGGATACTGTATATTTTATCTATCTCAACTTCCCCGAAATCAAGAACCATTCCTGAAAGCTGATTAGCCACCACATCAAGGGAATTCATATGAGGGGAAATAGACTCTACTTTTCCTTCCATAGCCAGCTTGCATATAGCCATGCTTTCTGCAACATCGTCTGCATCCATGGAAATTATAGTACCCCTGGAAATCTCATGTATCCTGTGTCCTGCACGTCCCACACGCTGCAAGAGCCTTGAAACCTGCCTCGGGGAACCATACTGGACCACGTGGTCGACGTTACCAATATCAATACCAAGTTCCATTGATGAAGTACATATCAGACCCCTGAGGTCCCCGCTCTTGAATGATTCCTCTGCCTCGATACGTGAATCAACTGAAAGGGAACCATGATGAACGCCAATGGGAAGTTCCAGCATATTGAAACCCGCTGCCAGAGCTTCAGCACTTTGTCTTGTATTTACAAAAACAAGAGTAGAAACATTATTCAGGACTATATCCCTGACACAACGCAGATGTGCAGCGAACTGAACATCACAGGCCAGCTTCTTTGAAAGTGCCACATCATCTTCTGTTACCTGCGGATTCACTACACTGAACTCCAGAAGCTTGAGCATGGAAACCGAAACTACGGAAACTTCCCTCTCTGACCCTGCAAGGAATTTTGCCACTTCCTGCGGATTTCCCACTGTTGCCGAAAGCCCGATCCTCTGGAACTCGCCTGAAAGTTCTACGAGTCTTTCAAGACCCACTGCAAGCTGAGTACCCCTTTTGGAAGAGGCCATCTCATGGATCTCATCCACAACAACGTGGGTTACATATGATAGGTTCTTACGCAGGCGTGAACCTGTGAACATTGCCTGCAAAGTTTCAGGAGTTGTTATTAAAAAATCAGGCGGCTTTTTTGACTGCTTCTGCCTCTCGTACTGGGAAGTATCACCGTGCCTGACCTGCACATCAATACCAAGCTCCTTTCCCCACCACTGGATACGCGAGAGCATATCACGATTAAGAGCACGTAGCGGAGTAATGTAAAGAACTGATATCCCAATTCTTTGCTCCTGGGTCTTGGCAAGTATAGCATGAAATATGGGAAGGACTGCAGATTCGGTCTTACCCGAACCCGTAGGTGCAATCAGAAATGTGTGATCACCTCTGAGTATATATGGAAATACCTTTTCCTGAGGTTCAGTCGGAGCCTTAAAACCCTGTTTCTCAAGAGCATCCTGTATCCGTGGGTCGAATGAATCGAAAAGATTGTCGAAACTCATTTTTTAGCTCCCTTTCTTTTTCTTCCTGAGGGACGCATCTTACTCTCTTCCAGTTTTCTTATATTTTTCAGTTTCCCGAGATTTGTTCCGTCCAGAAGATAGGCCTGCGCATTGTCAATATCCACACTTTTTGATGAGAACAGAGGACCAAGCAGGTCATCATGCAGAGATTCATTGAAAGCAACACCACCACATAGTTCATTGAACGACGGTATGACTATCAACTCCGGGTCGTTCCAGTTGCCGTTTTCCTTCTTCAGGTCCTGACTTATGAAATGTCCCTGCAGTGCAGATAAATTCAGATGTGTCCGAATCCAGCTTTGCTCAACTGTGGCATACCCCAGTGAATCAGTTAAACGAATAGTAGGATGATTGTGAGCGGCGATTATGTATTTTGCGCAGAGCAGAGCCGGGTCAGGCCAGGTATGCCCGTGGAAATATCCCACACCCTCTATTACAGAACCACGTACAGGATGTACGGTTATATTCTTCCTTTCCGGCAGCAGGTACTCAATACCACCGTCATGATTCCCTGGAAAGATATCCACCATTGCATGGTCGCAGAGCACTGAAAGGAAATACGGGATCTCGTCCCGCTCCTGCCAGGATATCTGGGGAACATTATGCTTCACATCACCAAGCAGGATTATCCTGTCAGGAGATACTTTTTCAATATAACCAAGGATCCTCTCAAGACCATGTTTCATGCGGCTTGGAATCGAAAAGCCACTTCTGTAGAGATCCCACTCTATCCCTAAGTGCACATCGGCAATTATCAGTGCCTTTGTATCATTGCTTACCACAAGTGCAGGTTCATCAATAAGAGGGTCTATCTCGATTGTCATTGTTGATGGATAATTAACGGTTTTATTTTTCAGCCATGTGATCCATCTTTTTAGACAGCTCAATGACAGCAGTTTTTAGTTCTTCAATATCACTTTCGATGTCCAGCACCTTGTTAAAAAGAGGACTTCTGTCATCCTTGATGGCCTGTTCCTGTGCAAATCGCTGTTTGCTTGGGAACACATACACATAGGTCAGCCACATGCCTATGAATGCAGCAATGAATAATGCTGCAAGGAAGAAGAGGTAATGAGGGAAAAGTGTTCTCATGAAACTGTCCCCTGAACTATAATACTGAAGCCTTGTTATCATCAGGAAATTCAGCAGTGAGAAAAGGAACATTGTCTCCCCCACGATTATCAGCAACCCGCCAACTTTTGTTGACATCTTTCGTTGCTTTGGGACTATCCGATCAACTATAGAACTCATTAAGGAAATATTGGATTCATGTGATATTTAGATTATGTAGTGTGGACAGGGAGATAACTGATTCTTATGTTGGTGAGATATGGAATTCTCTAATGGTACTTTGCGTTATATGAAGAAGAATGCTGAAGTTGAGAAGCTATTTTGTTTGAATGAGCATGTTAGGGAAAGGTTGGAGATACCAGAGTTTAATCATCAAAATAGAATCGGTACATTTTAGGGTAAAGTCTAACTACTTATTCGTTTTTAAGTGACGTATCTTGGGACAATATACTCTTGAGGATTTCGATATTCCCTCATTTTAGATCATTAAAGTATTCAAACTCAATTATATCCTCTCATTTTTTATCATTTTGTTTATTTCTCTTCATTAATCCTTATTTTTAGTATAGCTCCCGCTATCCTAAATTACTCCTTTGGTTTTTAGTGTCCTCAATTGATGCAGATTAAAACAAAAAGCTGTCATCAACATTTTTGCATTCACTCTTTCTACAGTTGTAACAAGAACCTTTCTGGTTTTAAATATTTCTTTTGTCACTGCATACACTCTTTCGCAAGGGACTCTTTTCACACTTATTCTTTCATTTCTGAGGATATCCATTATTCCTAAAGGATGTCCTCTTACAGCTCGTTGCATTGTTGCTGCAAAACCTTTTGCTATTGCTCCAAAATATCCTTTATCTCTATACACCACTTCACCCTTTTCAGACAGATCAACCTGTGAATCGTGAAGTGATGCAGTTGTTGTCTCAAATCTTCTGATTAGTTCATAATCCTTATCAATAATTGTATGAAGTTTGTATCCAAAGTGAGATTTACCATTTTTCTTAGTCCAGGTTCCATCTTTGCTTCTTCTTGTTTTCGCATCTTTTCCTCTGAGTACATCTGCTTTTGCATGTCCTGGATCTGAGTGAATAAAAGTTGCATCCTGGATCATTCCTTTTTTAATCTTCAAACCAAGAGCATCAAGCTGATTCTGCATTTCATCCCACACCGCTTTTTCTTTACCATTGTCGATAATTCTCTTCCTGAATGACCAGACAGTTGTACTGTCTGGTACATATTCAGGAAATCCCAGGAATTTCCTAAAGGATATCCTGTCAATACACTGCTTTTCAAGCTCAGCATCAGAAAGACCATGCCATTGTTGCAGAACAAGCATCTTGAACATTACAATAACATCAGCTTCAGGCCGTCCGCCTGAAGCTGTTCTGTTTATGTACATTGACTCCAGAATAGGGCGAAAAGGCTTCCAATCTACTAAATATTCAATTTCAGCAAGCTTATCTCCGACAGATTGGAGACGCTTATATTCTTCATTTAAGGCAAAATCAGTAAAAGAATCCATAATAGTAAATTTGCTTTGCTATTATTTAAATTTTATTAAATTGTATGAGTATTGATGGTAGTTTCTCGAAATCCTCTCTTATATTTTTTAATCATGTTATCTAGGTCATCTGTTGACGATATTAACATTAAATTACAATTACCCATATTTGCAGCCATTTGCAACTTTTTGAGACTAATCTTACAAAATAGAAGCAAATGTAGTTTGATTAACAAGTTAAGTCCTTTACTTCGTTTTTTTCCATGTTCTAGCCTCCTGAAAAGATCATGATACACAACCCTGACTTTAAAAAGGTACATGTAAGGTATTGATATTATTGAATAAACTACAGGGAACAAAAAACTTTTCAAATAACTAACATATCCAATTGAATGTATTTCACTTACTGATCTATACAAAGAATAAGATAGTATAAAAAACCAAGAATGCATAAAATTATGTTCAGGGATTTTTCTACATTTTTATATAATTCATCGGATTTAGATACGGCGTTCATCAATAATATAAGCCCTATAATCCCGGCTATGAATATCTCAACAACCAATGAAAATGAACTAATAATAATAATAATCTCTACAAGCGTTATTAGTTTTATATTTTTCAGAATTAATCTTTTCCAGAAACCATGTTCTAAGTTATTCATTGCAACAAATATACCAATTGGTAACCCTGAAAAAATAAACCATATTGTTGTTTCTTTAAGGTCACTTATATCCCACAATTCAAAGTAATAAAGGAGATATATAAACAAAGATAGGTAGACGAAATACCAGAAGAAATACGAAAATATTATTCTTTTAAAAAAAGATTTAATGACTTGAAAAAACGAAATTCTTGCTTCCTTTATGGACAAAATTATTATAATGAGTAATATGGATAAAAATATTGATACTATTTCTCTGTTTGTTAAAACATCCATATTTAAAAGTAACTCCTGAGTAGGTTTGCATATTAAGATACAACAACCACGCATAAATATTTTTCACTGTTTATGTCCATGACAAATAGCGTACAAAAAAATAGAGTTCCTATATCCCCTTACCCACATGAAATGTCTTGAATTTGAACCTTGCATACTCTTCCACACAATAAAACAAACAATAGAAGATAACACCCTACTTGTTTTCCTTCAAATAATTTAAAAATACATACATTGCCGAAGAAACCTTAAAGAACATTGTTGCTGTAAAACAGCGTATACGAGGCTTTCAAATGGAACATTGTCATTCAAAAGAAGAAAAACTTCAGAATCCTATCAGACCGGCTAAGATTACCGAAAACATGAGCGTTGACGAACTTGTACATGCCATTGATGGCTGCGCTTTTGGTGCTGGAAAACTAGCTGATGCTGCTGATATTTATACCGAGATGCTTGCCAAGGGATCTACCAGTTTCTTCGGGTTGGCAGGTGCAATGGTGCCTGCGGGAATGCGGGACATAGTTACAGACCTCATAAAAGATGGTTATATTGACGTGCTGGTAACCACCGGTGCCAACATGGTGCATGAGATAGTTGAATCGATGGGACTGCATCACTACAAGGGCTGTGCCGACTGTGATGATATCGAACTTAAGCACGATGAGATAAACAGGATATACGATGTCTACCTTCCAGAGCCTTACTTTGTTGATTTTGAAGAGAAATTGAAAGCAATTCTATCAGATATAGGTCCTGAGACCATCTCTATCAGAGAATTAATGACACATCTTGGAAACAATATAGATGACAAGGATTCGATATTAAGGGCTGCAGCCGACATGAACGTTCCTGTCTACTGTCCTGCAATACAGGACTCAATGATAGGACTTCAGGCATGGCTCTACAAGCAGAAAAACCCACTGAACGTTGATGCTTTTGCAGACATGAGAGAGATAATCGATCACTGCTACGAGGCAAAGAATCCAGGAGCAGTGCTTATCGGTGGCGGTGTCCCGAAGAACTATATCTTCCAGTCAATGCTAGTCACTCATCAGGAATTCGAGTATGCCATACAGCTTACAATGGACACACCGGAAACAGGCGGACTCAGCGGTGCAACCCTCGATGAAGCACGTTCCTGGGGCAAGGTCAGCGAAACCGCACGCTCAGTAACCGTCCACTCAGATGCAACAATAACACTTCCGATCATGGTCGCTGCAGCAAGAAGCAGACTTGCAAATTTGTAAAAAACATATCCAGGAGCAGTTACATGGAAAAGAACACAAGACTTATACTTGCACTTGATGTCACAGACAGGGAAGAAGCCATAAAGATATCCGAAAAAGTTGCCGAATATGTGGATGCAATCAAAATTGGCTACCCTCTGGCTCTTGCAACTGGAATGGAAATAATAGGCCAGCTATCAAAATACGCACCTATAATTGCGGATTTCAAGGTTGCTGACATACCAAACACGAACCGGCTTATCTGCGAACAGGTATTCAAGGCAGGTGCTGATGCTGTAATTGTCCAGGGATTCACAGGACATGACAGTCTTGAAGCAGCTGTTAAACTTGCAAAAGAGCAGAAAAAAGATATCTTCGTAGTTACTGAAATGAGCCACCCAGGTGCCCTTGATTTCATGCAACAGGTTGGAGAAGGCATTGCAAAAATGGCAGCCGATGCAGATGCTTCAGGTGTCGTTGCACCTGCAACCCGTCCGCAGCGTGTTACTGAAATAAGGAAGATAATAGGAAACAAGCTTTCAATAATCTCACCCGGAGTGGGTGCACAGGGCGGCACAGCTTCCGATGTCATAAAAGCAGGTGCCGACTGGGTAATCGTTGGCAGGAGTATTTACCAGTCAGATGAACCTGAAATGGCTGCCAAAAAAATAGTTGACGAGATTAAAGAAGTCATCTGATATTTAATTTGAACTTGTGTGCCAATGATGATAAAACCAAATCTGATATATGATGAACCCTATGAGTACTGAGGCACACATATCATCCTATTAATTCCAGATTCTGTTTGAGGATCTGAGAAAATACCTCATTCTTTTTAACATCAGACTTTGCTTCCTCAAGACTCATTTTAAGACCTGAGATCGAGTTTTCAAGACTCTGTATATAGATAGTCTGCTGTTCCATTTTGTTATTGAGCTTCTTGATATCAAGATTCTGACGATGGATAGTGACATGGTTACCAATTTCATTGTTAGTTTTCTCAACCATTTCTTCAAGCTCTTTTCTTTTGGATTCCATCTCTGCAAGAGTTTTTTCCATACTCCCTTCAAGTCTTGTATTTTCCTCACTTCTAAACCTTAGCTTTTCATCCTCAGCTTCAAGCTCGGTTTTCCTCTCTTTCAGAGCCTTCATCTCATCCTGGAAAGCAAGTTCCTTTTCTTTGTGAAGCTGGATATTTTCCTCATGCTTTAACATGAGTTTTTCATCCTCACCCACAAGCTCGGCTTTCTTATCCTCCAGAGCCTTAACCTCGTTCTGGAAAGCTATTTCCTTCTCCTTATGAGCCCTTACGCCTTCTTCATACTTTAGCCTGGAAGCTTCAAGTTCATCTGTCTTTGGACCAAGTTCAACGAGCTCTGTATGTATGTTTTCTTTTATTATCCCTATTGAAGAACGTTTTTCAGTGAGTAGTGCTTCTTCATCCTCAAGTTCAGACCTGAGTGTCTCAATATCCGCACGCTTGCGATTGAGCTCTTTCAATTCAGAATAATAACTGGACTTTATGGCCTCAACGGCTGCAGGATAAGTAATATCTGACAGCTCAAGGGAGATTTCCTCACCTGCTGAAAGTTTTTCCTCTAAAGACCGGCATTTTTCATCAAGCTCATTTTTCTGCTGCTTGTACTGTTTTAGCTCATTATCGTAGGCCGATCTTAGGGAAGATAATTCTTCCATTTCTGAAGTGTACTCAGCAAGTTCTTTTTCATATCCAATTCTTGAGTCTTCAAACTCTTTAGCCTGAACTTCAAACACAGAACGCTTTTGTTCAAATGCAGTAATCTTCTTTTCGAGTTCTGCTGTCTGCTCAGGAGGGATGGACCTTTCAGCCCTCTGCACAGCAGACTTAATTATCGCGCATTTATTCCTAAGCACTTTTTCCTGTTCGGAAAATTGACTTTTGAGTTCATCAAGTTCTTTCTGTTTTTCCTCATATTCACTGATATCGGATTCATAGCGCGTTTTTATTTCAGAAAGCACAGACTCTTTTTGGACAAGGTACTCTATCTCTGATTCCGGCACACTGTGAACAGATTCCTGATTTGCAGGGACATGAACTGAATTATCCCCTGGCATGTAGTTTTGCGGACTGGAGGAAGATACATCTTGTGCTACCCCCTTTTCCCTATCATCTGTTGCAATGGGTTTTCTATAAATATTCGGAGTGAAAACCTTAGATGATTTTTCAGACTTCTTTTTTCCCCCTGACCAATTAGATGAGTTCATAATATCAATTCCTTATCCTGTTTCCCGGCACGTAGTTGTTGCCAGAATTCCAGCGGCATGTTTCTGGCAAGTTCCAGTGCACCTTCAGAAATACCAAACGTAGAGTCTAAGTCAAGGAAAACTTTACCTCCACCAAGCTCTTTAAGTTCGTGCTCAATAAAGGTACCAAGGCCAGGCAGATTACTTGTACCTCCAAATATGTGGATATTGTTCCGTATGGACTCACGTATCTCAGGATCCACATCGGATAACATCCTGGTAATCCCTGAAACAACATCAGTTAACACAAACTCACATGAGATCTGCATTTCTTCAGCTATTGATTCCTGAATAGTGCCATTTTCAAGGGGAATGTCTACAACACATTGATCTGAACAAGAACCAAGATATCCATACTCTTCTTTCCAACCCATAGCAAGTTCTTCTGTGATCCTTGAATCCGGCCATCTTTCATTGATAAGCTTGACTATTTCACTATCGATATTTTTTCCGGCACATGGAAGGCTCAGGCAATCATCTTCTTGCGGGATATTGCTGTTAATAACGCAAATGTCTGTTTTATGAGAACCTATATCCACTATTAGTCCCCCTTCCAGAAGCGATTTTTTGTAAGCTATGCAAAAAAGTTCATCTACAACCATTGCACCTGAAAATATCTCACTGAAAAGCTCCAGAAGCTTGATTTTGTATTCCCTGCCAGCATTTGAAGGAACACCTATCATTGCATAGGTACTATCTTTAGCAGGATTAACAGCATGTTTATTAAGAAAGTGTTTTAAAAACTTCTTAAAATGAAGAACATCATCTTCTTCTTTCAATTCACTTTTAAGGAAGTATTGGATAGTGCCATTTTCCAATGCCACAGCCTCTTTTCCGGATAGTATGCTCTCTTCAGGGTCTTCACTATCTTTCTGCAAAAAAGCTATTGCAGTTCTCTCAGAGAATTTTTTACCATCGCTGGTGCAAACCGATGTTTTGAACATACCCACGTCTATCCCAAGATACAGGCATCTACTATTGTTGTCAAACTCCTCCATATGATCTACCAGGTTTTAGTTAAGTCCCATGAATTTGAAGTAACTCTATCATGGAATTATTTCCATGCTATGGAATCTTATTAAATCAGTATTTATATATTATGAACATGGGATTTCATTCTATGGCGATGAATAAACATAAAAAAAATAGAGAAAAGGTAAGAAATAGATACTGTCGCCATTAAACAAGCTTTCTAGTTCTATGAACAAAATAAGATATATATTCAGCTGAATTATATATAACTCTCTTTATGCTTTTTGTACAAAACGTGTATGATACCATCTGCAAGACCCAGTTGAGGTACATGCATATGATTGATATTGCCCCATTTCATAACAGAATAATATATTTTTGAAGCAGGTACGATAACATCAGCCCTGTCCGGACGCAGACCTATTTTTGTTATACGCTGCTCCAGTGTAAAACCTTTAAGATATTTATTAAGATCCTTAATATCCTTATCCATTAGAAGAGTACCATCCTTCCTGCCGGACATACGAAAGAGCTTGTTGATATTGCCACCGCTTCCAATAGCATAATCTGGCATGTGATCACGGGTCACACTTTTCACCCAGCGTTTCATCTCATTCCAATCATGTTTTGTAACAATGCCTTCAAGCATTCGAATGGTACCGATATTAAATGACCTGTAGGCAAAAACCTTCCCGCCTTTAAAGAGTATCAATTCAGTACTACCACCACCCACATCAATGTGGAGATAGGTCGAATCACTGCTTCCAAGTAGTTTTTCTATACGATTTGAATAAATTATTTTTGCTTCTTTCCTTCCGCTTATAACTTTAAGGTCAATACCACTTTTTTTCTTTATCAAAGAAACGATCTCATCGCTATTTTCAGCCTCTCTCATTGCTGAAGTTGCACATGCCATAAAATCAATTGGTTCATATGCATCCATAAGATGTCGAAATGCGATCATTGTACTTACAAGATGAGAAACCTTTTCCGGGGATATATTATTATGAACGAATGCATCTTCACCAAGGCGGATGGGCATTCGCATAAAGGATATCTTTTCATAAACTGGATCTACGCCTTCAGAATCAACTCTTGACAAAAGCAACCTCACCGCATTCGAACCAACATCTATAGCCGCAAATTTCATCAAACATCTCCATTGTTCAATTGCCTTTCAAGGAAATCATAAATATCGTTCTGAGTACGACAGGGTTTTTCCCCATCTGTTCTGTATTTATTATCCTGAAGGTCGTTGATTATTCTCGCCTTTCTGTTGTCCATAAACTGTATGTTCATGTATTCTTTCAACTCTTCCTGAAGAGACCTATCATATATGGGGGTTGCAACTTCCACACGTCTGTCAAGATTTCTTACCATCCAGTCAGCTGATGAAATAAAATATCTTTCATCATCATTGTTGCAGAAAATGAAAATACGTGAATGTTCAAGGTATCTGTCAACGATGCTGATGACCTCGATATTCTCACTGAGCCCTTTAACACCAGGAACAAGTGAACATATACCCCTGATGACCAGTTTTACCCTGACCCCGGCCTTGCTGGCATCATACAATTTATTGATCATCTCGCTATCCACAAGACTATTCATCTTAGCATGAATGTACGCAGGCTTCCCTGATCTTGCATTATCTACTTCATTTTCAATATATTTTTTGAACGTCTTGCGCATTTGAAGGGGAGCAACAATGAGATGTTTGTACTCATATACTTTATAATTATGACTGAAGAAATCAAAAGCCTTTTCCACTTCAAACGTAAGATCAGGATTTGCAGTCATAAGCATATGGTCACAGTAGAGCTTTGCAGTAGATTCATTGAAATTACCTGTGCCGATACATGAATAACGAACAGGAACATCATCCTCATTCCTGGTAATATGGCAAAGTTTTGAATGTACTTTCAGACCAGGTACGCCATCAATTATTCTTGCACCCGCATCTTCGAGTTTCTGGGTCCAGTAAATATTAGATTCCTCATCAAACCTTGCCTGAAGCTCAATTACAACAGTAACAGTTTTGCCGTTTTTAATTGCATTAATAAGTGCATTGATAACATTGGAATTTTTGGCAACCCTGTAAAGAGTGATCTTTATGCTTGAAACATGCGGGTCAATTGCTGCCTCTCTTAGCAGATCGATGAAATAATCAAAGGATTGATATGGATAATGGAGCAAAATATCATGCCCCTTTATAGCACTAAAGAGACTCTTGTGACTTACGAAGTATTTATGTGGCAAAGGATGTTTTGGCTCATAATAGAAGGAATCCGAACCAATTTTGGGAAAGCTCATGAAATCCTTTGCATTATGATATTTGCCACCGGGAACAAGATTTTCGAAATTTTCGATACCCAGCCTCTTCAGAGTAAAATCAAGCAGGTAGTAAGGCATGTCCTTGTCATAAACAAAACGAACGGGCTGGCCTTTTTTTCTTTCCTCAAGACTCGCGGATACCTTTTCAAAGAAACTTTTAGTTACATCATCATCAATGTCGAGTTCAGCATCCCGTGTAAGCTTGATCGTATACGCAGCGATTGAATCATAATCAAAAATTGAAAAAATGTCATCAAGACCAAAACGAATCACATCATCCAGCATTATGACACATTTCCTGTCGCCTGAATCTGGAAGATTTATATATCGGGGGAGTACATCAGCAGGAACCTCGATAAGAGCAAATTTTGAAGTTTGTGGATCCCATTTTTTCTGGACATCAATTAAAAGGTAAAGAACCTGATTTTTTAGATAAGGGAAATCGGGGATATCCTTCAGTATGACAGGAATGAGACGTGGCCTTACTTTTTCCAGGAAGTATTCTTTAACAAAAGCTTTCTGGCTACCATCGAGTTGTGTTTCATCAACAATGAAGATGTTATGCTCTGCCAATTCCTTTGTTAATCCAGTGAACACTTTATCAAAATCATCGCGCAGTGTCAGTACCGTTTTATGTACCTGTTTCATGACTTTTTTCGGTGCAACTCCAACCACAGCTTTGGACTTCACCCCCGCATCTATCATGCGCTGCAGAGTCCCAACCCTTACACTGAAAAACTCGTCAAGGTTCGAAGAAAAAATACCAAGAAACTTCAAACGTTCCAGTAATGGGACTTGTGGGTCTTTTGCTTCCTGAAGGACTCTTTCATTAAATGAAAGCCAGCTTATTTCCCTGTTGATATAATCATCTACTTCTTTGGACATAAGAATCAGTTTTTTAAATTTTGAAAACGTAAGAATACTGTCGTATTTTAATAAAACTACAGCTATCCTATTATATAGCACTTTATACAGATTCATATATAGTCATACATAGTACAATATAGATTTTTATAGCCAATACCAGTCTGAAGGAATCCTCTTCAGGAATTATAGATACCTGCTACTGCCTGCGAGAACCTTATACTGAAATCAGGATCAATGACCCTGGACCAAACTTCCGGGAAGGAATTCATCAGGTTCTGAAGGTCCTGTTTCTTGTATTCCATATAAGCATCAACACCCGGATAATCCCCAAGTCCGTTTGAAACAGGCACCTTCTTTTTATCCGTTTCACCCCACCTACCATATTTCTCAAAGTTCCCAAGAAGTTCTAGTGCAACCACTGTGTCATGCATATCCCCCAGATTATCCTGAAGTGCCTTCAAATCCTTTATCAGGTCCCTGGATTCAGAACCAAGTGCTTCCCTGAAGAACTCAAGAGTGTAGCGTAGTATTTTCACATCAATTCTGAGCTGATGATATTTTTCAATATCCGGATCGATCATTGTTTCATCAGAAACAAGCTCTTCATATGCCCTTACAGCCGCAAACTGTGTGTACAAGAGAACAGGTAACACATCCATGACCCTGCCTGGAACAGGTTCTCTATTCTTCTTTACAGACTTCATTTTCCAGAACTTTTTATTCAGCAGATAAGCAGCAAAGTTCTTCTTGAACTTGTTGTATTTGACATCATCCAGATATACAAGCATGCTACCACGCTGTTTTGCCTTTTCGATCAGAATGGAATCTACAAGTGGGTCCATTTCTGCTCTGCTTTCAGGTGGCTTATCCTCAAGATAATGTTCGATCTTCTCAAGGAAAACATCCAGATCACGTACAGAACCAAGTACTCTTCTTGTAGTTTTGACGTTCTTATAATGAGAGAACATCTTTTTCATTTCAAGGTAGTTCTCAAGGACCTCAACTGCAGAACGCATACGCATTGCAGCAACCCGCATGTCGTGCAGTTCTTCGATGTCTTTTCCAACTTTGGTACCCCTCTCATGCTCTATCATTACTCCGAAGTGGAACATGAGTATCTTGTGCGCTGCTTCACGCATCGTATCAGTTGCCTTGATATTGGTCTTTTCCAGAGAACGGAATTCAGAGAACGGAATAACAGGAACGACTGTAGTTGATAATCCCCTGGTTTCCGTTACAGGCGCAAAAGTCGGCTCAACATTTTCATCTGAACCATCTTCAGGCAGTCCATTGTCCTCTGTTTCCAAAACATCAACTATTTCGGGAAATTGTGTCGTTTCCATAGCTGTTGGTTCATTGAAACTATCATCTTCAAAATGAACATTTTCTTTCATCTCTGCATTAATTGAAGGATTATGAATTGTGTTTTTCTCAGGGATCATAGTTTCCTCAGTTTGTCCCATTATTTGTGGCTCTGGCTGTTTTTCTTCAGAAACTTTATCGTTTACAATAAAATGGTCATATCTTCCATTGGTATCAGTAAGGAAGGAAGGCTCATAGGAACCTGATGTTATATTAGTCACCATAATACCCGCAAAGGTTGCAAGTACGGAACGATCATTAAATTGACTATATTCATTACTGATATCAGGCTTTTGTTTCTGTGCCACTGTTGCTTGCGTTTCTGTGCCTGTAAAGGCCTGCAGGAAGTAATTGACAAAAATATTGATCAGTAACAGAAAAATACCCACTGAATAGAACATTATCACATAGGACACCTTTGGGTATGTCCAGCTTTCAGGGAAAGAGAATGTGAAAATAAGAAGTCCGGTTACAGAGAGCAATATACCTGTTATGAACGAATAACTTCGTGAAAATCGCTGGCGCATGCCCGCAAGAATGATGCCTGCAAGAATGAACAATATCCCGGCCCCCAGAAGGAAGCAAACTGTCAGTATAACTTCCGGACTGGAATTACGACTAAGTCTGCTCACCATAGCAAACAGAAGGCCAGTCATGCAAAATACCAGACCGAACAAAAAACCAAGCGATGCAACTAAGGAGTACTTCTTAACAAGCATGTTCGATGACAACTATCTCCCCTCTTTAACTTATTATAACTTTATGCGTTTCAATCCTTTCATCGTTTCCTGAAGGACCTTCTGCTGCATTTTCAGTTGTCGCATTTGACTTTTAATAAGGCGCTTCTTTGCCTTTTTACTCTTATATCCGGAAAGAGAACTATTTACTGCTTTTAATTTTGATTGAATCTTAAATTTCACTATTTCCCTGTCCTTAAGAATTGCTTTTACAGGGCAGATCTTTATGCATTTTCCACAGTTGATGCATTTTTCGTCTATAATAATGGCTTTCCCTTTTACCATTTTAATTGCATCCACCGGACATTTCTTAACGCACTTTTTGCATGCTGTACATTTCTTTTTATTGACCAATGGCATATTACCCAATCCTAATTAACAATGGGTTAAGCAGGTATAAAAGTATATACAGTGAATATAATATACTATAGAGGATTTCGATAAACTACCATCAATACCCATACAATTTAATAAAATATAAATAATAGCAAAGCAAATTTACTATTATGGATTCTTTTACTGATTTTGCCTTAAATGAAGAATATAAGCGTCTCCAATCTGTCGGAGATAAGCTTGCTGAAATTGAATATTTAGTAGATTGGAAGCCTTTTCGCCCTATTCTGGAGTCAATGTACATAAACAGAACAGCTTCAGGCGGACGGCCTGAAGCTGATGTTATTGTAATGTTCAAGATGCTTGTTCTGCAACAATGGCATGGTCTTTCTGATGCTGAGCTTGAAAAGCAGTGTATTGACAGGATATCCTTTAGGAAATTCCTGGGATTTCCTGAATATGTACCAGACAGTACAACTGTCTGGTCATTCAGGAAGAGAATTATCGACAATGGTAAAGAAAAAGCGGTGTGGGATGAAATGCAGAATCAGCTTGATGCTCTTGGTTTGAAGATTAAAAAAGGAATGATCCAGGATGCAACTTTTATTCACTCAGATCCAGGACATGCAAAAGCAGATGTACTCAGAGGAAAAGATGCGAAAACAAGAAGAAGCAAAGATGGAACCTGGACTAAGAAAAATGGTAAATCTCACTTTGGATACAAACTTCATACAATTATTGATAAGGATTATGAACTAATCAGAAGATTTGAGACAACAACTGCATCACTTCACGATTCACAGGTTGATCTGTCTGAAAAGGGTGAAGTGGTGTATAGAGATAAAGGATATTTTGGAGCAATAGCAAAAGGTTTTGCAGCAACAATGCAACGAGCTGTAAGAGGACATCCTTTAGGAATAATGGATATCCTCAGAAATGAAAGAATAAGTGTGAAAAGAGTCCCTTGCGAAAGAGTGTATGCAGTGACAAAAGAAATATTTAAAACCAGAAAGGTTCTTGTTACAACTGTAGAAAGAGTGAATGCAAAAATGTTGATGACAGCTTTTTGTTTTAATCTGCATCAATTGAGGACACTAAAAACCAAAGGAGTAATTTAGGATAGCGGGAGCTATACTAAAAATAAGGATTAATGAAGAGAAATAAACAAAATGATAAAAAATGAGAGGATATAATTGAGTTTGAATACTTTAATGATCTAAAATGAGGGAATATCGAAATCCTCTATATAATATTAGACAGAGCAGTATTTGATATGTATTCTATCAAGGAGAGATTATTACGATCCAGGTCATCCAATGGGACATCGACCCTGTACATGTTGTTTTCCTGGAAAAGATAATACTTTCATTGATGATAGGGATACTTATAGGCCTTGAAAGAGAACACTGGCGTGCGGACAAAAAGATATTTGCAGGTGTAAGGACCTTTGCAATAACCTGTATAACAGGCACTCTTGCCACTTTCCTCGCTTCATACATTGGTATCTGGATACTTGTTGTAACAACCCTGCTTGCTGCCTTTTCTTCAGCATCCCTCATATATATGATCAACGTACTAAAAGGGAAATCAGGTCTCACAACTGCAAT
This sequence comes from Methanolobus sp. ZRKC5, assembly GCF_038446525.1. Lineage (GTDB taxonomy): Archaea > Halobacteriota > Methanosarcinia > Methanosarcinales > Methanosarcinaceae > Methanolobus. The sequence continues at coordinate 2,440,113 of NZ_CP151792.1, forward strand.
TGCACTCTTCTGTACATACCTTTTAGGAATAATCGTCGCCCAGGGACTATATCTGATAGCAATAGTTACGGCTCTGATACTGACTTTCCTGTTGATAGAGAAAAAACCCCTGCACTCATTTGCAGAACATCTCTCAGAAGGTGACATTAATAGTGCACTAAAATTCCTTGCAGTCGCCTTCGTCCTTTATCCTATCGTTCCGGAAGAACCTATCTATGGGATCATAAGGCTAAAGCAATCCATACTCATCGTTGTGCTTGTATCGTTCATCAGTTTTGTAAGCTACCTGTCCCTGAAGAAGATGGGACCACAAGGAGGTATTCCTTATTCCGGCCTGTTTGGAGGATTCATAAACAGTGAGGCTACAATAGCCGCACTGTCAGGACTATCCAGAAAAAGACCAATACTTAAGGATTCTATCCACATTGGTGCGATGCTCTCTGTTGTTTCAATGATCATAAGCAACACAATAATAGCATTGATAGCGGATCCAAGTGCAAAGACCGCATCAATGATGGCACCACCTTTCATAGTAATGGGAATCATTGCCATGGTTTTTGTAATACTGAAATGGAAGAAGACATTGAACATTGAAGAAAGTATTGAGATCGGATCACCTTTTGCCCTTGGTCCGGCATTCAAATTCGGTGCGGTTTTCACAATACTTCTCATAATTGCAAACTTTGCAAATGAGTATGCAGGAGCAGGAGGAGCTTATGCAACAGCACTTGGTGGAATTGTCAGCAGTTCTGCTGTGACAGCTTCAGTTGCAGCATTGGCATTCACAGGAAACCTGTCGGTCCAGACTGCCGCTGAGACCGCAATACTCGCAGGGCTTGTCAGCACTCTCAGCAAACCACTTTACATAAAGATCAGCGGTTCACCGGAGTTATTCAGGACAGCACTGTTGTCATTCATCGCAATTGTAATTGCGGGGTCAGTTACACTTATAATATGGAGCTTTTACATGAGAGCATATCTGAGTTGATTCACCAATCTCTATAGCCATATATAAATAAGCAGTACTCTTTTTATTGATTAAACATGCTTGAAAATGTAGACCTCTCAAAAAGTATCAGCAAAGAAGAATACGATAATGTAATTGAAAATTTGAAGATACGAATTGGGGAACTGCAGAGAAAAGCATGGAAAATGGATATACCTATCATTATAGTTTTTGAGGGATGGCATGCATCCGGCATGACCGATATAATAAACAAGTTCCTTTTAACCCTCAATCCAATGGGATTTAATCTTTACACAACCGGAAAACCCTGTTATCAGGAAGAACAAAAACCTCTTTTGTGGCGATTCTGGACAAAGATACCCAAAAAAGGCAGCATTGCTATTTTTGACAGGAGCTGGTATCGCAGGATAACCGTCGAGCACAGCAGCAAAGGTAAAGCAAATGATAAAATGTCTAAATGTCTTGAAGGATCGAACTATTTTGAAAGACAGTTGACAGATGAGGGATATCTGCTCATCAAATTCTTCCTGCACATAAGTAAAGAAGAACAGGGAAAAAGATATCGTGAGATGAAAAAACAGGGTATACCAATGTTCATCGTTGAAGAAGAAGAAGAAGAACAGGAATACCTGAATGATTATGACAAACACCTGCCTCTGATAGAAAGCATTCTGGAAAGAACAGACCGGACTTCTGCACCATGGACCATTGTAGAATCAGAAGACAAGAACTTTGCAACCATTAAAATACTTGCAAAGGTAATCGAATCTATTGAAAATAAGATACAAAACAACGAAAATGAGATAAAGATAAGTCAAAATCACCATAATGAAAATTGTATCATTCCCAACATAGATTCATCAATACTTGAAAAGACCGATCTGGACAAAAGTCTCACTTATAAAGAATATAAAAAAGAGAAAAAAATATGCCAGAAAAAGATAACGCAACTCCAGTATGAACTTTTTAAGCACCGTATACCCTTAATATGTGTATTTGAGGGATGGGATGCGTCAGGAAAAGGAGGAGGTATAAGGCGGCTTGCCCAGAAATTAAATCCCAGACTTTATCAGGTAATTCCTGTTGGCGTTCCCTCACAAACGGAGATTTCACACCACTATCTTTGGAGATTCTATAACGAAATACCTGAAGCAGGTCATATAGCCATATATGACAGAAGCTGGTACGGAAGAGTACTTGTTGAAAGAGTTGAAAACCTCTGCGGTAACCAGGAATGGAAACGTGCTTACAGGGAGATTAATGAATTTGAGGAAACGCTTGCCAATTATGGCACTATCATCATCAAATTCTGGGCCCATATTGATAAGGAAGAACAACTTAAAAGGTTCAAGCAAAGGGAAAATACCTCCCATAAACAGTGGAAAATAACTCCTGACGACTGGCGTAACCGTGAAAAGTGGAACCTCTACAGGGATGCTGCGGATGAAATGCTACAGAAAACAAGCACATCCTGGGCACCGTGGACAATTGTGGAATCAAACGACAAGTATTACTCAAGGATTAAGATATTCCATACTGTTATTGACCGCATAGAAGAGGAGTTAAAACAGAGAGGAATTCAATAGTCTTCCCTGAAATAAACGTCTTTTTCGGCTCCAGTAAATGTAAATTTTGCCTTATTTTGCGTATTCCATAGCATCAACAGACACTATGTTTTAAGATACTTTGATTATTAGCTCAGTAATTCACCTCTAGATGCATCACGACAATCTTAGTTGAACCGTGATAAGTAAAGAACGTAAAGTCCAAATTTAGACCCTTAGCGAGCCACGGAACCCCCTAACACCATAGTAAGAGGGCGCACTGTTGTGATACATGAACACATTGTCGTAGCGTCGATCAGCAAAGAGGGCGCCGCCGAGTTTTCTAATATCAGAAGGTGTTTTCACCCAACTCGACGTCTTCGTATCGAAATTTCCAATTTTCTGCAACTTCTGATATTGTTCCATCGTTAAAAGTTCAATGCC